>NZ_JBAGKF010000027.1:0-69849 GCF_037034185.1 Amycolatopsis sp. VC5-11 | reverse complement strand
CCGCGACAAACCAGAAGCGCAGCTTTGCCAGCAGAGCGCCGCCACCGCGACGAACTGGAAGCGGAGCTGAGCAGGCAGCCGGGGCCCGGTCGGGTCCGGGCTCGCTTCTTGCCGCGCTGGCACCAATTCCGCTGCGGCAAGGAAACTCTCACGCGGGACACGGCGGAAAGCGGCGTTCGATGCCACGGCTCCGGAGCGCCAGCGACCGAGACTTCCGCCGCCGGTGCGGTGGTGGCTAAGGCCGGTCGTCAGTCCAGAAGCAGAACGGATGCCCAGCCGGATCCAGCAGCACGCGCACGTGCTGTTGCGGCTGAAACTCGGCCATCCGAGCACCGGCCGCGACTGCCTTCGTGACCGCGGCTTCCAGCGCGGCGCGTCCGTCGACCTCGAAGTCGAGGTGCAGTTGCATCTGCTGCTTCCCCGGCTCGGCAGGCCACACTGGCGGCACGTACTGCGTCTCCAGCTGGAACGACAGGCCAGCCCCGCCGCCGGACGGACGTAGCGTGACCCACTCCGGTTCGTCGGCGCCGATCGGCCATCCGAGCAGTTCCCGGTAGAACTCGGCCAGTGCTCGGGGGTCGGGCGCGTCGAGCACGGTGGACGTGAGTTTCATCAGCCCAGGCTAGAGCTCATCGCAGGGTCCGCTGCGCGCTCCTCAACCCTTCTCCTCCCCCGTCACCTCCAGCTCCGTCCGTACCGCGGGACCGTTGTCCGGCCTCGCGAAGCGCACCCAGCTCCCGGGGTGCCACGATTCGATCCACAGCGTGTTGTCCTCCACCCACGTGACCACGGCCTCCCGCAGATCCAGCCGGAACAGGTGGCTCTCCTGTCCCTCCTGTATGCGTGCGACCTCCGCCGGATCGGTGATCTCCACCGCGTGGCCGGCGATTTTCGCGTCGCCGCCTTCCTCGATGCCGGGGTAGGCGTGCAGGGCGAAGCGGCCGTCGCGCTGGAGGTCGCGGGCCTTGCGGGCGTCGAGCATCGACCCGATGTACGCCTCGCCGTCGCGGAAGTCGATCTCCGAACCGCTCACTCGCGGCGAACCGTCGCTGCGCAGGGTGGCCAAGACGTGCGAATCCGCGGCGGCGAAGCGGGCTCGTACGCGCGAGGCCAATGCCGGGGCGGCGGCACTGAACTCATCCCAACTCGTCATTCCCGGAGTCTCGCACCCCCCACCGACAAAAACCGGCGTCCCGGAAGCGATCGGGTGACCCGGGTTGTGCTTGACTCTCGGCATGATCGCGGAAGATGCGGAGACTGCCGAGCATCGCTGTCCGGTCGAGGGCGGCGAGCTGGCCGTCCGCACGACCGGCGAGGGGCCGCGGCTGCTGCTGGTCCCCGGCGGGACCGGCGCGGCGGACTCGTTCCGGGCGCTGGTCAAGCTTTTGCGCACGGACTTCACCGTGATCACCTACGACCGGCGCGGCCATTTCGCCAGCACGGACACCACCACCGGGCCCGTTCCGGTGGCGCTGCAGGCGGACGACGCGCTCGCGGTGCTCGACCACGTCGGCGGGAGCGGGCCGGTGTCGATGTTCGGGACCAGTGCCGGTGCGTTGATCGGGCTGGACCTCGTCGCGCGGTATCCGGACCGGGTCGCCGTGTTCGTCGCGCACGAGCCGCCCGCGATCCAGTTGATGCCGGACGCCGAGGGGATTCTCGAGGCCGCCGCGGCGCAGGTCCGGCTGGCCCGTTCGGGTGATCTGATGGGCGCGGTCACGCGGTTCGCGGACGGGATCGCCGGCGCCGCGCTGCCCGACCTGCCGCATCTGCGGCTGCCGAACGAGGGCGACTGGCTCCGGCTGTTCGACCGCGAGCTGACCGAGTTCTTCGACTACCTGCCGGACTTGCGCGCACTCCGCCGGACGAACACCGAGATCGTGCCGGTCGCCGGGGAGGGCAGCCGCGGCTGGTACCACTACCAGCCCGCCAAAATCCTCGCGCTCGAACTCGGGCTGCCGTTCACCGAGACGCCGGGCGCGCACCTGGCGCCGCAGCGCAATCCGGCGAAGTTCGCGGCCGCATTGAAGGATCTCCTCGCCAACGTCTGAAAAGCCGTGAAGGGGTCCCTCACGACCAGCGCGCCGTGAGGGGGCCCTTCACGGACCTTCCGCGCCCGAAGCCGCCACCTGCCGACGCCGCGGCAACTCCCGCACCAGCCCGGGCACGATCGCGAGCAGCAGCAACCACAAGAACCGCGCCGGGGTCAGCGTCGCGCCGGCCAGGCCCAGCGCGGCCGGAACCCCCACCCCGGCGAGCACCGCGACGAAGTCCCACGGCTTCCACCTCCCGGAAGCCACCCGCGCCACCACGCCCACGACCGTGAACGCCGCGACGCACCCGCACAGCAGCCATCGCGTCCCCGCCGCGAGGTGTCCGTGCGCGACCGACTCCACCGCGTCCCCGAACCCGGCCGCCAGCGCCGCCAGCAATCCGGCCACCAGGCAGTGCACCGGCAGCAGGACCCGCGGGCCCCAGGCAGTCTGGGACAGATAGGGAATCCCGCCGAATCCCTGGAACAACGCCGCTCCCCACAAAGCCGCCAGCAGCGCCAGCACCCCGAGCACGGTCGAGAGCAGCGGCCACTCCCAGTCGGGGATCTCCGTCATCGCGTCGGTGACCGTCAGGACGCCCTCGCCCAGCACGATGATCGTGAACAGCCCCAGCCGCTCGCCGAAGTGCGCGAGGTCCAGGTGCGCGAAGGCCAGCCCCGGCACCGGCCGCTTCGACTGGGTGGCCCGTTCCGCCACCTTGGCCGCGACCTGCTCCCCCGACATGGTCAGCCCGGCCACCAGGTCGATCGCCAGCCCGAGTGCCCACAGCAGGTACTTCCCCGGCGCGTCGACCCAGAACGAGACGACCCACGGCACCACGCCCATCCCGGCGTGCACCACCGGCCATTCGACGATGATCCGCGTGTTTTCCCGGCCTTCCCAGACCCGGCTGGCGAGCGCGCGCACCGCCACGTACGAGATGGCGAAGCCCTGTGCGTGCTCGCCGATGTCGTGCACCGAACCGGCCATGAAAACCAGCCCGGCCATCGCGAGCAGCACCGGCATCGCGCGCGCCGCTTCCCCGGTGACGTTGCCGTACACGGTGAAGCACATCCACGCGGTCCAGAACGCGAGGAAGCACACGACGTAGAGGCCGGCGTCGCTCCAGGAAGTCGTTCCGCGCACGAGGTGCGAAAGCTGGGCGACGCCGGCGACCGCGACCAGGTCGAAGAAAAGCTCGAGCCAGGACGCGTGGCGTTCCTCGGTTTTCATGATCACGGCGGCAAGTATGCCGTGCTCGGGAATGCCCCGCCCTAAACCGCGCGCGCTCCGTCCTGCCACACTTCCCGAACATTCCCCGCCAATGCCGGGAAATCGTAAATATCGCCCGAAACGACCACCAGGTCCGCGCGATACCCCGGCGCCAAGCGGCCCAGTTCGGCGTCCTTGCCCAGCAGCCGAGCGGCCGACGACGTGGCGGCGACCAGCACGTCCGCGGGGCTCATCCCGGCCGAGCGCATCAGTTCCAGCTCTTCGAGATTCGTCCCGTGCGGACCGACGCCGCTGTCGGTGCCCATCGCGATCCGGACCCCGGCTTCGACGGCCCGGCGCACCGACTCGAGATGGACTTCCGCGACCTCTTTCGCCTTCTGCACCACCGCATCCGGCAACGCGGCGCCGGCGGCCGCCGCGCGGATGACGTTCACCGGAGCCACCAGCGTCGGGACGAGCCAGGTGCCGCGCGCGAGCATGAGCTCGATCGCCTCGTCGTCGAGGTAGATGCCGTGTTCGATCGACCGGATCCCGGCGCGGACGGCGTTCTTGACCCCCTCCGCGCCCTGTGCGTGCGCCATCACCGCCCGCCCCTGCATGGTCGCTTCGGCGACCAGGACGTCCAATTCCTCCGGCGTGAACTGCGAATGCCGAGGATCGTCCCGAGGGGACAGCACGCCGCCGGTGGTGCAGACCTTCAACACATCCGCCCCGGCGCGCAACAGCGTGCGCGCCACCCGGCGCATCTCGTCGGGGCCGTCGGCAAGCGCGCTCGGACGACCGGGATGCGGGAGCGACAGCGGGACGCAATGCCCGGACGGCATCCACCCGTCGCCGTGCCCGCCCGTCGGGCTGATCAGGCCGATCGCGATTTCCAAGCGGGGACCGGGAATCAGGCCGTCCGCGACCGCCTGCTTGATGCCGAGATCGGCCCCGGCGGCATCGCGCACGGTGGTGATGCCGAGCTTCAAGGTGGTCCACAGGTTCCGGGCCGCCTCGTAGAACTGGTACGAGAACGGCTTCTGGACGCGCTGCAGCAACCCGAGGTCGGAGACCGTGACGTGCACGTGGCAGTCGAACATCCCGGGCAGCAGCATCGCGCCGGCGCAGTCCACCGCGCGGTCGCCGTCGAGGCCGGTGCCGACCTCGACGATCCGGCCGTCCTCGACCACGACGTCCGCCGGGGCGGGCGCGCTGCCCGTCCCGTCGAACACCGTGCCGCCGGTGAAAAGGGTCCGCGTCATACCGGTTCTCCTGTCTGCACAACGTTTCCGGACCGGGTCACGGCCCGTTCGACGGCTGCCGCGATGGCGAGCACGACCACGTTGACCGCGAG
Source organism: Amycolatopsis sp. VC5-11 (assembly GCF_037034185.1). Lineage (NCBI taxonomy): Bacteria > Bacillati > Actinomycetota > Actinomycetes > Pseudonocardiales > Pseudonocardiaceae > Amycolatopsis > Amycolatopsis sp. VC5-11. The sequence goes on along the minus strand of NZ_JBAGKF010000027.1, from coordinate 65,247 downwards.
GCCGACCAGCCCGACGTTCACCGTGCCGACGAGCTTGGTGTCCACGAAGGTCAGCCAGATCACCACGACCTCGCCCGCCAGCAGCCCGGCGAACACCGGGACCTTGCCGACCGGGACCTTCTTCAGGAAGCCCAGCAGGTTCGCCGGGGCCAGCTGCACCGAGCCGGAGTAGGTGAGCAGCAGCAGGTTCGCCAGCAGGTCCGGCCGGAAGATGCCGAGCACCAGGGCGAGCGCGCTGGCCAGCACGACCGTCCCGTGGTTGATCCAGAACTGCTTGCGCTCGCTGCGCACCCGGGTGATGTTCCGTGCCACCAGCGAGGAAATGCCGATCAGGATGCCCGCCGCGGGCACCATCGCGGTGGCCGTCGCGGCGACCACCACGAGCCCGGTGACCCAGCCCGGCAGCGCGTCCTTGCTCAAGGTCAGCAGCACGCCGTTCGGGTCGCTTCCCTTGGGCACCACCAGGACCGCCGCGAACCCGATGATCATCGGCAGCAGCAGGCACAGCTCGTACACCGGCATCCAGGTGTAGTTGCGGCGCAGCACCTTCGGGTCGCGCGCGGACATCAGCGCGGGCCAGGTGTGCGGCAGCGTCATCAGCCCGACGCCGATCGCGCTGACCAGCATGCTCGTGATGAACCACGTGTGGTCGTTGGCCCCGGCGTGCACGAACAGCTTCTCCGGATGCAGCTGGTCGATCTTGTGGAAGACCCCGGACACGCCGCCCGCGAAGTGCGCGGGCACCGCGATGATCAGCACCACCAGGACGACGAGCATGATCGCGTCCTTGAAATACGACGTCGCCGCGACGCCGCGCAGCCCGGCCCACAGCACGAACGCGACCACCAGCACGCTGCCCGCGATCATGCTGAGCGTGCCGGACGCGTGGTCGCCGGTCACGAGCCGGACGATCAGCCCGAGCCCGGTGATCTGCAGTTGCAGGTACGGCAGCACGAACACGACGCCGAGGATCGCCGACACGGTGCCCAGCGCGCGGCTCGAATACCGGTCTTCGAGGAAGTCGCCCTGGGTCAGGTAGCCGCGTTCCTTGCCCATCCGCCAGATCCGCTTGGCGAGGAAGAACAGGATCACGTAGGCGATCGGCACGTACGGCAGCGCGTACATCGCGGCCACGCCGCCGGAGAACGCCAGCCCGGCCATGCCGAGGAAGGTGAAGGTCGTGAAGACCTCGCCCGCTTGCAGGAACCACATGGTCAGCGCGCCGAACTTCCGGCCGCCGACGGTCCATTCCGCGAGGTCCGCTGCGGGACGGCGGCGGCCGACGAAGCCGAGCACGCCGATGAGCACGATGCCGGCGAGAGTGAAGGCGAGGATCATCGTCAATCCTCCTCGCCGCTGCGGGACAGCAAGCGTTCCGACAGCAGCAGCGCCGGGGTGAACATGAGACACCAGAACGCGCCCCAGACCATCATCTTCGGCAAGCCCAGCCACAGGCCGGAGGAGTTGACGAAGGGGAGGAACGGCATGAGGACGAGAGCGACTACGGGGACGATCGGGGGGAGGTAGTAGCTGCGCATGCGCACACGCTGCCAGACGGCGCGGCACTCGGCAGGTTAGTTTCATACCGGTTTCGCAGCCCTCGAGCCGCAGCCCGGTTTACAGCGGGATGGCGTGTTCGGTCGCGTAGTGGTGGATCAGCGACTCAATGGTGCGGCGGAAGGTGTCCTGGCGGCTGTCGCTCAGGGTTGCCGCCAGCTGGCCCAGTTCGGTGTCGATCGCTTCGCGCACCTGGTGCACCACAGCTCGCCCCGCCGAGGTGACCGTGACGTGGACGGCTCGGCGGTTGCCGGGGACCGCGACGCGCTGGACCAAGCCGCGGCGTTCGGCCCGGTCCACCAGCCCGGTGACGCTGGACTTCTCCAGTTCGAGGATCCCGGCGAGCTGCCGCATGCCGATCTCGCGGTCGTCCAGCACGGCGAGCATGCGCAGCTGGGTGACGGACAGTCCTTCGTCCCCGGCCAGGCGGCCCAGCACGGCTTGCACGATGAACGACAGCTGGACGAGGGCGTCGGTGAGGTTCAGCTCCGGCGGCGGTTCGTCTGCGGGCGGGGAAGCGGTCACGGAACCAGGTTAGCTTGACTTAGTTCGTGACACCAACTATTTTGGTTCGTGTCGCCAACAGTCCGTGAGACGAACCGAGGGGAAGCGCGCTGATGGCAGGCACGAAACGCATTGCTGTCGTCGTGGGCAGCACCCGCCCTTCCCGGATTTGCGCGGATGTCGCGGCCTGGACGCGAACCCGGCTGCAGGAGGACAGCGAACTCGGCTACGGGCTGGTCGACCTCGCGGAGATCGCGTTGCCGTTCCTGGACGAGCCCGTCAAGGCCGCGGCGCAGCAGTACGCACACGAGCACACGCGGGCCTGGAGCGAGCTCGTGCGGAGCTATCACGGGTTCTTTTTCGTGTTCCCGCAATACAATTGGGGCTATCCGGGGGTGCTCAAGAACGCGCTGGACTATCTCTACCGGGAGTGGCGCGATCGGCCCGCGAGCCTGCTCGCCTACGGCACCCGCGGCGGCGGGAAGGCCGCCGAGCAGTTCGTCACCGTCCTGCAGGGGCTGCACATGCGAGTGCTCGACACCCACGTCGAAGCCGTCATCACCGACGCGGACGTGGACGACAACGGACAGCTGCGCGACATCGAAGGAACGCTGCGTCCGAACCGCGCGCTACTGCGCAAGATCGACGAAGAAATGACCGAAGCGCTGAGCTGTCAATGACTGGAGGAATGATCATGACCGAGCAATCACGCCGGGTAGGTTTCATCGGGCTCGGGAGGATGGGCACCGCCATCGCCGGACGCCTGCTCGACGCGGGCTACGACGTCACTGTGTGGAGCCGCAGCGCGGGCAAAGCGGACGAGCTGGCCGCGCGAGGCGCGACCGTGGGCGAAACTCCCGAGGACGCGATCGCCACCGGGACAGTCTTCTCCATGCTGAGTGACGAAGCCGCGGTGCGGCAGGTGTTCACCGCCGAGCGGCTCCGTTCCGCTCCGGAGGGCTTTGTCCACGTCAACCACGCGACAATCAGCCCGGGCGGGGCGCGCGAGTTCGCCGCGCAGGGCGGGCGGTACCTCAGTGCACCGGTGGTCGGCCGTCCGGAAGCCGTGGTGGCCGGGAACCTGACCGTGCTGGTGTCCGGCGCCGCGGACGTCCGTGCCGAAACCGCGCCGATGCTGGCTGCGATCGGACGGCGGGTCTGGGAGTTCGGCGACGCCGTGGACGCCGCGCCGACGGCGAAGATTTCGGTGAACTATCTGATCATTCACGCGTTGCAGGCGCTGTCCGAATCGATCACCTTGCTGGAGAACGCCGGACTGGACGCCGGGCAGTTCGTCGACATGATCAACGATTCCGTCTTTCCCGGTGCGGTTTACCGTGGCTACGGCGACGCCATCGCCACCAGCGCTTACACGCCGCCGGGGTTCACCGCCGCGCTCGGGCTGAAGGACCTGAAACTCGCGCTGGACACCGCCGGCGAACTGGGCGTCGAACTGCCCGCCGGACCGGTTCTTCAGGACGTGTTCGCCACCGCGGTCGAGCAGGGCGGCGCGGACCTCGACTGGGCGAGCATCGCGGAGGTGACCCGGCGGCGGTCGCACTGAGGAGCGGCCGCTTCGCGGAGGGGCAGACCGCCGAACGATGGAAATTTCCCTGGCACCTGGAGTAACCCTGGTGCCCCCGGAGGCCGTTCCGGAGCCGTCGCCCGGCGCCTCGGCAAGCGCTTGAGCAGCACCGCGCCGGGAATGCACAGGAGCGGGGTGGGGACAACCCCAGCACGAGCCGTCGGGTCTGCTGGTTTCCCGCCGGGGCGCCGCGCCGCAATACTCGCCCGGGTGACCACCGAAAAGCTCGTCCTCCCCTCGCCCCCACGGCCGGGAAGCGACTTCGCCCGGCTCTGCCGCCGGATCACCGACGCCGGTCTGCTCGACCGCCGCCCCGGCTACTACACCGCTCGAATCGCGCTCCTGACCGTGCTGTTCGCGGGAGGCTGGGTCGCGTTCGCGCTGCTCGGCGACTCGTGGTGGCAGCTCGCCGTGGCCGCGTTCCAGGCGTTCATGTTCGGGCAGATCGCCCTGCTTTCGCACGATCTCGCGCACCGGCAGGTGTTCCGGACGCGCCGTCCCGCGGAGATCGCCGGGCGTCTCGCCGGGAACCTCGGCATCGGGATGAGCTACGGGTGGTGGATGGACAAGCACACCCGCCACCACGCCAACCCGAACCACGAGGAACTGGACCCGGACGTCGACCCGGATGTCCTCGTGTGGTCCCAGCGCCAGGCCCGTGAGGCGCGCGGCGTGCCCCGGTTCATCGGCCGCCACCAGGCGGTGCTGTTCTTCCCGCTGCTCACCCTCGAAGGCCTCAACCTGCACTGGTCCGGCATCCGCGCGGTCGCGCGCCCCGGCCTGCGCCGTCGCGGGCTCGAAGCGGCGCTGCTGTTCACCCACGTCGCGGTCTACCTCGCCGCGCTGTTCATCGTCCTCCCGCCCGGTCTGGCGCTGCTGTTCTTCGCGGTCCACCAGGGACTGTGGGGCGTCTACATGGGTTCGATCTTCGCGCCGAACCACAAGGGCATGCCGACCCTGACCGGCAAGACGGACCTGGACTTCCTGCGCAAGCAGGTGCTCACCTCCCGGAACGTCGCGGGCGGACCGGTGATCGACGTCCTGCTCGGCGGCCTCAACCACCAGATCGAGCACCATCTGTTCCCGAGCATGCCGTCGGTGCACCTGCGTCGCGCCCAGCCGATGGTGCAGGCGTACTGCGCCGAGATCGGCATCCCGTACCTGCGCACCGGGCTGGTGTCCTCCTACCGGCAGACGCTGCGTCACCTGCACGAAGCTGGGGCTCCTCTCAGGAACGCTTCGTAGACTCGGTGGCATGACCTTCCAAGCATTGACTCCGGCGGCCTTCGGCGCGAAGGCCGCCGGAGCTCGTGCTGAGCGGATGCGCCAGTCTCCGCAGTACGCCGACGGCGTCTTCCACAACGCCGCCGCCACGCGCGCGACGCCCTCCTCCCCCGGCGGGCTCGTCCGCGAGTTCCTGTTCGGCGAGGACCGCGCCCGCCGCCGACCGGGCGGCGAGATCCCGCTGATCTCCTCGCCCGCCGCCTCCGCCGCGGACGGTCTTTTCCTTACCTGGTACGGACACGCGTCCACGCTGGTGGAGATCGACGGTGCCCGCGTGCTGTGCGATCCGGTGTGGGGCGACCGGGTTTCGCCCGCCGCGTTCGCCGGGCCGCGGCGGCTGCACGCTCCCCCGGTTTCGCTGCGCGAACTGGGCAAGCTGGACGCGATCGTGATCTCCCACGACCACTACGACCACCTGGACCTGCCCACCGTCCAATCCTTGATTTCGCTGACCGACGCACCGTTTCTCGTCCCGCTCGGCGTCGGCGCGCATCTCGAACGGTGGCACGTCCCGGCCGCGCGGATCGTCGAACTCGACTGGCACGAGGACGCTCACGTCGCCGGGATCCGGTTCGTCGCCACGCCCGCGCAGCACTTCTCCGGCCGCGGCCTCGCGAACGACAGCACACTGTGGGCGTCGTGGGTGATCGCCGGTCCGGAGCATCGCGTCTACTACAGCGGCGACACCGGATACTTCCCCGGTTTCGCCGAGATCGGCGCGAAGCACGGCCCGTTCGACGCGACGCTGATCCAGGTCGGCGCGTACGCCCCGCATTGGCCGGACATCCACATGACGCCGGAGGAAGGCGTCGCCGCCCATCTGGACGTGCGCGGCGGGCTGCTAGTCCCGGTGCACTGGGCGACGTTCACGCTCGCCATGCACACCTGGTCGGATCCCGCGGACCGGGTGTGGCGGGAGGCGAAGGCGAACGACCTCCCGCTCGCGATCCCGAAACCCGGGCAGCGGATCGACGCGTCCGCCCCGCCGCCGGTGGACGGATGGTGGCAGACCCTGGGCTGACGGACGGCCGCCCCGTCCGTCAGCGTCCGGATCCCGCCGCGATGATCCACGCCGTCACGAACGGACCCGATTGGCGCGCCGACGACCTGCTGCGGGCCTCCGAACGGACCCAGCTCCGCGTGATCCGGGCCGGCGGTCCCCCGGATGCGTTGACGGTACTGGGATTGCTCGGCCGCACCGCCCTCGTGCGCCGGTCCGCGCTCGCGTGCCTCCGCTAGACAGCGGCGCGAGAGGACCCGAATTCGATCCGGTGCCGATGCACGCCGCCGAACATCTTTTCCGGGCTCATCACGGTCTTCATCATCAACGGCATCAGCAGGTCACGCATGATCCGCGCCACCGGCCCCGCCGCCTTGTCGTTGTTGATCTTCGCCGCCCGCGCGATGATCCGCTCGACCCGTTCCCGCCGGGCCGCCTCGTATTGAGCGAAAGCCGTTGCCACGTCCGGAGAATCCCGCAGCGCACGAGCCAGTTCGAGGGAACTCTCGACCGCCTGCGACGCTCCCTGCCCGGAACTCGGCGACGTCGGATGCGCGGCGTCGCCGACCAGGACGACCCGGCCGCGGTGCCACGTCCGCACCGTCGGGATGTCCTCCAGGACCCCAGGCTGGCCAACGTCTTCCGGCTTCAGCAGGGCGATGATGTCGCGCGCCGGGACGTCGTCCGCGTGTCGTTCGCGCAGGACCGATAGCCAGTGCTCCGGCGACGCGGTCTTCACCTCGGCCGGGTCGGCGGCGGGGACGTTGCTGAACCAGAGAATCTCGTCCGCGTCGATGAAGTAGCCGAAGAACGCCCGCTTGCCGAAGGCGAAATGCTGATAGTTCCCGGTGACCGGCAGGCCGGGGTTGCGGATCCAGCCGCCGAGACCGAGGAGGCCGGTGTAGCGCGGAGCAGGCGCTGCCGGGTCCAAAGTGGACCGGACAGCCGACCGGATGCCGTCCGCGCCGATCAGCACGTCGCCGGTCGCGGAAGAACCGTCCGCGAAGTGCGCGATCACCCGGTCTGCTTTGTTCTCCACGGACTTCAGCCGCTTGCCGAATTCGACCGTGATCCCCCGGCCCAGCGCTTCGTCCATCAGCGCGCGGTACAGCCGGTCCCGGCGCAGCAGCAGGCTCGACGGCAGACCCGGCAGCCCGTCGAATCTGCCGACCACCCGGCCTCGGTGATTCTGCATTATCATTCCCGGCACCTCGATGCCGACCGCGGCCACCGCATCGTCGGCGTCGATCTGCCGCAAAGCGTTGCGGCCGTTGGGAGACAGCGTCAGCGCACTGCCGACTCCGTCCGCCGACTTCGGATAAGCCTCGTAGACAACGGCTTCGATTCCCGCTCGCTGTAACGCCATCGCGGTAGTCGCGCCGGCGATGCCGCCGCCGATCACTAGTACGTTCATGTTCTCCCCTTGAAATAGGTTTCCCACGCCTGCCGGTAGTCCTCCCCGGCAACCGACTCGGCGAGCCGTTCGACGAAGCCGCGCTCCGCCTCGACCTTCGTCAGCCGGTAGTCCTCCTCGACCAGGAACCACCAGGCGAGCCCCTGCTCCCGCGCGGCGCCGATCGTCGCGCGGATGTCGTCGGCGATCGCGGTGAGCGCGGCCAGCCGCTGCTGGAGCAGCTCCCGCACCTCGTCCACCGGCAGCACCACGAACAGCGACAACGCCGCCCCGAACAGGGGATACTCGGTGGCCGGTTCGGCTACGAGCTCGCGCATCCAGTCGAACAGCTCGAGCCGTCCGGTGGGCGTGATGGCGTAGACGGTCCGCTCCGGACGCGCCGAATCGCGCAGCGTCTCCTGCGCCGCGATGAACCCGGCCTTCTCCAGCTGCCCGACCACCATGTACAGCGAGCTGCGGGTGTACTTGAAATCCCGCTCCTTGCCGTACTCCACGAACCGCCGTGCCATCTCGTACGGATGCATCGGCTCCTCGAGCAAGCCCGCCAGCACGGCCAGCCCGAGCGGATTCCCCACCACGCGTCGCTTCACCCACGAACTCCTTTAGTCAGGATCGACTATACGCAGAAGAGTAGTCGATGTCGACTATGAGGGCGTGGGGTAGGAAGGAGGCATGAAGCTCAAGCTCGATCTTCACGACATCTACAACCGCGGCGGGGAGATCGACCGGGCGCTGCGCGCGGTCATCGACGAGGCGGTCGCGAAGAAGGCGCCGCTCGTGGAGATCATCCCGGGCAAGGGGTCCGGGCAACTGAAGAAGCACGTGCTGCGGTTCCTGGAGCGCAAGGACGTGAAGGCGCTCTACCACCGCGTCGAGAAGGACAAAGACAACTTCGGGCGGGTGTTCGTGCACTTCCGCTGGAAGTAGCGCGAACACCCGCGCGGAGTCAGAGCCAGTCGTCCGGGCGGGGCCAGGGCATCAGCGCGGTGAGCGCGTCCGGCACCGGCTCGGTGACCGTGTACTGGCCGCGGTGGAACAGCAGCGGGCGCGCGTCGGACGTCTCGCCCAGCGCGGTCACCCGGCCGACCACCACGTAGTGGTCCCCGGCCGGATGGACCGCCTGCACCGCGCAGTCCACCCAGGTGAGGGCTCCGTCCAGCAGCGGCGCGCCCGACGGGGCCGGTCGCCAGGACACTCCGGAGAACTTGTCGCCGCCGCGGCGGCCGAACTCGGCGCAGACCGCCTGCTGGTCCTCGGCGAGCACGTTCACCGCGAACGTGCCTGCCGCGGCCAGCGCGGGCCAGGTGCGCGACGTGCGGGCGACGCAGAACAGCACCAGCGGCGGGTCCAGCGACAACGCGGCGAAGGACTGGCAGGCGAAACCCACCGGTCCGGTCGGCGCGACGGCCGAGGAGTCCTCGACGTAACCGGTCACCACGGTCACTCCGGTGCAGAAGTGGCCCAGCACCTCGCGAAACCGGTCCGGCACGGCGTCGGAGACCGCGGCTGTCATTGCGCGCCCACGGAGAAGTCGTGGCCCCACAACGAAACCGCGGTGCTCTCGCGAGCGATCCACGCCTCGTCCTCGACCTGCCTGCCCTCGCAGCCGAACTCGACGTCGAAGCCGCCGGGGGTCTTCATGTAGAACGACAGCATCAGGTCGTTCACGTGCCGGCCGAGCGTCGCGGACATCGGGACGTTCTTGCGCTTCGCGCGGTCCAGGCACAACCCGACGTCGTCGGTCTCCTCGACCTCCACCATCAGGTGCACGATCCCGCTCGGCGTCGGCATCGGCAGGAACGCCAGGCTGTGGTGCCGCGGATTGCAGCCGAAGAACCGCAGCCACGCCGGGTCGCCGTCGGCCGGGCGGCCGACCATCTGCGGCGGGAGGCGCATCGAATCGCGGAGCCGGAAGCCCAGCACGTCGCGGTAGAACCGCAGCGCGGCCTCGTCGTCGTGGGTCGACAAAACCACGTGGCCCAAGCCCTGCTCGCCGGTCACGAACCGGTGCCCGTACGGGCTCACCACGCGCCGGTGCTGCAGCGCGACGCCGTGGAACACTTCCAGCGTGTTGCCGGACGGATCGGTGAAGCTGATCATCTCCGCGACCCGGCGGTCCGCCAGCTCGTCGGGCGTGCCTTCCTTGTACGGCACCGAAGCCGCGTCGAGGCGGGCGCGGACGTCGTCCAGTTCCGCGGCGTTGGCCGCCTCCCAGCCCGCCTGCGCCAGCCGGTCCTTCTCTCCCGGCACGATCACCAATCGCGCCGGGAAATCGTCCATGCGCAGGTAGAGCGCGTTCGGGTCGGTGCCCGAACCCTCCACCATGCCGAGCACCTTCAGCCCGTAGACGCGCCAGGCGTCCATGTCCGTGGCTTCGATGCGCAGATATCCCAGCGAACGGATAGCCATCACGAACTCCCGAGGAAGTCGAGGGCGAGTCGGTTGAACTCGTCGAACTTCTCCAGCTGCGCCCAGTGCCCGCAGCCGCCGAACACGTGCAGTTGCGCACGCGGAATCGTCTTCAACGCCAGCAGTGCGCCGTCGAGCGGGTTGACCCGGTCCTCCCGGCCCCAGACGAGCAGAACCCGTTGGCGCAGACGGTAAGCCTCGCGCCACAACATGCCTTCCTCGAAGGAATCCGGCAGGCTGAACGACTTGCCCATCGCCCGCATCGCGGCGAGCGATTCCGGCGAACGCGCGATCTCGAAGCGTTCGTCGATCAGCTCGTCGGTGACCAGAGCCTGGTCGTGCACCATGATCCGGAGGAACGCTTCCATCCGCTCCCGCGTCGGGTCCCCGGCGAACTTCGACAGCAGCCGCACGCCTTCGGTCGGGTCCGGCGCGAACAGGTTGACGCTCAACCCGCCCGCGCCCATCAGCACCAGCCGTCCCGCGCGTCCCGGATGGTTCAGCGCGAGCCGGACCGCCGCGCCCGCGCCGAGCGAATTGCCGACGAGGTGCGCCTTTTCGATGCCGAGCCGGTCCATCAGGCCGACGACCGCGTCCGAGCTGTGCCGGAAGTACTGCGGGTGGTCAGTCGGCTTGTCGGACCGGCCGAACCCCGGCTGGTCGATCGCCAGCGTCCGGTAGGCCTTCCCGAACACCGGCAGGTTCCGGCCGAAGTTGCTCCACGCCGAAGCGCCGGGGCCGCCGCCGTGCAGCAACAGCACCGTCTCGGCGTTTTCCGCGCCGGACTCGTGGTAGTGCAGGCGAATGCCGCCCGCAGTGTCTACATAGGAACCTTCGGGCGCCATCAGACCATCGCATTCTCAACAGGCAAGCCGAACTCGCCGGTGCCGAACATGACGTACGCGCGCTCCGCGTCGTTCGCCGCGTGCACCCGGCCCGCGTGCGCGTCGCGCCAGAAGCGCTGGATCGGCGTGCCCCGCTGCAGCGCGCGGCCGCCGGAGTTCTCGAAAAGCCGGTCGATCGCGGAGATCGCCCGCTCGGTGCCGCGCACCTGGTCCCGGCGCACCCGCAACCGCGTGCTGAACGGCAGCTTCTCGCCCTTGCAGGCCAGCTGGTACAGCTCGTCGATGTTGTGCGTCAGCTGCAGCCAGGCCGCGTCGATCTCGCTGCCCGCCTCGGCGATCCGCACCTTCGAGAACGGGTCCTCTTTGGACTGTTCGCCCGCGTACGCCGCCCGCACCCGCTTGCCCTGGTGCTCCACGTGCGCGTCGTACGCGCCCTGCGCCATCCCGATGATCGGCGCGGTGATGGTGCTCGGGTGCACGGAACCGTACGGCAGCCGGTACAGCGGGCCCGGATTGACTTCCTGGCCCGGGGTCTTGCACTTCGACGTCGCCATGAAGCTCAGCGCGCGGTGCTTCGGCACGAAAACGTCCTCGACGACGATGTCGTTGGACCCGGTGCCGCGCAGCCCGACCGTGTCCCAGACGTCCACAATGGAGTAGTCCGAGATCGGCACGAGATACGTGCAGAAGTCCACCGGCTTGCCGTCGGCGAACGCGGGCCCGCCCAGCAGCACCCACGTGCAGTGGTCGCTTCCGGACGAGAAGCTCCATCGCCCGGACAGCCGGTAGCCGCCCTCGACGACGGTCGCCTTGCCCATCGGCGCGTACGAAGAAGAAATCCGCACGTCGTGGTCCTCGCCCCACACGTCCGCCTGGGCTTGCGCGTCGAACAACGCGACATGCCACGGGTGCACGCCGAGAATCGACGCGACCCAGCCGGTGGACCCGCAGGCGCTCGCGATGAGCTTGACCGCGGTGTAGAAGGTGACCGGGTCGGCTTCCAAGCCGCCGTACGGTTTCGGTTGCAGCAGGCGGAAAAATCCGGTCTCCTGCAGCGCTTTCACTGATTCGGCGGGGATCCGACGGGCATCCTCGGTCTCCTGTGCGCGTTCCCGCAGCACGGGAAGCAGGTCGCGCACCCCCGCGATCACGGCAGCCAGCTCGCTCATCGGCCGTCCTCTCTCGCTCGACACGCTCAAGACTAGAACACGTTCTCGTTTTTGTCGACGCGGTCCGCCCCGCGCGCGCCGTGCAACCCTGCCCGGCGGCCGGAAAACACGCAGTCAGCCAGCGAAAGGCCGCTCACATACGACCTGGAACAGATTCCCACCGCGGTGCGTCCGGCAGCGTAGAGACCGCGGACGCCGGCCACCGCGCCGGTGTCCTCGTCGACCACCAGACCGCCCAGCGTCAGCATCGGGCACGGGTAGCCGAGGTTCGGTTTCACCGACACGTCGATCAGCGAGTACGGCGGCGTATCCAGCGGGCGCGCGAAGTCCGCCGGTTTCCCCGCAGGATCGGGTCCGCGCTGGTACTCGGCGTAAGTCGCCGCCAGCCCGTCCGGGTCGATTCCGGCGCGCGCGGCCACTTCTTCCAGCGTTCCGCCGGTCACCCGGCCCTTGCCGAGCAGATACCGCAGTTGCAGCGTCGCGAACCATTGGCCTTGTTTCCGCCCGTCGCGCCGGGCTTCGGCGACGATCGGCTCGTCGACCAGCAGCCAGCCGCGTCCGCCGTGCTCGGCGATCATGCGCTCGCCGATCGCCGCGCCGTACCGGGATTCGTCGATGATCCGGCGGCCGTCCGCGCCCACCAGGAGGCCGCCGAGAAACGCCGACGGCGGCGTCAGGAACCGCCACGCGGACACCCGGTCCAGCTCCGCTGTGCGCCCGCCGACCTCCACGCCCATCCGGATGCCGGAACCGTCGTCGGCGGAAGTTCCCAGATCGAGCCCGCCGCGGTACGCGGGCGCGTGCTCGCGCACCATCGCCCGGTTCACGATGAAGCCGCCCGCCGCCAGCACCACCCCTCGGCGTGCGCTGATCCGCAGCTCACGCGCGTGCTTGCGTTCGATCCGTTCCACCCGCTGATGCAGCGACCGGCGCATCGCGGGCACGTAGATACCCGGCTTCGCCGCCCAATCCGCGAGCCGCGCGTGCCGCGCCCGCACCCACGAGGGCGCGTCCCGCAAGCTATGGGTGAGCACCCCGGTCACCGTGCCCGAGTCGTCGGTGATCAGGTTCATCGCCTGCGTCTGCGGCAGCACCCGGACGCCGCGCTCGCGAGCCGCCGCCAGCAACTGCTTCATCAGCAGCTTCCCGGACGTGCCCGGCCCCTTGACCCGGTGTCCGCGCGGCGCGGGTTTCGCCACGTCGCGGAAGCCGCCGGACAGTTCGCTGCCGGAGTAGTACAGATAGTGCTTGTTGCTGGGATACGACGTCTTGTAGTCGCACATGCTGCCCTCGAACGGCACGCCTTGGCGCTCCAGCCACGCGACCATGTCGACGCTTTCCTCGCAGAACCGCCGCAACGTCCGCTCCGACACGACGTCGCCGGTTTCCATCCGCAGGTACGCGTACATCGCGTCCACGCTGTCGTCGACGCCCGCGGCGCGTTGCTGCGGCGTCCCTCCCCCGGCGTAGACCACGCCGCCGCTCACGCGACTGGCCCCGCCGCCGGAAAACCGGTCCACGAGGAGCACGCTGGCGCCCGCGTCGGCCGCTTCGATGGCCGCGCACACGCCGGCCGCGCCGGCTCCGATGATCACGACGTCCGCCCCGAGCTCGTCCATAGTCAGCCACCCTAGAACTGGAACACGTTCTCGTCTATGGTGACGGAAGTGGCCCCGAGCAGGCCAGCTTTAGCCGATAACACGTTGCATGTGAGGTGGCATGTCGGACGAGTACGACGTGGTGGTGGCCGGCAGCGGCGCCGCCGGGATGACCGCCGCGCTCGCCGCCGCCCATCGCGGGCTTTCCGTGGTGGTGCTGGAAAAGGCAGCCTGCTTCGGCGGTTCGACCGCCCGCTCCGGCGGGGGCGTCTGGCTGCCCGGCAACCACGCGCTGCGGGCCGCGGGCATCGAAGAACCACCCGAACGCGCGAGGCAGTACCTGGAGTCGATCGTCGGCGACGTCGTTCCGGAGCACCTGCGCACGACCTTCCTCGACCACGGCCCCGAGGTGCTCGAGTTCGTCACCCGGAACACTCCGCTGGAGTTCAAGTGGGTGCCCGGGTACAGCGATTACCACCCGGAGGCGCCCGGCGGACGTCCCGGCGGCCGGTCGGTCGAGCCGAAGCCGCTCGACGGCAAACTGCTCGGCAGCGACCTGGCTCAGCTCGAACCGCCGTACAGCGCGCCGCCGCTCGGCGTGCCGATCACCCAGTCGGACTACCGCTGGCTGAGCCTGATCGCCCGGCATCCGCGCGGCTTCGCCCGGATGCTGTCGCTCGGGATGAAATGGCTGGTCGGACGCGTCCGCGGACAGCAGCCGCTGTCCATGGGGCAAGCGCTTGCGGCCGGGCTGCGGAAAGGCCTGCGGGACGCGGGCGTCGAGGTTCTGCTGGACACGCCGCTGGTCGATCTGCAGGTGGAGAACGACGTCGTCACCGGCATCGTGGCCCGGCGAGACGGCGAGGAGAAGCTGTTCCGCGCGCGGCGCGGTGTGGTGCTGGCCTGCGGCGGTTTCGAGCACAACGAAGAGATGCGCATCAAGTACCAGCGCGCGCCGATCGGCACCGAATGGACCGTCGGCGCGGAGGCGAACACCGGCGACGGCATCAACGCCGGGCTCAAGCTCGGCGCGGCGACCGACCTGATGGACGACGCCTGGTGGGGCCCGTCGTTCCCGCTCACCGGCGGCCCGTGGTTCGCGCTCGCCGAGCGCTCGCGGCCCGGCTGCCTGATGGTCGACGCCGCCGGTACCCGGTTCGTGAACGAATCCGCGCCGTATGTCGAGGCTGTGCACGCGATGTACGGCGACGGCGACGGCCCGGGCAAGCACGTCCCCGCGTGGCTGGTGTTCGACCAGCGCTACCGCGACCGCTACCTGTTCACCGGCCTCGGCCCGCGGCAGCCGCTGCCCGGGCGCTGGTACAAGGCCGGGATCGTGGCGAAGTCCGCGACGCTGGCCGGGCTCGCCGAGAAGATCGAGGTGCCCGCCGACGCGCTGGAGCAGACCGTCACGCGGTTCAACGGCTTCGCGCGCAAGGGCGTCGACGAAGACTTCCAGCGCGGGCTCAGCGCCTACGACCACTACTACGGCGACCCGCGCAACCGCCCCAACCCGAGCCTCGGCGAACTCGCCAAGGCCCCGTACTACGCGGTCCGCGTGGTGCCCGGCGACCTGGGCACCAAGGGCGGGCTGCGGATTGACGAGAACGCCCGCGTCCTGCGCGAGGACGGCACGGTCGTGCCCGGCCTCTACGCGGCGGGCAACACCAGCGCGCCGGTGATGGGCCGGACCTACGCCGGGCCGGGCGCGACCATCGGCCCCGCGATGGTTTTCGGCTACCTTGCGGCACAGGCGCTGGCGAACGAAGATCAGACCGGCACGGGAGGCAGGCAGTGACGCCGAAGACCGATGGATCCGAGATCCGCACGATCGACGCCGGGGCGCCCCCGGCGCGGTACGCCCGCGGCTGGCACTGCCTCGGGCTCGCCGAGCACTTCCGCGACGGCAAGCCGCACGCGGTGCAGGCGTTCGGCACCAAGCTCGTCGTGTTCGCGGACACGGCAGGCAAGCTGAACGTGCTCGACGGGTACTGCCGGCACATGGGCGGCGACCTCACCCAGGGTTCGGTGAAGGGCGACGAGATCGCCTGCCCGTTCCACGACTGGCGGTGGGGCGGCAACGGCAAGTGCAAGTCGATCCCCTACGCCAAGCGGGTCCCGCTGCGGGCGCGCACCCGGGCGTGGCAGGTGCTGGAGGAGAACAAGCAGCTGTTCGTCTGGCACGACCCGGAGGGCAACCCGCCGCCGGAGAACGTCGTGATCCCGCGCGTCGAGGGCGCGTTCAGCGACGAGTGGAGCAACTGGACCTGGGACTCGATCCTCATCGAGAACGCCAACTGCCGCGAGATCATCGACAACGTGGTGGACATGGCGCACTTCTTCTACATCCACTACGCCTTCCCGACGTATTTCAAGAACGTGTTCGAGGGCCACATCGCCACCCAGTATCTCAACACCAAGGGCCGCCCGGACATGGGCATGGCGTCCAATTACGGCGGGGAGGAAAACCTGCTGCGCTCGGAGGCGTCGTACTTCGGCCCCTCCTACATGATCAACTGGCTGGTGAACTCCTTCCAGGGCTTCGAAATCGAGAACGTGCTGATCAACTGCCACTATCCGGTTTCGCCGACGTCGTTCGTGCTGCAGTGGGGCATCATGGTCAAGAAGATGCCCGGCATTTCCGACGAGCACGCGGACAAGATCGCGCAGAAGCTCGCGAAGGGCATCGGCGTCGGCTTCCTGCAGGACGTGGAGATCTGGAAGAACAAGACCAAGATCGACAATCCGCTGCTGTGCGAGGAGGACGGCCCGGTCTACCAGCTGCGCCGCTGGTACGACCAGTTCTACGTGGACGCCGCGGACGTCACCGAGGACATGACGCGCCGGTTCGAGTTCGAAGTGGACACCACGAAGGCGAACGAGGTGTGGGCGGCCGAGGTGCAGGAGAACCTGGCGCGCCAGCGCGCGGAGGCCGAGGCGGAGGAGGCTGGGGTGTGACGGCCGAAGCGACCGAATTCCTCACCTCCGGGCTGCGGCCGCACGAGTGCCGCAGCTGCGGAACCTGTGTGCTGGTCAAGAAAAACAGCCTGAAACACACCAGCATCCAGTGGACCACCGACGCCTCGACCAGCTGTCCGGTGTTCGCCGCGCACGCCGCTTCCGGCGGCACCACCGCGTTGCTGGACACCTGCGAGAAACTCGCGGACAGCATCGACAGCGCGGTGCGCGACGGCGACTTCGGACCGGTGCGCAATGGCTGAGGTCGTCACGCTCACCGTCGCCGAGGTGATCGAGGAAACCGCGGACGCCCGGTCCATTGTGTTCACCGTCCCGGACGAGCATCTGGAGCGGTTCGCGTACTCCCCCGGGCAATTCCTCACGCTGCGGATTCCCAGCGACCGAACGGGTTCGGTCGCGCGGTGCTATTCGCTTTCGAGCGCGCCGCACGAGGGCCGGGTGCAGGTCACGGTCAAGCGGACTGCCGACGGATACGGCTCGAATTGGGTTTGCGACGAACTGCGGGCGGGCGCGACGATCGACGTGCTGCGGCCGTCCGGCGTGTTCTGCCCGTCCTCTTTGGACTCCGATTTCCTGTTGTTCGCCGCGGGCAGCGGGATCACGCCGGTGATATCGATTCTCAAGTCCGCGCTGGAAAAGGGTGCCGGAAAGGTGGTGCTGGTCTACGCGAACCGCGACGAGCAGTCGGTGATTTTCGCCGCCGAACTGCGCGAACTGGCCGAGCGGTTCGGCGATCGGCTCACCGTGGTGCATTGGCTGGAAAGCTTGCAGGGCTTGCCGACCGTCACCGCATTGCGGGCGCTTGCCAAGCCTTACGTCGGGCACGAAGCGTTCCTCTGCGGCCCAGCGCCGTTCATGGCCGCCGCGCAGGACGCGTTGCGCGAACTCGGCGCGCCGAGGGAACGCGTGCACGTGGAGAAGTTCCACTCGCTCACGGGGAATCCGTTCGCGGACGAACCCGAACCCGAGGAGGACACCGGCGGCGAGACGACCGCGCTCACCGTCGACCTCGACGGCGAGACCCGGCAGCTGTCCTGGCCGCGGCAGCGGAAGCTGCTCGACCACCTGCTCGCCGAGGGCCTCGACGCGCCGTACTCCTGCCGCGAAGGACAGTGCAGCGCGTGCGCGTGCCGCATCGTCTCCGGCGAGGTGAAAATGCTGAACAACGAGGTGCTGGACGCCGAGGACATCGCCGACGGGATCGTGCTGGCCTGCCAGTCGGTACCGTTGACCGACGAGGTGTCCGTCAGCTACGAGTGAGTGGAGAGCCCGTGCCCATCGACCCCGCGGTCGCGATCGGAGCCGATCTCGGCGAGGTCAATTTCGCCTGGACGCCGTCCGACGTGCTGCTGTACCACCTGGCCGTCGGCGCGGGTGCGGACCCGGTGGACGAGCGCGAACTGCGCTACACCTACGAGCGCGACCTGCGCGTGCTGCCGACCTTCGCCACCGTCGCGGCGAACCTCCGCACCTTCGAACCGCCCGCGCTCAAGTTCCCCGGCGTCGACGTCGACCTGGCGAAAGTGCTGCACGGCAAGCAGGAGATCGAACTGCACCGGCCGATCCCGGTCGAGGGCAAGGCGGTCGCACGGACCCGGATCACCGACGTCTTCGACAAGGGCAAGGCCGCGGTGCTGGTGCAGGAGACCGAGGTCGCCGACGAGTCCGGCACTCCACTGTGGACAGCCCGGTCCAGCATCTTCGCCCGCGGCGAGGGCGGCTTCGGCGGCGAACGCGGGCCGTCGGACAAGATCGAGTGGCCCGACCGCGAACCGGACGCCGTGCTCGACGTGCCGACGCTGCCGCAGCAGGCGCTGTTGTACCGGCTGTGCGGCGACCGCAACCCGCTGCACGCCGACCCCGCGTTCGCCAAGGCCGCCGGGTTCGACCGGCCGATCCTGCACGGGCTGTGCACGTACGGCGTGGTCGCGAAGGCCGTGGTCGACGCGTTCCTCGACGGCGACCCCGAGCGCGTCTCGGCATTCGGGACGAAGTTCGCCGGCGTCGTCTTCCCCGGCGAAAACCTGCGCGTGCGCGTGTGGCGCGAAACCGGACGTCTGCTGGTCACGACCACCGCGCCGGAACGCGACGACGCGCCTGTGCTGGCCGACACAGTGCTGCGGTCCCGCTGAGCGTCGGGACCGTTATACGGTTGTCCCATGGCGGACGAGCGAGACGGCACCTTCTTCGTGGTGCGCGGGCCAGTCGAGCCGGGCGACAAGCGCGGCCGTGAGCTGGGCTTCCCCACCGCGAACATCGCGCTGCGCGACCAGCGCGGCGAACTCGGCGACGGGGTGTGGGCCGGCTGGGCGGAACGCGCGGACGGCACGCGCGTGGCCGCCGCGGTGTCCGTGGGCCGCCGCCCGACCTACTACGGAGCCGACGGCTACCGCCTGGTCGAGGCCTTCCTGCTCGACTTCGAGGGCGACCTGTACGGCGAACGCCTCACCGTCTGGCTCGGCAAGCACCTGCGGGACCAGGAGGCTTACGGCTCCGCGCAGGAACTGATCGACGCGCTGGGTCGTGACGTCGCCGCGGCTCGCGAGTGGGTCGCCGCGCATCCGGCCGATACGCTGCCGACGCTGGCCGAGCTCCCGCCGGACGGGGAAGTCCAGCGACTCGGCTGAGTCAGCCTGCCCGGCTGTGCGTCGCAGGGCCGGGCTGAGTCAGACGCCAGCGAGCAGCATGACGCCCATGCCCGCGCCCATCGCCGCCCGGCACAGCGTGCGCGACGCGTGCCCCGGCGCCGCCGTGCCGCGCGACCGCAGCGCCACCACGCCCGAGCGCGCCGCGTCGAGCGCGAAGTAGACCGCAGCCACCAGCGCGACCACCGGCCATGCCAGGCTGGTGTCCATTGTGGACATCGTGAGCCACGGCCCGTGCACCATCCCGCCGTGCGGCATCGCCGTGACCATGTACAGCATCGCCGCCGCCGACAATGCGTGGTGCGCGCAGCCGTGCCCCTCAGCCCTGCCTCGCCAGGCGGAGACGGCGAACCAGCCCGCGGTCAGCACCAGCACCGCCTGCCAGCCCGCGGCCGGGATCGGGCCGCCGACCGGCGACAGCATCGCGACCATCGCCACCACCAGCAGCAGTTCGGCGAGGTCCCCGTTGCGCACCCGGTGGCCGAGGCTGACGTAATCGAGTCTCACCAGCCGCAGCACGCACGGCAGTGCCAGCAACGCGAACAGCACGGTGAACAGCCACGCCAGCGGCACAGTCACCTCGGCACCTCACTCTTCGGACACGCTGCGTCACACGGTCCTCACTACCGTGACACGCGCGAGAGGGAGGCACCAGCCAGCAATGAGGTGATCCGCGTTGACCCACAAGGGTTATGCGCGCACCGGCAAGCCCAGGTCAGGGGGTTGTCAACACCAGCCCGCTCGTCGGGACGCCAGTCCCCGCCGTGACCACCGCCGTACCGGCGCCGGAGACCTGGTTGGCCGCCGTTCCGCGCAACTGCCGGACCGCCTCCGCGATGCCGTTCATGCCGTGGATGTACGCCTCGCCGAGCTGGCCGCCGTGCGGGTTGAGCGGCAGTTTCCCGTCGAGGGTCAGCGTGTCGCCCGCGATGAAGTCCTTCGCCTCGCCGCGACCGCAGAACCCCAGCTCCTCAAGCTGCATCAGCACGTACGGGGTGAAATGGTCGTACAGCACCGCGACGTCCACATCGGACGGTCCGATCCCGGATTGCGCCCACAGCTGCCGTCCGACCACGCCCATTTCCGGCAGCGCGGCGAGATCGTCACGGTAGTAGCTGGTCATCACGTACTGGTCCGGCCCGCTCCCCTGCGCCGCCGCCGAAACCACCACCGGTGCCTGCCGCAGGTCACGCGCACGCTCGAGACTGGTGATCACGAGCGCGACGCCACCGTCGCTTTCCTGGCAGCAATCGAGCAGGTGCAACGGTTCCGCGACCCAGCGCGACGCCTGGTGCTCCTCCAGCGTGATCGGCCTGCCGTGGAACCAGGCGTTCGGGTTGGTGGCCGCGTGCGCCCGGTCGATGACCGCGATCTTGCCGAAATCCTCGCTGGTGGCCCCGTATTCGTGCAGATACCGCTGCGCGACCATGGCCACCGTCGCGGCCGGGGTCGCGATGCCCATCGGATAGTGGAACGCGTTGTCCACCCCGGACGTGTTCACCTGCTGGGCCGCGGCCGCCGACACGCGCCCGAACCGCATTCCGGAGCGCTCGTTGAACGCCCGGTACGCCACCACGACGTCGGCGATCCCGCTGGCGACCGCCATCGCCGCCTGCTGCACGGTCGCCGCCGCCGCGCCGCCGCCGTAATGCACGCGGCTGAAGAACGTCAGCTCCGGGATGCCCAGTTCGCGGGCGAGCGCGATTTCCGCATTGCCGTCCATGGTGAACGACACCATGCCGTCCACATCGGACGGTTTCAGCCCGGCGTCCGCCAGCGCGTGGCTGACGCATTCGGCGGCCAGCCGCAGCTCGCTGCGTCCGGAATCCTTGGAGAACTCCGTCGCGCCGATCCCGGCGATGGCGGTGGTCCCGGTGAACGTCATGCGTCCTCCTCCGGCAGCGTCAGCGAAACCGTGCCGGTCACGTGCGCACCTAAACTGTCCACAGCGGACACTTCGAGTTCCACCTCGTTGCCGTCGCGGGCGGTGACCCGGCCGGAGAAAGTGAGCGTGTCCCCGGCGTAACAGGGCACGCCGAGCCGGATCTTGATCGAGCGGATGAGCGCCTGCGGACCGGCCCACTCGCTCACGTATCGCTGCACCAAGCCGGTGTCGGTGAGGATGTTGAGGAAAATGTCCTTCGAGCCGCGTGCCACGGCGGCGTCGCGGTCGTGGTGCACGTCCTGGAAATCCCGGGTCGCGAGCGCGGTGCTGATCACGAACGTCGGCGTCGCCTCGAGCACCATCGGCGGCAGTTCGGTCCCGACCGCGGCAGTCATCGCGCCACCTTCCACGCGGGCAGGGTCAATTCGTCGTCGACGCGCACGAACGCGGCGACGACCGGGAGTCCGATGCGGACCTCGTCCGGATCGGCGTCCAGCAGTTCGGCCATCACCCGCACGCCTTCCTCCAGTTCGACGAGCGCGACCACGAACGGCAGCCGCTTGCCCGGCACCGCCGGATGGTGGTGCACGACGAAGCTGTAAACGGTTCCGCGTCCGCTCGCGACGACGTAGTCCGGCACCGTGTCGAGCGATCCGTCCGGCGGCATCGGGCCGGGCGGATGCCGCAGGACGTCGCCCCACCGCTGGATGCGCAGTTCGCCTTCACGGAGACCGTCCCAGAAGAACTTCGTGTCGTGGCTGATCACCGGCCGCAGCACCGGCGACGGCGGCGGTTCCGGTTCGCGCGGGCGGAACTTCAGCACGCGGAACACCATGTCCGCCACCAGTTCCCCGTCGACGTACCAGTTCGTCCGGGTGGTCACGAACCAGCCCTCGCCGAGCCCGGTGCGCTTCGGGCCGGTGACGTCCTCCAGCGTGTTCGTGGTCGAAACGTGCTCGCCGGGCCGCAGGTAGCGGTGGTAGGTCTGCTCGGAGTTGGTGGCCACGATGGACGTGTACCCGGCGTCGTCGAGCACCTTGAGGATCAACCCAAGCGGGTCGTCGTCCCCGCGCACGCCGTGCAGCCCCGGCATCGTCCACACCTGCGCCATCGCCGGCGGCGCGACGAGTCCCTTGTGGACACTAGTTTCGGCGAAGTCCGCGTCGGTGTAGACCGGGTTGGCGTCGCCGATCGCCTCGACCCAGTTGTGCACCATCGCCTGGTTCACCGGATCGCGCGCGTACCTCGGCGCGCTTTCGCCCTGTGCGGCGATTTTCGCGGCGGCTTCCTCGATCGTCATCGCGGCACCCTCGGCAGTTTCAGTCCGGCGGAGGCGATCAGTTCGCGCTGGATCTCGCTGACGCCTCCGCCGAACGTCAGCACCAGGTTCCGTTTCGCCAGCACGTCGAGCCATTCGGCGAGTTCCGCGGTGTCCGGGTCGGCGAGATCGCCGTGCCGCCCGACCAGTTCCTCCAGGAGTCTCCCGATCCGCTGGATTCGCTCGGAGGCGAACACCTTCGTCGCCGAAGCGTCGGCGATCTCGACCGACCCGTGCGCCGCTGCCGCCGCGACCTGCCAGTTCAGCAGTTCGTTGACCCGCGCGACCGCGAACGTCTCGGCCAGCACCGCGCGCACGTCCGGAAGGTCGAGCAACGCCGCGCCGTCCGGGGTCCGGCGCGCCGCCGCCCACGCCCACACCCGGTCGTGCAGGCCGCCGATGCGCCCGGCCGGGCCGAGCATCACGCGCTCGTGGTTGAGCTGCGTGGTGATCAGCCGCCAGCCGCGGTTTTCCTCTCCCACCAGCATGTTCGCCGGCACCCGGACGTCCTCGTAGAACGTCGCGTTGACGTGGTGCGCGCCGTCGCAGGTGATGATCGGCGTCCACGAATAGCCGGGATCGCGGGTGTCCACGATGAGGATCGAGATGCCCTTGTGCTTCGGCGCTTCCGGATCCGTGCGCACGGCGAGCCAGACGTAGTCCGCGTCGTGGCCGCCGGTGGTGAAGATTTTCTGGCCGTTGATCACGTAATCGTCGCCGTCGCGGACCGCGCGCGTGCGCAGCGAGGCGAGGTCCGTCCCGGCTTCCGGTTCGGTGTACCCGATGGCGAAATGCACTTCCCCGGCCAGGATTTTCGGCAGGAACAAGGCTTTCTGCTCCTCGGTGCCGAACGCCTGCAGCGTCGGCCCGACCGTCTGCAGCGTCACCGACGGCAACTGGACGTCCGCGCGGGCTGCTTCGTCGACGAAGATGTGCTGCTCGATCTCGCCGAAACCGCCGCCGCCGTACTCCTTGGGCCAGCCGACGCCGAGCTTCCCGTCGCGGCCCATCCGGCGCACGACGTCGCGGTACACCTGCCCGTGCCGCTCCCGCAGCAACGCGCGGCGCTCGTCGGCGGTCAGCAGGCCCGCGAAGTACTCGCGCAGCTGCGCCCGCAGTTCTTGTTGCGCGGCCGTGAGTTCGATGTGCATGCTCATCCCGCCACTCGTTCGCCCAGCCGGCCGAGCCGGTGCGCCGCTCCCCCGACCGCGCGGCCGAGGTCCTTCACCGCCGACGAATACCGATGCAGCGGATAAGTGCGGTCGACGCCGACGCCGCCGTGCAAGTGATGACAGATCGCCAGTGCGGACGGCGCTTCCTCGGTCAGCCAGTACGCCGCGATGTCCAGCTCGGTGTCCGCGTCCAATCCGGCCGCCAGCCGCCACACCGCCGACACCGCGGCCAGATGCACGGTGCGGGAAGCGACGTAGACGTCCGCGATTTGCTGTGCCACCGCTTGGAAAGTCGCCAGTGGACGGCCGAATTGCGTGCGCTCGCCGACGTGCTGGGCAGTTAACGCCAGCGCTCCGGCAAGCAGTCCGTCGCCGAGCGCGAGCGCTCCCGCCAACGCGAAGCGGTGCAGCGTCTGCAACGCATGCCCTGCCGTGCGGTCACGCAAGAAATCCGCTTCGCTCACCCGCGCGCCGTCGAACCGAACGGTGTACTCCGGCGTGCCAGTCGCGTTGTACGCAGGCAGGACTTCGACCCCGTCGGCGCGCGGATCCACCAGCGCGACGCCGGTGCCTCCCGGCAACGCGATCGGCGTGAGAATCCGCTCTGCTTCCGCGGCGTACGGCACATGCGTTTTGACGCCGGTCACCGCCCATGCGCCGTCCGCCGCCGCACCGCTGGTCCCGGGGATGGAGGTCAGCGGTGCGGACGGCTCGTGCAAGGCAGCAGTGAGAATGGTCTCCCCCGCCGCCGCGGGCGGCAGGAACTCAGCGCGCTGCGCCGGGGTGCCGAGCGCCTCGACCGGCAGGATCCCGAGCGCCAGCACGGCGTACGCGGGCACCGCCGCCGCGGCCCGGCCCACCTCGGTGAGCACGGGGGCCACGTGGTCGACGCCGAGCCCGTCACCCCCGAGGTCGGCGGGCAGGGGCAGCGCGAGCAGGCCCGCGTCGGCCAGCGCTCGCCACTGGTCCGCGGGCTCGTCGGCCTTCCCGAGCACTTGCGCGGCGAGCGAGGTGATCTCGCTCTGCGTATCGTCGGGGGTGAAGTCCACTCCGGTCTCCCTCCACCTAGGTGGAACACGTTCTATTTTTAGCCGGAATGGGCTGGCTCGGCAACCCCCGGGACCGGGGCCCGAGCGGTGGATCGACCGCGAAGCGGAGAGGGGCGGCACGCCGACGTGGGTGCGGAACAAGTTCTCAAATCAGCGCTGGGCGACGTCGGCTGGCAAGCAACGCGGAAACTCGCGACCATCCCGCCCACCGCGGGCGTGCCCGACCCGAAGCCGCTGTCCCTGCCGGGCCGAGGCCAAACCGTCGTGGTCGACGTCGGCCCCCGGCACGCGCCTGCGGTGCTCCTGCTGCACTCGGTCGCCTGCACCGGGCTGCTCACCTGGTACCCCGTGCTGAAGCGGCTGTCGGCGAACCACCGGGTGGTGGTGTTCGACCAGCGCTGGCACGGCCAGGGCATCCGCTCGCACGACTTCAGCCTCGAGGACTGCGCGGACGACGTGGTCGCGGTCGCGGACGCGCTGGGCATCGACGAGTTCATGGTCGCGGGCTACTCGATGGGCGGCATGGTCGGCCAGCTGACCGCCCACCGCTATCCCGACCGCGTCACCGGCCTGGTCCTGTGCTCGACGGCGAGCAACTTCCGCCGCGGCGTCCGGCAACGCGTGGCGCTCGACCTGTTCGGCCGCACCCTGCATTTGCTGCGCGACCAGGCCCGCATCGGCCTGGTCCCCGGCGAACCCCGCCGCGAACGCCTCGCCCGGCTGGAGGACCACCGGTGGGCGCTGGAGGAATTCCGCTCGACGAGCCCGTGGGCGATCGCGGTCGCGCTGGACGAGATCGGCCGCTTCGACTCGACGCCGTGGCTGCACACCCTGACCCTGCCGACGGCGGTCGTGGTGACCTCGCGGGACGGGTTCATCGCGCCCGCGCATCAGCGGAGCCTGGCGCGCAGGATTCCCGGGGCGGCGACGTACGAGATCCCGGCGGGGCATACCGCGTGCGTGTTCGCGGCGGACCAGTTCGTGGCGGCGTTGATGGCGGCGTGCACCTCGGTGCAGGCGGCGATCGGCGGACAGGAACGGGCGGCGGAGATCGCGGACTCGGCCTAGGAGTTCCCGCGCCTGCCGCGACGGCGCGCTCGCGTCCGCCGGGCCAGTGTCTTGCTGCCGTTGAAGAAGTCGTTGAGCCGGTCGAGTCCCCAGATGGCCCGGAGGACGAACGGCTGCATCAGCAGCGCCATCGACGGCGAATACTTCGCGGCGTCCGACCAGATGCCGGCGAGGTCGTCCGACATCTCGCCGTCGACGATGTAGTCGGCGAGCTGGTGGGCCACGTACGGCACCTGACAGAGGCCGTGGCCGTTGCAGGCCATCGAGTAGAAGACGTTGTCACCCACCTGCCCGGCGACCGCCAGCCAGTCCGGGCTGATGCCGATCCACCCGCCCCAGGCCCGCTCGATGGCCACGTCGGACAGCGACGGGAACCGGCGCGCCAGATCCTTCCCCATGTCCTGCACGACGCGCGGGTCCGGGACCCGGTCGGGGAGCGGGTAGGTCTGGCCTCGCTGCGCTTGGCGGACCCCGCAGACGATGGTGTTGCGCTCGGTGAGCCGGTAGTGGGTCATCAGCTGGTGCTGGGTGATGATGCCGGATCGGCTCGTCCAGTCCAGCTCGGCGAGCCGCTCCGGCGCGATGGGTTCCGACTCGGTCTCGATGACGTACAGCGGGGTCGCGAGGTGCTTGGGCGTGATGTCCCACTCGCCGCCGTAGACGCTGGTCGCGAGCACCACCTTGTCGGCCCGCACGGTGCCGTGCGGTGTCGTGATCTCGACAACGCGGCCGGTCCGCCGGACGTCGCTCACCCGCGACTGCTCGAAGACCTTGGCCGACGAGGCGAGCAGCGCGCGGCGCACCCCGCGGGCGAGCTTGCCCGGGTTCAGCATCCCGCCGATGGATTCCCGCATCCCGCCCACGAAGCCGGCGGGGAGGCCGAGTTCCTCCCGGCTGCCGACGGTCCCCTGCCCGCCGAAGGCGCGCAGGACCGCCGCCTGAGTGCGCACCCGGAGCATCATGAGGGGCGAGACCGCACCCCACACCAGGCCGTTCGGCACGTAGTCGCAGTCGATGGCGTGCGTCTTGATGAGGTCTTCCACGTAGTGGCCCGCGTGCTCCGCCAGCTTGACCATGACCGGCATCTTCTTCGGGGACTGGACGCTGAGCATCCGCAGGTCGCCGCCCGGAGCACCGGCGATCTGACCGCCGTTGCGCGAGGCCGAGCCGTAGCCGCAGAACTCGGCCTCCAGCAGGACCACGTCCTGGTCGCGCTCCGCGAGGCGCAGCGCGGCCGCCATGCCGCCCATGCCGCCGCCGATGACCGCGATGTCGCAGGTGAGATCACCGTCCAGCGCGGGCCGCACGTCGTCCGGCCGGTCGATCCAGCCGCTGAAGTTGCTGTATTTCGTGCCGTCGGTCTTCATGCTGTCCCGATTTCCTTCTGGGGGTCCGTGCCGCTTCGTGCTCCGAGCCAAGGCGTGGGCGGTTGCCTCGCGCCTCATTGTCGGCAGCCCCGGGCGCGGCGAAAACGACACTGCGCACCGGCTTCCGCTGGGCGCAGTGCACTGTGCACTCATCGCCTACCCGCGGAACTGCGGTCCCAGGTGTCCACAGTGGACTCTGAACGACGGCGGACACCGTCGTGCGAAAGCGTCGGCATTCCGCGCGTCCTCGATCAGACCGGCGCGGCCTTGCTCAGCTCGTCCATCGCCTCCGGCAACGCGTCCGCCAGCGGCCACAGATCCTTCACCAATTCCTTGGCCCCCAACAACCCGACGCCCACCTTGCCGTCGTTCGACAGCACCGTGATGTTGAGCCCCGCCCCGTGGAACACAGGACCCAGCGGATACAGCCCGGTGATCCGCGCGCCCAGCAGATACAGCGGCATCGGCGGCCCGGGAACATTCGAGATGATCAGGTTGTGCACCACCGGATGCCGTTCGGCCAGCCGCAGCGCCGAATACGCGCGCACGCCGAGCCCGAAGACCGTCGCCGGGGAGAATTGGGCCCAGTCGGCGAGCATGTCGGCGTCGATGTCGTAATGGTGGTCCTTCGCCCGCCGGTTCGCCTCGGCCAGGAAGAACACCCGCGCCGCCGGGTCGGGCAAATGCGTGGGCAGCGAAGCGAAAAAGGCCGAAACCCGGTTGCTGCCGCGATCGCGTTCCGTGCGTTCGTGCACCGACACCGGAACCGTCGCCACCAGCGGGTCGCCCGGCAGTTCGCCGCGGCCGAGCAGGAATTGCCGCAGGGCACCGGAAACCAGCGCCAGCACCACGTCGTTCACGGTGACGCCGAAAGCGTCCTTCACCTGCTTCACCGCGTCGAGGTCCAGCTGCGCGAACGCGACCGAACGGTGGCCGGTGATGGTGCCGTTCAGCGAGGTCCGCGGCGCGGTGAAGGGCACCGGCATTCCCTTGCCGCGCACAGTTTTCATCGCCCACTTCGGCACCAGGCCCAGCAGCTCGGGCAGCAGCCGGGCGATCTCGAACGGCCGGTGCAGCAGCGAATCGGCGCTCTCGCGCAGCAGCCGCAACCGGGTGGGGAGACCGTCGTTGTCGCGCTCGCCGTCGGGCAGTTCCGGCAGCGGCGCGTCGGGTTCGAGACCGGCGAGGTAGCCGATCAGGCTGGCCCCGCCGACGCCGTCGACGCTCGCGTGGTGCATTTTCAGCAGCACCGCCAGCCGTCCGTCCGACAGGCCCTCGATCACGTAGCACTGCCACAGCGGATGCGCGCGGTCGAGCCGCTGCCCGGCGATGTGCGCGCACATCTCGGCGAGCTCGCGGTCGTCGCCCGGCGCGGGCAGGCCGATGCGGTGCACGTGGTTGTCGAGGTCGAAATCCTCGTCCTCGACCCACACCGGATGGTTCAGGTTCCAGAGCGGATTGTGGAGTTTGCGGCGGAACGCCGGGATCACCGCGACGCGTTCGGCGAGGCGGCGCTTGAACTCGGGGAACGCGTAGCCGCCGGGCATGGTCGAACCGTCGAGGGTGAGCAGGCCGCAGACGTGCAGGACCTGCGAGGGCGTCTCCAGGTAGAGGAAGCTCGCGTCCAGCCCGCTCAGTCGCTGCATGTCTTCCAGCGTAAGGCAGAACCCTGGCGACGGCGCTCGGCGGAGGTAGCATCGGGCAGGTGAAACCGGACTTCGTGACCCGCCGGGCGGCGCAGCTCGGTCTCGCCGCACTCGCCTTGCGGCCGCCGAAACCGCGACCGACCTCGATCCCGGTGTTCTTCGCCGGCTGGCTCACCGGCGAACTCGCGCCGCACCTGCTCGCGCTCACCGCGGCCGACACCGTGCAGCACGTCGCGCGCCACGGGGTGCGCCGCCCGAGCGACCGGATCGGGCTGGCGCTGGCCGGGCTGTCCGCGGCCGGTTTCGCGTCGCTTATCGGGACCTCGCTGAAAGCGCGCCTCGAGGTCGAGGCCGCGCTCGTCGAAGCGCTCGGCGAGGACTACCGGGACAGCCTGGAGAACCCTTCGGACTTCTCGACGCCGTGGGGACGCCTGCTGATGCCGTTCCGGATGCACGAGCCGGACGTCGTGCGCGACCGGAACGTCGCGTACGCCCCTGGCGGCAAACGGTTCCTCCTGGACGTCTACCGTCCGCGCGAAACCGTCCGCGACGCCCCGGTGCTGCTGCAGATCCACGGCGGCGCGTGGACCATCGGCAACAAGGAACAGCAGGGCCTGCCGCTGATGCGCCACCTCGCCCGCCGCGGCTGGGTCTGCGTCGCGATCAACTACCCGCTCTCCCCCGCCTCGCGCTGGCCGGCGCACATCGTGGCGGCCAAGCAAGCGCTCGCCTGGATCCGCGAGCACATCGCCGAGTACGGCGGCGACCCGCGCTTCGTCGCGGTGACCGGCGGTTCGGCGGGCGGGCACCTGGCCGCGCTGCTCGCGCTGACCCAGAACGACCCGGCGCTGCAGCCCGGGTTCGAGGAGGCGGACACGAGCGTGCAGGCCTGCGTGCCGCACTACGGCGTGTACGACATCGCCGCGTCGACCGGCGAGGAGGAAAGCCGGTACCGCCTGGAAAGCCTGATGGCGCGCCGGGTGTTCGCGCCGGAGCACCGGCTGGACGACTACCTCGCCGCGTCCCCGATGGACCGGATCGCCGAGGACGCACCGCCGTTCTTCGTGATCCACGGCAAGCACGATTCACTCGTCCCGGTCGCGGAGGCGCGGGAGTTCGTCGCCCGGTTGCGCGCTAAATCCGCCCACCCGGTGGCGTACGCGGAACTCGCGGGGGCGCAGCACGCGTTCGACGTGTTCCCGTCAATCCGCAGCGCCCACGTGGTGCGCGGGGTCGAACACTTCCTCGACTGGGCCCACGCTCAGGCGTTGACCCCGGTCAACGAGAAAAACTCCTGACGCGAGCGAGCGTCCTCACGCAGCGTGCCCATCCGCGTCGACGACCCCGTCGCGGAGGCGCAGCACGCGTTCGACGTGTTCCCCTCAATCCGCAGCGCCCACGTGGTGCGCGGCGTCGAACACTTCCTCGACTGGGCCCACGCTCAGGCGTTGACCCCGGTCAACGAGAAAAACTCCTGACGCGACCGGGCGTCCTCACGCAGCGTGCCCATCAAAGTGGACGTCACCGTGGACGAGCCGGTCGCCTGCACGCCGCGCAGGGTCATGCACGTGTGTTCGGCCTCGATCACCACGCCGACGCCCTTCGGGGACAACTGGTCGCCGAGCCAGCCCGCGATTTGCTTCGTCAGCCGTTCCTGCACTTGCGGGCGGCACGCGAAATGCTCGACAACCCGCGCCAGCTTCGACAGTCCGAGGATCCGCTCGCCCGGCAGGTAGCCGACGTGCGCGACCCCGATGAACGGCAGCAGGTGGTGTTCGCAGACCGACCGGACCGGGATGTCGCGGGCCAGCACCAGTTCGTCGTAGCCCTCGTCGTTGGGGAACGTGGTGAGGTCGAACGCGCGCGGCGTGAACAGCTCGGCGTACGCGCGGGCCATCCGGCCGGGGGTGCCGCGCAGGCTCTCCGAGTCGAGGCTGATGCCGAGCGCGCGCAGGAAGTCCCCCGCCGCGTTTTCGGCCGCGGCCAGGTCGAAGCCGGGGACGGGCTCGTGGACGACGCGGAGGGCGGTTCCGGACGACTGCATGGGCGATCCTCGGGCTTCAGGCGGCGACAGGACAGGGTTTCGCCGATAAATCTTTGTCTTATTGCCCGGCGGAGTCAATGTGACCAGGTGAACAAGCCAGGTGGAGGCTTCCGGGAACCTCGCTGGGCGTTATCGTGGGTGTGTGACGAGTGACCTGGCGACCATCCGCGCGGTAGCGGCGCTGGACGAGGACCTGCGCCGGGGGATGTACGCCTTCATCCGCGACGCCGGCCGCCCGGTGACGCGCGAGGAGGCGGCCGCGGCGGTCGGCATCTCGCGCAAGCTGGCCGCGTTCCACCTGGACAAACTCGTGGCGGCCGGCCTCCTGCGCGCCCGCTACGAGACCGTCGGCGGCGTCCGCAAGGTGGGCCGCGCCCCGAAGGTCTACGAACCCGCCGCGACCGACTTCGCGATCTCCATCCCGCCCCGGCAGCCGGACGTCCTGGCCGCGATCCTGGTGGACGCGGTCGCGTCGGCGGCCCCCGGCGAACCGGCCAGGGACGCCGCCCTGCGCGAGGCCGGACGGCACGGCGCCGCCGCCGGAGCCGCCGAACGCGAACGCTCCCGCCCAGGTCGGCTGGGCACGGAACGCGGACTGACCCTGACGAGCACGGTTTTGGCCCGGCATGGTTTCGAGCCGAACCGCGAGACGCCGGTGTGCCTGCGCCTGCGCAACTGCCCGTTCCAGCCGCTGGCCGGCCGCGCACCGGACCTGGTGTGCGGGATGACGGACCGGTTCTTGAGCGGCGTCGTGGAAGGACTCCAGGTCCCCGGGGTGACGACAGCCCGGGTCGCGCCGCGCGACGGCGGGTGTTGCGTGGAGCTTCGGGGGACCGAGTCAGCCGGTAGCTGACCTGGCCTGCGCGCGGTTCGGATCGAGCTCCCGGCTGAATCTCCGCGCAGGGGCGCCAGCGAGGTCGCCAAGCGGCGCGCGAATCGTCTCCGGGCTGGTTCTGCTGCGGAGAATCAGCCTTGTTCCGTGGCACCGCGCGGTCAGCACTCAGCAGTACGCAGTGCCCGACGCGAAACTAGCCGCCCGGCGACACCGCGCGCAGCACCCTTTCCACGTGGGCGGCGGGCCAGTCCTCCGTGAACGGCCGGGTGCGCAGGAGCCAGCGGTGGAAAACCGGGCCCAGCAGCAGTTCCGCGCCGTCTTCCGGGCATGCGACTTCGGCGCGGGCCAGGCGGTCGGCGATCGCGCGCAGTTGCGGGCCCAGCAGGCGGTCCAGGACTTCGGCGCCGATGGCCGGATCGGTTTGCAGTTCGGCGGTCACCGCGCGGAGCAGGCGGTCGGTCGCCGGATCAGTCAGTTCGGCGATCATGCCGCGGACCAGGGTTTCCAGATCCGCTCGAAGATCGCCGGTGTTCGGGATGGCGACTTCGCCGGAAGCGTCGAGGCTTTGCTCCAGCAGCGCGTCAAGCAGCACCGCGGCGGGCGAGGACCATGTGCGGTACAGCGTTTGCTTCCCGGCACCGGCGCGGGCCGCGATGCCCTCCATGGTCAGGCCGCCGAAACCGGATTCGGCGGCGAGGGAGAGCACCGCGGCGTGCACTCGGGCTCGGGTGCTGGCGCGTGCCATCTCAGATCTCCGCGTCGGAGAAACGCTTGTCCTGACGGTAATCCGTCAGCCGTCCGGACAGTGCTGCCGCGACCATTCCGGGGGCATCGGCACCGGTCAGGACGCGCAGGCGCTGGTCGGCGGGGTCGTTGACGTGCTGCAGGATCTCCGCGGCGATCTCGGCGGGCGGAGTGCCGCCGCCGGTGCCGGCGGTCGCCCACGGGACGGTCGTCGTGCCGAACATCCGCTCGCGCAACCCGTCGTACGCCGGGTTCGGGGCGGTGAACCGCATGCTGCCGGTCGCCCATTCGGTGTCCATCCCGCCCGGTTCGACAATGCTCACGCGCACGCCGAACTCCGCGACCTCCTGCGCGATCGCCTCGCTCATCCCCTCCAGGCCCCATTTGCTCGCGTTGTACAGCCCGAATCCCGGCACCGAACCGGCACCGCCGACCGAAGAGATCTGCACGACGTGCCCCGATTTCTGCTCGCGCAACACCGGCAGCGCGGCTTGGGTCAGCCACAACGCGCCCAGCAGGTTCGTCTCCAGAATGTTCCGCGCTTCCTCCTCGCTTACCTCCTCAGCCATGCCGACCAGTCCGTACCCGGCGTTGTTCACCACGACGTCCAGCCGGCCGAACTCGGCCACGGCCCGCTGCACGGTTTCCCGCGCGGCGGCCCGGTCCCGTACGTCGAGCACGTGCTCCACGACGTTCCGGTGTTCCGGCGCGCTGCCCGGCGTGCGGACGGTCGCCAGCACTCGGTCGCCCGCCTCCGCCGCGGCCAAAGCCAGCGCCTGCCCCAGGCCGCGGCTCGCCCCGGTGATCACCCATGTTCTCGTCATGCCGCCGACGCTAGCACGAAACGAGACGTACCGTCTCGTTTTACTCTCCGTAAGCGATTCAGCTCTCCGCGGGGTAAGCGAGATCGACCGGCTGCTCGGCCGGAGGTCCGTCCGGCCACCACTGCCCCGCGACGCGCACGAATCGGTACCACCGGCTGTCCCGTCCGTATCGCAGCTGCACCGGTCCGGCCGTCACCCGGTTGCGCCATACCTTCGCCTCCCCCGCCAACTCCGCGAGTTCCGCCCGAGCCGCCGCCAACGGTCCGGGGCCGGGACTCCACACGTCCCGCAGTGCCGCCAGTCCGCTCCGGCCCGCTTCTCGCCATGCCTGCGCCGACACGATCAGCTCCGACGGCGCGACCTCGGCGGCAGCGGCCAGTCCGAACACGTCCGCGCCCGGCCGGGCGGCTCGACGCGCCAGGTCCTCGGCGAAAGTCAAGTCCGCCAAGGCATCCCGGGCGTGCAGCAGGTCTAGCGCGAGCGACGCGGCGTCGGCGGCCAGGGCGGCGAGGCCGGCGGACGTCAGGCCGGAGCGCGCGGGCGGGTCGAGGTCGAGCACGGCGGGCGGACCGGGTTCGCCGGGAATCGCGGGCAACGGCGGCAGCGGCGCGATCCGCCGTGCGTACGCCTTTTTCGGCGTCAGCCCGACCTCCGGCGCGCGAGCCGGGCGAGCGGCACTGGGGGTCCGCAATTCGCGCAGTTGAGCCAAAACCTCGTCCCGGCCCCGGCCGCGCAGGGTGAACAGCACGAACGGATCGGCGTCCACCTCGTCGGCGACCAGGTAGTACACCGCCGCCACGTGTTTGCACGGATTCGCGCTGTCCGGACAGGAACAGCGCGGCCGCAGATCGCCTGGTCCGGGCAGCAGGTCGGCCCCGGCCTCCCGCGACTGGACGGCCAGTTCCTCGGGCAGTTCGCCGTCGAGCAGGGCCGCGGCGTGCCCGAGGCGGCGACCGGCGACGTCGAGCAGCTTGTCCCATTCCGACGCGCTGAACTCGCGCATCCGGATCGCGACCCGGTACGGATCCGGGCGGCTTCCCCGCACCCACGCGGTGATCTCGCCCGCGCTGATCGCCAGCTGGTCCACGACGCCCTTACGCGCGTACGTCCGCCCGCGCGGCAGCCGGTTCGGATCGAGTTTGGCGCGCTGCTCCAGCGCCTCCACCCACGCCCGGCCCCACCACCGGTGGCCGAACGTCCGCCGCGGCGGCATCAGCCGCTCCCGAGCCGGACCAGGTCGGCGAGCTGGTCGTCGGACAGTTCGGTGATCCAGTCCTCCCCCGCCCCGACGACCGCGTCGGCCAGCCCGCGCTTGGTTTCCAGCACCGCGGCGACGCGTTCCTCCAGCGTGCCCTCGGCGATCAGCCGGTGCACCTGCACCGGCCGGTCCTGCCCGATCCGGTACGCGCGGTCGGTGGCCTGGTCCTCCACCGCCGGGTTCCACCAGCGGTCGTAGTGGATCACGTGCGTGGCCTGGGTGAGGTTGAGCCCGACGCCGCCCGCCTTGAGCGACAACAGGAACACCGGCACCTCGCCGGACTGGAACGCGGCCACCATCTCGTCGCGCTGCTTCGGCCCGACCTCGCCGGACAGCAGCGCGGTGGGCAGCCCGCGTTCGGCGAGCCGCCGCTCCAGCAACCGGCACAGCCGCACGTACTGGCTGAACACCAGCACGCTCTCGCCCTCGTCGAGGATGACGTCCAGCAGTTCCTCGAACGCGGCGAGCTTGCCCGACCGTCCGCTCAGCGCGCCGCTGCTTTCCTTGAGGTAGTGCGCCGGGTGGTTGCAGATCTGCTTGAGTTCGGTGAGCAGCTTCAGCACCTGGCCGCGCCGCTGAACCCCTTGTGCTTCCCGGATCTGCGCGAGGTTCTCCCGCACCACCGCCTCGTACAGCGTGGTCTGCTCGGCGGTGAGCGGGACGTACCGGTCGGTCTCGGTTTTCCGCGGCAGTTCCGGCGCGATGTCCGGGTCGGTTTTGCGGCGGCGCAACAGAAACGGACGGACCGTCGCGGCGAGCCTTCCGGTGACCGTCTCGTCCCGGTCCCGTTCGATCGGCCGCGCCACGGTGCGGCGGAACTTCTCCAGCGGACCGAGCAGCCCCGGCGTGGTCCAGTCGAGCAGCGACCACAGTTCGGTGAGCCGGTTCTCCACCGGAGTGCCGGTGAGCGCGACGCGGGCCGCCGCCGGTACCTGCCGCAGCTCTTTCGCCGTGGCGGACAACGGATTCTTGACGTGTTGCGCCTCGTCGGCGGCGACCATGCCCCAGTCCACTTCGGACAGCAGCTCCCGGTCGCGGCGCAGCACCCCGTACGTGGCGAGCACGACCTCGTCCGGGGCCAGGTCGTCGAGATGCCGTCCGCCGCCGTGGAATCGGCGCACCGGCACGTCCGGCGCGAACTTGCCGAACTCGCGTTCCCAGTTGCCCAGCAACGACGTCGGGCACAGCACGAGCGTCGGACCCGCCGCCTGCGCGCGGCGGTGCAGGTGCAGGGCGATGAGCTGGATTGTCTTGCCCAGACCCATATCGTCCGCGAGGCAGGCACCCAGGCCGAGTTCGGTCATCGCGATGAGCCAGCCGAGCCCAGCCCGTTGATACGGCCGCAGCGTGGCGGTGAGCCCAGCCGGTTCCTCGACCGGCGCGGGTTCCCTTTCCCGCAACCGTTCGGCGAGCCCGGACAACGCTGGTTGCGGGGCGAACTCGACGCGTTCGCCGTCGACCTCCAGCTCGCCGGTGAGCGCCGCGGCCAGCGCTTCCGCACCGGTGAGCCGCGAGCGCCGGGCCCGCATCCGCGCCAGCAAGGCGGGATCGAGCTTCACCCACTGCCCGCGCAACCGGACCAGCGGACGTTTGGCTTCGGCGAGCGCCGCGACCTCCTCGTCGGTGAGCTCGCTGCCGCCGAGACTGAGCCGCCAGCGGAACTCCAGCAGGCCGTTGAGCGGGAACGCCGGACCGGATTCGCTCGCCGGAGCCTGCGTGACGCTCGCCTTCGCCCGTACCTCACCGGCGAAAAGATCCTTGGGCCACAGGACTTCGATGCCCGCGCCGCCCAGGTCGCGTGCGCCGGTGCCGAGCAGGTCGACTACCTCGTCGTCGGTGAGCGGGAGCGTGGTCGGTGCCGGTTCGGACAGGATCCGGCCCAGCGGCGGCCAGGCTCGGGCGCCTCGCCTCAGGCCCAGCAGGAGCTGTGTTTCGACCTGGTCGCCCAGCCGGTGCAGGACCGCTTCGGGCGCGTCCCAGAGGGTGGCCGCTTCGACGACCAGGCTCGGTTCCAGGGTCGAGCGGACGGCTAGGACTCCGGCGAATTCCTCGTCGGTCGCTTCGATCCGCAGCAGCAGTTGTGCGCCGTCTGGGCTGCGGGCTTCCAGTTCGGTGAGCCAGGCCGCGCCGTCTGGGTCCAGCAGGGTGGGCTGTGATTCCGCGAATGCTGCGCCGCCGGAGCCGATCGCTGCGGCCGGGCTCCGCACGAGTACGTCCGCTGCCGCGTCCCATACCGCGCGGACCAGTGATTCCGGTGAGTGCAGGCGGATTCTTTTCACGCCGGATAGGGGGAGGGCGTGTGCTTCGGGCGGCAATGCGGCGGCTAGTCCGCGGAGGAGTTCTTCGTCGGATGCGTCGAGGGGGCCTACTCGCCAGGTGCCCAGGCCGCTCGGGGTCGACGCTGGACGCAGGCGGCCGCGCGCTACCAGGTTCACTCCGGCGTTGACTACTGCCGACCAGGCTGACAGGGCGGGGCTGGTTTCGTCCGGTACCACGAGGAGGCGCGGGATCGCTTTCTCCAGTGGGACGAGTCTCGCCATGACCTCGGTGCGGGAGAATTTTCCGCCGCCGGGCAGGACTAGCTGGATCGGGGTGTCTCCCTCGATCTCGTCGCCCCACAGCGCCAGGATTCCCTCTCGCGGGGGATCCGAGGGGAGGTAGGTGGCTTGGGTGGTCTGGTCGAACTCCACTGGGGCACGGTAGCTCGTGGGTCTGACAGTTCTCGTCGCCTGGCGGCGACATCGCTTTGGGTGATTGCGTGGGGCACCCCGAAGCTTGATTGTGCTGACGGCCTGAGGGTGCTTGTCAAGGCGGGAAAGATGCCTTGACAAGCACCCTCAGACCGCAGGAGAGCTTCGTATCGGGGTGCGGGGGTGGTGTGGGTGCACCGACAGTTGAGTGCATCGGCGGCGGTTTGCTTGAGGTGGGGGCTTGCGCCCCAATGTGGCATTGGGTGCATGTGACGCACCCAAAGTGGCATTGGGTGCACGTGACGCACCCAAAGTGGCATTGGGTGCACGGGATGCACCCAATGTGGCGTTCGGTGCGTGGGACGCACCCAATGTGGCATTGGGGCGGCATCCCGAGCGGGCGCGAGGCGCGAGGTGCGCGGGCGCGAAGCGAGTGGGCGCGGGGCAAGCGGGCGCGGGGCAAGCGGGCGTGGCGCGAGCGGGGCGAGCGGGCCGTGAAGGGCTCCTTGAGGGAATCCAAGTCCGTGAAGGGGCCCCTCACCGCCGTCACGGGGCGTCGCGGGCCAGCCAAGGGGCGTGAGGGGAACCCTCACGGAATCTGATTCCCTCAGGGTGGCCCTCACGCCCGCGGCTATTTGTCCAGCAGCAGGTGGACGGAGAGCTCCAGGCGGCTGGCCACATCGGCTGCGGAGGCGCGGCGGGTCACCCAGGCGACGAGGTTCGCCATCCACACATCGGCGACTACGTGGAAGATGTCGCGGTCCGCTTCGGTGGGGTCGTCGATGCCCATCGCGCTCGCGAACATGTCTTCCATCAGCCTGCCGACCAGTTCGACCTCGGCGGCCGCGGACGTGTCGGCGAACATGAACGCGCGCACCATCGCCT
This sequence comes from Amycolatopsis sp. VC5-11, assembly GCF_037034185.1. NCBI lineage: Bacteria > Bacillati > Actinomycetota > Actinomycetes > Pseudonocardiales > Pseudonocardiaceae > Amycolatopsis > Amycolatopsis sp. VC5-11. The sequence goes on along the minus strand of NZ_JBAGKF010000027.1, from coordinate 27,473 downwards.
CGGTGAGGTGCGGATCGCGCTGCATCAGGCGGGTGTTGCGGCCCAGGACGAACATCAGGCGTTCGGCGGGGGTTTCGCCGGGGATCGCGCTTCGTTGAATCTTTTCGTGCGCGGCCTCGAACTGCTGAGCCAACCCTGACACGAGCAGGTGAATCTTCGACGGGAAGTACCGGTAGAGCGTGCCCAGCGCGACGTCCGCCTTCTCGGCGACCGCGCGCATTTGCACCGCGTCGTAGCCGCCCTTCGAGGCCAGCGAGAGCGTCGCGTCGATGATGCGGCGGCGGCGGTCCCGCTGGGCCGCGGAGCCCAGTTCCTCGCCCATCGCGCCGAGGCCGTTCGCCCGCGTTTTCGCCGCCGGCGTCTTCGCCTTCCCCGGCATCGCAATCCCCTCTGTCGTCACGCAAGCCGTCTTGCGGAACTCGTTCCAGTTTCCGGCTAAGCGTACCTGCCCTGGAGAAAGGTTCAACTCTCGACCGCCTGGCGGAAAAACTGTAACACGTTCTACACTCGCCAGTAGCTCTGTACCCCGCGAGGAGGAGACCGATGCCGGTCGCGCTCACCGAGGAACAAACCGCGCTCGCCGCCGCCGTGCGGGATTGGGCGGCGGCACACGATCCGGTCGCCGCTGTGCGCGCGGCCGAAACCACGGGGGCCAGTCTCCCGGACGGGTTCGCCGCGCTCGGCATTACCGGCGTTGCGTTGCCAGCGTCGGTGAACGGTGCGGACGGGACAGTCGCGGATCTCGCGGCCGGGCTCGCGGCCGCGGCGGAAGCGCTGGTGCCGGGGCCGCTGCTGAGCACCGCGCTGGCGGGACTGCTGCTCGCGGAGCATTCGAAGGAATTCGCCGCCGAGATCGCCGAGGGGACCGCGCAGGTCGCAGTGCAGTTGGAAGAGTCGGCGACCGTGCCTGGCGCGGACGCTAAGTCGTGGTTGCTCGTGCCGCGCGGTGATCGGTACGTCTTGAGTCCGCCCGGAACAGCGGTGGAACCGTTGGCGCCCTTCGACTTTTCCCGGCCGCTGGGGCGGGTCGGGGCCGACGTGCCGGGCGAGGTGCTGGACCTGCCGGATGTCCGCGAGCTCGCGGCGACGCTCGCGGTCGCGGAAGCGGCGGGTGTGGCGCGCTGGTGCCTGACGACGGCCGTCGAGTACGCCAAAGTCCGGGAGCAGTTCGGCCAGGTGATCGGTGCTTTCCAGGCGGTGAAACATCTCTGCGCGGAGATGCTGTGCCGCACCGAAGCGGCCGAGACACTGGCGTGGGACGCGGCTTCGTCGGTCGGCGATCCGCTGGCCGTCGCGAGCGCTGCGGCGGTGGCGTTGGACGCTGCCGTCGAGAACGCGAAGGACTGCATCCAGGTGCTCGGCGGGATCGGGTTCACCTGGGAGCACGAGGCGCACCTGTACCTGCGGCGCGCGTTGGCGTTGCGGCAGTGGCTCGGCGGTTCCCGGAAGTGGCGGCAGCGAGCCGCGGACCTCGCGTTGGCCGGGAAGCGGCGGACGCTCGCGGTGAACGTCGGCGAGGATGCCGAGGTGACCCGGCTGGTCGCGGAAATCGCTGCCCTGCCGGAAGAAAACCGCCGTACCGCGCTCGCGGACTCGGGGTTGCTGGCCCCGCACTGGCCCCAGCCGTACGGCATGGGTGCGGACGCGGCGACGCAGCTGCGGATCGACGCCGCCTTGACCGCGGCGGACATCCGGCGGCCGGACATGGTGATCGGCGGCTGGGCAGTGCCAACGATTCTCGCGCACGGCACCGACGACCAGCGCGAACGCTTCGCCAAGCCGACGCTCCGCGGCGAAGTGACCTGGTGTCAGCTGTTCAGTGAACCGGGCGCCGGCTCGGATCTCGCGTCGCTGCGCACCGTGGCGCGCCGGACCGACGGCGGCTGGCTGCTGACCGGGCAGAAGGTGTGGACGTCGCTGGCGCACGAAGCGGATTGGGCGATCTGCCTCGCCCGCACCGACCCGGATGTGCCGAAGCACAAGGGAATCACGTACTTCCTCGTCAACATGCGCGCCGACGGAATCACCACGCGACCGCTGCGCGAGATCACCGGGCGGAGCGTGTTCAACGAGGTTTTCCTGGACGACGTCTTCGTTCCGGACGCCGATGTCGTCGGCGAACCCGGCGCGGGCTGGAAGCTCGCGCGCACGACGCTGGCGAACGAACGCGTCGCGCTGGGCCGCGGATCCGCAGTGGGTGAGAACGTGGAGGCACTGCTGGAATCCGCGCCCGAGGACGTGGATCGCGACCGGCTCGGCGCGTTGATCGGCCAGGGCAGCGCATGCTCCGTGCTCGACCTGCGGGCGACGCTGCGGCGGCTGGACGGGCTCGGGCCAGGGGCGGAATCGTCGGTGGCGAAGCTGCTCGGGGTGCGGCATCGGCAGGAAACAGCCGAGTTCGCCCTCGAACTCGCGCCGGAGCTGGTCGCGGAAACCCCAGCGGCGCAAGAGTTTCTGCTGACCCGCTGCCTGTCCATCGCGGGCGGCACCACACAGGTCCTGCTCTCCGCCGCCGCGGAACGCGTGCTCGGGCTCCCCCGCTGAACGTCCGTGAAGGACTCCTCGAGGCGATCGAGGAGTCCTTCACGGCACGTCACTCGGCGCGGAAAGCAGCGGCGAGACGGGCGTATTCGTCCAGCAGCGCCAGCGTTTCCGCCTCCGGCAGCGTCGGCAGCATGATCCCGTAGTGGTCCAGCCCGGCGTCGGCGTACTGCTTGATCGCGTCCGCGTCGGCCGGTCCGCCGAAGAGCTGCGACGGCATGTCCCCGCGGCCCGCCTCGGCGAGCTGCTGCCGCACGCGGCGCACGTCGTCCGGCGTCACCGCGGGGTTCGGGATCCAGCCGTCGCCGTGCTCGATCAGCCGCTTCAGCGCCGCGTCGCTCGCGCCGCCGACCAGGATCGGCGGATGCGGCGTCCGCACCGGCTTCGGCCACGCGAAGATCGGGTCGAAGTCGATGTGCTTGCCGTGGAACTCCGCCTGCTCCTGGGTCCAGATCGCCTTCAGCGCGGCGATCTGCTCGTTCAGCAGCGCGCCCCGGGTCTTCGGGTCGGTGCCGTGGTTGGCCATTTCCTCGCGGTTCCACCCGGCTCCGACGCCGAAGGCGAACCGTCCGCGCGACACCAGGTCGAGCGACGCCGCCTCCTTCGCGGTGTGGATGACGTCGCGCTGGATCAGCAGCACGACGCCGGTGCCCAGCACCAGCTCCGAGGTGTTCACCGCGGCCGCGGTCAGCGCCACGAACGGGTCGAGCGTGCGGTAGTAGATGCGCGGCAACTCGCCCCCGCTGGGGTACGGCGTTTCGCGGCTCACCGGGATGTGCGAGTGCTCCGCGAGGAAGAGCGACGCGAACCCGCGCTCCTCCGCCGCCTCGCCCAGCACGTCGGGCCGGATGCCTTCGTCGGTCACGAACGTCGAGATCCCGAAATCCATGCCTCCTTCTACTCCGCGGATCGGGCAGGTATTCCCGCGGGCTGTTGACAGATCACCGGTCCGGTCCGCTAGCGTTAAATCATCACCCGTTGAATAGGGAGGCTCCGGATGGACGTGACGGACGTCGACTTCGAGGAGATGTACCAAGGCAAGACCCCGATCGGGGAGAAGATCCCGTGGGACATCGCCGGCCCGCAGCCCGCGGTGGTCGCGCTCGAAGCGGACGGCGGATTCCGCGGCGAAGTGCTCGACATCGGTTGCGGCCTGGGCGAAAACGCGCTGTACCTCGCGTCTCGCGGACACCGCGTCACGGGTCTCGACGGCGCGCCGACCGCGCTCGCACGGGCCCGCGAAACCGCCGCGAAGCGCGGCCTGGAGGTCACCTTCGACCAGGCCGACGCAACCCGGCTCGACGGGTACGAAGGCCGCTTCGACGCGGTCCTCGACAGTGCGCTTTACCACTGTCTCGACGAAGACCAGCGGCACGCGTACGTGGCGGCGCTCGGGCGCGCGACCAAGCCCGGCGCGCGGCTGAACATCTTCTGCTTCTCCGACTCAGTGCCGGCGAACTTCCCGGTGCCGTACCGGATCACCGAGCAGAATCTGCGCGAAACGGTCGGCGACGGCTGGACGATCAGCGCTCTCGAACCAGCCGTCTACACCACCGCGATGAGCCGCGAGGGCCTCATCGCCGCGGTCGCCGCCGTCTCGGAGGACGAAAAGCCGGACCCGACCGCGCTCGACGCGTTGGACGTCGACGAGCAGGGCCGGGTCCTCGTCCCGATGTGGCGGCTGGCGGCCGACCGGGCGTGACGGGTCAGACGTTGCGCCGGTACTGGCCGCCGACCTCGAAGAACGCCTCGGTGATCTGACCGAGCGAGCACACCCGCGCGGCATCCATCAGCACGTCGAACAGGTTGCCGCCGCGGGTGGCCGCGTCGCGCAGCGCCTTGAGCGCCTGCTGGGCCTCCTCGCGGTGCCCCTGCTGGAATTCGGCGAGCCTGCGCAGCTGGGACTGCTTCTCGTCCTCGGTCGCGCGGGCCAGCTCCACCTCGACGTCGTCCTCCCCCGCCTTCGGGTTGCGGAAGGTGTTGACGCCGATGATCGGCAGCGAGCCGTCGTGCTTCTTGCGTTCGTACAGCAGCGATTCGTCCTGGATCCGGCCGCGCTGGTAGCCGGTCTCCATCGCGCCGAGCACGCCGCCGCGTTCGGAGATCCGGTCGAACTCGGTGAGCACGGCCTCCTCGACCAGGTCGGTCAGCTCGTCGATGACGAACGAACCCTGCAGCGGGTTCTCGTTCTTCGACAGGCCCCACTCCTTGTTGATGATCATCTGGATGGCCATCGCACGGCGCACCGAGGACTCCGAAGGCGTGGTGATCGCCTCGTCGAACGCGTTGGTGTGCAAGGAGTTCGCGTTGTCGTACAGCGCGCACAGCGCCTGCAGCGTGGTGCGGATGTCGTTGAAGCTCATCTCCTGCGCGTGCAGCGACCGGCCCGAGGTCTGCACGTGGTACTTGAGCTTCTGCGACCGGTCGTTCGCGCCGTACCGCTCGCGCATCGCCACGGCCCAGATCCGCCGCGCGACCCGGCCGAGCACCGAGTACTCCGCGTCCATCCCGTTGGAGAAGAAGAACGACAGGTTCGGCGCGAAATCGTCGATGTCCATGCCGCGCGCCAGGTACGACTCGACGTAGGTGAACCCGTTGGCGAGCGTGAAGGCCAGCTGCGAGATCGGGTTCGCCCCGGCCTCGGCGATGTGGTAGCCGGAGATCGACACCGAGTAGAAGTTGCGCACCCCGTGCTGGATGAACCACTCCTGGATGTCGGCCATCATCCGCAGGCTGAACTCGGTGGAGAAGATGCAGGTGTTCTGGCCCTGGTCTTCCTTGAGGATGTCCGCCTGCACGGTGCCGCGCACGTTCCGCAACGCCCATTCGCGCAGCTGCGCCGCCTCGTCCGCGGCCGGCTCGCGTCCGTGCTCCTCGCGGAACGCGGCGAACTTCTGGTCGATCGCGGTGTTGAGGAAGAACGCGAGGATCGTCGGCGCGGGGCCGTTGATCGTCATCGACACCGAGGTGTTCGGCGCGGTCAGGTCGAACCCGTCGTAGAGCGCCTTCATGTCGTCCAGCGTCGCGATGGAGACGCCGGAGGTGCCGACCTTGCCGTAGATGTCCGGGCGGGTGTCCGGGTCGTGGCCGTAGAGGGTGACCGAGTCGAACGCCGTGGACAGCCGCTTGGCCTCGGAATCGGCCGACAGCAGCTTGAACCGGCGGTTGGTGCGGAACGCGTCGCCCTCGCCGGCGAACATCCGCGCCGGGTCCTCGCCCTCGCGCTTGAACGGGAACACGCCCGCGGTGTACGGGAAGTAGCCGGGCAGGTTTTCCCGGCGCAGGAAGGAAAGCAGCTCGCCGGACTCGGTGTAGCGCGGCAGCGCGACGCGCGGGATCCGGTTGCCGGACAGGGTTTCCCGCCACAGCTGGGTGTGCAGTTCCTTGTCGCGGATCTTCACGACCAGCTCGTCCTGGCGGTATTCCGCGGCGAGCGCCTGGAACCGCTCGAGCAGCTTGGTGGTCTCGCCGGCCACATCGGACTCCGCGGCGGCGAGCAGGCCGTCCAGCGCGTCGGTGTTCGCGTCCACTTCGGACAGCGCGGCCTTGGCCGCGGCGAGGTGCTCGCGCTTGCGGACCGCGGCGACCTGCTTCTCGGTCTGCTCGTGGTACCCGCGCACCGTCTCGGAAATGTCGGCGAGGTAGCGCGCCCGGTTGCCCGGGATGATCGTGCTGGCGTCCGTCGAGACCTTGCCCGAAACCGCCGGCAGCGTACCGGCCGACACCGACAGCCCGCGATCGGCGAGCATGTCGCGCAGGTGCTGGTACAACGCGGTCACGCCGTCGTCGTTGAACTTCGCCGCGCTCGTGCCGTACACCGGCATCTCTTCGGGCGCGGAGCCGAACGCCTCGCGGTTGCGCACGAGCTGACGCGCGACGTCGCGACGCGCGTCCTCGGCGCCGCGGCGCTCGAACTTGTTGATCGCGACCACGTCGGCGAAGTCGAGCATGTCGATCTTCTCGAGCTGCGACGCGGCGCCGAACTCCGGCGTCATCACGTACAGCGACTCGTCCACGTAGTCGACGATGCCCGCGTCGCCCTGGCCGATGCCCGGCGTCTCCACGATCACCAGGTCGAATCCGGCCGCCTTGCAGGCGAGGATCGACTCGCTCAGCCCGGTCGGGATCTCGCCGCTGGTGGTGCGGGTGGCGAGCGAACGGAAGTACACCGGCGAACCGTCGAGACAGTTCATCCGGATGCGGTCGCCGAGCAGCGCGCCGCCGCCCTTGCGCCGCGACGGGTCGACCGCGAGCACCGCGATGCGCAGCTTGTCTTCCTGGTCGAGGCGGAAACGGCGGATCAGCTCGTCGGTCAGCGAGGACTTGCCGGAACCGCCGGTGCCGGTGATACCGAGAACCGGCACGTGCTTCTTCCCGGCGGCCTCGTTGATCGCCGACAGCCATTCGGCGGGCAGGTTTTCGCGCTGCAGCTGGGTGATCACCCGGGCAAGCGCCTGAACGTCGCCGGACAGCAGCTTGTCGACCGAGGCGGGCGGCTGCGCGGACAGGTCGCTGTCGCACTCCTTGATCATCAAGTTGATCATGCCCGGCAGGCCCATCTCGTAGCCGTCTTCCGGCGAGAAGATCCGCGCCACGCCGCGCGAATGCAACAGGTCGATCTCCTCGCGCACGATGACGCCACCGCCGCCGCCGAACACCTTGATGTGCCCCGCGCCGCGCTCGTTCAGCAGTTCCACGAGGTAGCTGAAGTACTCGACGTGCCCGCCTTGGTAGGCGGAGATGGCGACGCCCTGGACATCCTCGGCGATCGCGGCCGTGGCCACCTCGTCGACGGACCGGTTGTGGCCGAGATGCACCACCTCCGCGCCCTGGGACTGCAGGATCCGGCGCATGATGTTGATCGAGGCGTCGTGGCCGTCGAACAAGCTGGATGCCGTGACGAACCGGACCGGGTTCGCGGGACGGTACAGGTCGCTGCCGCTCATCCTCCCAATTTACTAGGACTTCCTACTATTGGAAACCCGAGCCCGAGGTGACCCGGCTCTCAAGGGTTGACATCGGAGCTATATTCAACCCATTAGTTAATTAACCAAGTGATTGAGTACGATGCCGACAGATCAGCTGAGCACCACGTTCGCCGCGCTGGCGGACCCGACCCGGCGCGCGATCCTCGCCCGGCTCACCCGCGGCGAGGCCACCGTCAACGAGCTGGCCGAGCCGTTCGAGGTGAGCCTGCAAGCGGTGTCGAAGCACCTGAAAGTGCTGGAACAGGCCGGATTGATCAGCCGGGGCCGCACCAAGCAGTGGCGCCCGCGCCGCCTGGAAGCGGGCCCGCTGGCGGACGTCGCCGGCTGGGTCGCGGAGTACCGGCGGTTCTGGGAGTCCGGATTCGACCGCTTGGACGAGCACCTGCGGCAGTTGCAGGAGGGGGCGGAATGAGCGAGCTGACCATCGTGCGGGTCTTCGACGCACCTCGGGACCTGGTGTTCCAGGTCTGGACCGACCCGGCGCACCTCGCGAGCTGGTTCGGCCCGCACGGCTTCGTCGCGTCCGAAACCAGCACGGACCCGCGCCCCGGCGGGACCTGGCACACCCGGATCACCAGCGCTGATGACGGCATCGACCGCCGGGTGTCCGGCGTCTACCGCGAGGTTTCGGCACCGTCCCGGCTCGTGTTCACGTTCCGCTGGCAGCACCCGGAGGACGAGGTCGGCGAAACGCTCGTGACCATCGATTTCGCTGAGCTGGCAGGAAAAACTTCGATGACGTTCCACCAAGCCCCGTTCCCGGACATCGCCGAGCGCGACGGCCACATCGACGGCTGGCAGTCCGGGTTCGAAGATCTCGACCGCATCCTGGAGGACCTGAAATGACCGCCGCACTCCCCCGCGTCGTCTCGCCCGAAGAATGGGCCAGCGCCCGCGAATCGTTGCTGCGCAAGGAAAAAGAACACACGCGCGCAGGCGACCGGCTGGCCGCCGAACGTCGCCGGATGCCCATGGTCCGCTTCGCGAAGCAGTACGAATTCACCGGTCCGGAAGGCACGCGAAGCCTGCTCGACCTGTTCGACGGCCGCCGCCAGCTGATCGTCTACCACTTCATGCTGTACGCCAGCGACGAAGCGGGCTGCCCCGGCTGCTCCCTGCTCGTGGACAACATGAGCAACCTCGCGCACCTGCACGCCCGCGACGTCACGCTCAAGGTCGCCGCGCCCGCGACGCCGCCGGAGATCGAGCGGTACTGGGCCAGGATGGGCTGGACGATCCCGTGGGTTTCCGCCGCGGGCACGGATTTCCCGGCGGACTGCGGCATCGACGGCGGCTTCGGCGTGAGCGTGTTCCTCCGCGACGGCGACGACGTCTACCGCACCTACTTCACCGACGGCCGCGGCGGCGACCAGTTCATCAGCACGCTGCGGTACCTCGACGTCACCCCGTTCGGACGGCAGGAGGCGTGGGAGGAAGAGTCCCGCGGCACCGACGCACCCAGCAGCTGGTGGCGCCGCCACGACGAGTACTGAGAACTTTCCGTGCGACGGCCGCGCGGAACTGCAGTTGCTCGACGTCAAGCGCTCAAGGCAGAGAAAAACCGGGTCACCCAAGCGTGACCCGGTTTTCGCTTACTGGTGCGCTTTCGCCGCGCGCAACGCGATCCACTGCCGCATCGCGTACTCGACCAGCGTGATCAGCGTCTGCTTGGTCGATTCCCGCTCCCGGGCGTCGCACCGGACGATCGGGATGCTCGCATCGATCGACAGCGCCTCGCGCACATCATTGATGTCGTGTTCCAGCACGCCGTCGAACGTGTTCACGCCGACGATGTACGGCAGGCCGCGGTCCTCGAAGAAGTCGATCGGCGCGAACGAGTCCGCGAGCCGCCGGGTGTCGGCGAGCACGACCGCACCGATCGCGCCGCGCACCAGGTCGTCCCACATGAACCAGAACCGCTGCTGGCCGGGTGTGCCGAACAGGTAGAGGATCAGGTCCGCGTCGAGCGAGACGCGGCCGAAGTCCATGGCGACCGTGGTGGTCGTCTTGTACGGCGTCTGGTCGAGGTTGTCGATGCCGCGGCTGGCGTCGGTCATCATCGCCTCGGTGGTGAGCGGGACGATTTCCGACACCGAGCCCACGAAGGTCGTCTTGCCCGCTCCGAAGCCGCCCGCCACCACGATCTTCGCCGATGTCATGGTCGGGGGCGCGGTTTCCCGCGGTGCCTTAAAGCCGACGGAGTCCACTCAAAACCCTTTCCATCAACATCAAGTGTGCTTCGGCGCCGTCCTGGCCCGAGATCGTCCGGTGCACGGTGACGAGACCGGCGTCGGCCGCGTCGCTGATCAGCACCCGCGCCACCCCCAGCGGCACCGACAGCACCGCGGCGATCTCCGCCACCGAACGCGGGGTCCGGCACGCTTCCATGATCGAGATGCTCTCGATCTGCTCCGCCGCCGCCTGGGGGAAGCCCCCCGCGGCGACATGGTCCTTGGTGGAGATCAACGTCTCCAGTTCGAGCGCGTAGTTCGCCCGGGTGCGCCCGCCGGTGAGAGCGTACGGGCGCACGATCGACGTCTCCTCGGCCGGGTCCACCCGATCGTGGCGCTCGGGCCGGACGATCGCCGACGGCATCGAGAACTCGCCGCTCGGCGGTCCCGGGTCGAAGAGCCCGCCTGGTCTGGGGCCGTCGGAGTCCGTACTGCCCGGTGGAGAGACGAGAGAGGTCACACCATCTCCTTGGTCGGCCTGCGGCACGGGTGCCGCAGGCGGGTCCGCTGCCGCGTGCGCTCCCGCGGCGGGCGGCACTGGGGACTGGGATTCCTTCTTTTCTTTGCCGCTCTTCTTCCGTTTTCTGCGCGAGCGGCCCGAATCAAGGCTGAACCCGTTGAGGACGTCGGCGAACGTGCCGTCGTCCCCGGCGGCGGGCTCGTCCCCGCGCGGGGGCTCGCCGCCGGTACCGGGCTCTTCGCCGAACAATCCGGACCCCTGGCTCATCGCGCCATCATCCCACCGGTTCGCCGATCAGCGAGCCCCCGGCGCCCTGCAGCTGCGCGCGCAGCTCCGGGGTCAGGATCTGGCCGACGCGGTCGACGAGCATCGTCATCTCGTAGGCGACCTGCCCGATGTCGCAGTTGGGCGCGGCGAGGATCGCCAGGCAGGAGCCGTCGCTGATGGACATCAGCACCATGATGCCGAGCTCCATCTCGACCACGGTCTCGCGCACCGAGCCCGCCTCGAAACAGCGGGCGGCGCCCTGGGTGAGGCTGACGAGCCCGGACGCCACGGCGGCGAGCTGGTCGGCGCGGTCGAGCGGCAGCCGGTTGGAGGCCGTCAGCAGGAGACCGTCGGCCGACACGACGACCGCGTGCGCGACGCCCGGGACGCGGTCGGCGAAGTCGTTCACCAGCCAGCCGAACTGGTTCTGCTGCGGCTGGGCCGCATTCGGCGAGGTCATTCACCCTCCAATGTTTCGTGGTTCTTCTCAGCGGCCTGCGCGGTGCGGTGCCTGCCGCGCTGGATCCCCTGCTGGAAACTGCTCAGGCGACCGCGCACGTCGTGCGCATCGCGGGACGGACGGGGGCTCGCCGACCCGGCGGGCGGCGGTGCGCTGCCGGGAAGAAGCTGCTCTCCTCGGCGGCGCCGAGGCAATCCTGCCGAAGTGAAGGAAGCGGGTGTCGACTGGGACACCGACTGGACCGTCCGCCACCCTTCGTCGGAACCGAAGTTCCACTCAGCGGCGCCTTCGGCAGGAGTCGTGGAGGGGCTGGCCGACCCGTCCGAACCGGCGGGCTCGGCGGGGGTCGGCGGGGCGTCCTGCCCGGCGGAGGACTGCCGCGACGGAGCCTGTCCCGGCACCAGCGGCTGACCCCACAACCCGGTCTGCTGCGCCGGCGTCGCGGACTCGCCCGGCACGTTCTGCCCGGGCACCCGGGTCTGGCCCAGTCCCCCGGCCAGTCCCTGCGCCGAAGCCGAAGCCGCCGGAGCCGAAGCCGGGTCCGCCGTCGTGCCGGACTGTTCCGCCTTCTCCGCCTGCTGCCCCGGCGCGGCGGCCGGTGGCTGCGCGGCGCGCCACGTCGTCAGCGGCGAAGCCTGGCCCGGGTTATCGGCGGGCTTGCCCCACAAGGAGGTCTGCTCCGTGCTCGGGGACTCGGCAGGCGCGGAAGCCTGTCCGTTCGCCGAAGCCGGGCTGTCCGTCTTCTCCGGCGCCGCGGTCTGGCCGTTGGCCGAAGCCTGCGCCGCCTGCGAAGCAGGAGTCTGCCCGGTGCCAGAGACCGCGGCCTCGAGCCCGGCCACGGCGGCCGGGACCTGGTTCGGGTCGGCGGTCGGCGGAGGCGGCGGGAGGCTGCTCGCGCCCTTGCGGCGGGTCGGCAGGCTGTCCGGCTTGTCCGGCCGGACGGTCCGATCCGGTTGCGGCGCGGGCAGTTCCGTGCGCGCGGCGGGCTCCTGGCGCGGCCAGCCGCCGTCCGGGTCGAACGCCGGGGGCACGGCCGGGACGGGAGCCGTCTCGTCCGGCGAGTCCGCGTCCGCGGGCCGGGTGCCGAACCCGGCGGGCGCGTCCGTCGCGCCGAACGGGGCGGTCGAACCCGGGGTGCGCTGCGGCATCCCGCCGGGCCGGTTCTGCTCGGCGGGAACGCCGAACGCACCCGCGACCGTCTGCCGCCGCCGGACCGCCGCGTCGTGGGCGCGGGCCCGCTCCGGCGAGGGCGCCGTCGTGGCGCCCGTAGCGCCCGCGGCCGGGGAATCCGCTGCGGCACCAGTGGTTTCCGGCGCGGTCCCGCGGACTTCCTGACGTCCGCGCGTGACGCCGCGCTGGAAGCTGTTCAGCCGTCCCCGCACGTCCGCGGGGTCGCGGACCGGGAGGTCGCTGCCCTGCGTTTCGGCCGCGGGAGCCGCCGGTTCCGGCGTGGCGCTGCCCGGCATGAGCTGTTCGCCGCGACGGCGCCGGGGCAGGCCCGACTTGGTGAACGCGGTCGGCTCCACTTGGGACAGTGCCTGCACCGTCCGCCAGTTTTCGTCGCTCGCGAAATCCCAATTGCGCTGCTGCTGGTCGGAATCCGCTTCCGGCTCCGCGGCGGCTGTGCCGGACGCGGGCGAAGCCGCCGGGGAGGCGGCCGCGGGCGGCGGCTGCGCGGGCGAACGGAACCAGGCCGACAGCATCTCGTCGAAGATCGGCGTGTTCTCGATCGTCGTCTCCGCCGCGGACGGCGGCGGGACCTCCGGCACCTGCTGCGCGGCCTGGTTCCACCAGTCGCTCAGCGTCGTCGCGTTGGCCGCGGAGAACAGGTCCTTGCCCGAGGGCAGTTCGCCGTCGCGCTCGTCGCGGGTTTCCGCGGCCGGTTCCGGTTCGGGCTCCGGACGCGGCGGCGGGACGTCGACGGTCTGCGGCAGCTTCGGCGCGGGCGGCGGCGGGGCGGGCGTGTCGTCGTCGCGCGGGATCGGGCTGAACAGCGCGGTCCCGGACACCTCGAGATCGGACGGCGGACGCGCGACCTTGTCCCCGGAGAACCCGGCGAGGTCGCCCGCCGAGGGCCAGCGCTGCGTTTCCTCGGAGTTGCTGCCCTGCTGCGGAACGAGACCCGGCACGGCCGAACCGTTGGAGGCCGGACGCTGGCGCCGCGGCAGTCCGCCGGGAGCGGCGGGCGGGGCGGCGAGGCTCGCCTTGGGCCCGGGCAGCTGACCGGGTTCGCCCCGGTCGCCGGGCACCGTGGCCAGTCCGGTCATCACCAGCTCCGGCGGCACCACCACGGTGGCCCGCACGCCGACGATGTCCTTGCCGCCGTGCAGCGAAACGCCGATGCGGTGGCGGCCGGCGAGGCGGCCGACCACGAACAGGCCCATCCGGCGCGAGGTCGCGAGGTCGACCGAGCCCGAGTCGGTGAGCCGGCCGTTGGCCTCCACCACCTCGTACTCGTTCATGCCGATGCCCTTGTCGAGGATGTCGACGTTGAGCGAACCGTCCTCGGCGAGCCGCGTCGCGACCGTCACCTGCGTTTCCGGCGCGGAGAACGCGGTCGCGTTGTCCAGCAGCTCCGCGATGAGCCGCTGGACGTCGCTCGCGGCGAACCCGACGATCTTCACCGCGGGCGGGTGCTGCACCGAAACCCGTTGGTACTGCTCGATTTCCGACACCGCGGCGCGCAGCACGTCGTGCGTGGCGACCGGCTGGCCGGAACGGCGGCCCGGCTCGGCGCCGGAGAGGACCATCAGGTTCTCGTTGTTGCGCCGCATCCGGGTGGCGAGGTGGTCGAGCTGGAACAGCGTGGCGAGCTGGTCGGCGTCCTCCTCGTCGCGCTCCAGCCGCTCGATCAGCTGCAGCTGCCGCTGCACGAGGCTCTGGCTGCGCCGCGACAGGTTGACGAACACGCTGGAGTAGCCGGCGCGCATGGCGGCCTGTTCGGTCGCCAGCTTCAGCGCCTGGCTGTGCACCTTCTCGAACGCCCGCGCGACCTCGCCGACCTCGTCCTGCACCTGGACCGGCACCGGTTCGACCTCGACGCTCTGCGCGCGGCCCTCCTGGATGTTGCGGACCGCCTCGGGCAGGTCCTTCTCCGCGACGTCCAATGCCGACCGTCGCAGGACCTTCAGCGAGCGCAGCAGCTGGCGGGCGATGACGAACACGACCGCGGCGGCCGCGGCGAGCGCCGCGAACAGCAGCACGGCGAGCAGACCGGCGCTGCTGCCCGCGTCCTCGACCAGCTGGGACGACGCGGCGGTGAGGTCGGTGCTCATCCGGCCGGAGACCTCGGACAGCTGCGAGGTCACCGCGTTCGAGGCGTTGTTCCACTCCTGCGCCGAAATCCGCTTGAGCGCGTCGTCGGACGAGACGCCCTGACCGCCGAGCACGGTGCCGAGCATCCGCTTGCGGTCGTAAGAGGTGTCCGGCTTGATCGTGCTCTCGAAGTCGAGGCGCTGCGGCGCGGTGGCGGCGGCGTTGAAGTCGGCGACGCGGTCGTCGAACCGCAGTTCCGCGTCGCGCACGTCGCTCAGCTGCTGCGGGGTCAGCGTGCCCGCGGAGATGCCGTAGCCCACCAGGGACTGGGTGACCGACACCTGTTCCTTGGCCGCTTCGAGGTCGTGCAGCGCGCTCGGGGTGCTGCCGAGCGCGTCGGCGCTCGCGCCCGCCGACACCGCGGTGTCGGCTCCGATCAGCGCGCTGGTGACGGCGTTGTAGTCGCCGACCGCCTCGGCCGCGTTCAGCAGGCCGACCCCGACCTGCTGGCGGATCACCGCGATCTCGTTGACCTGCGCGTTCGCCGAGTTCACCGCGCCGGACACGCTCGAACCGTCGGCTCCCACCCGGGCGGCCGCCTCGGTGAACGGCGCGACCGCGGCGTCAGTGGCCGCGCGGGCGGCCTTCAGTTCCGGGGTGACGCCCGAGGTGCCCGCGATCAGCTGGGCGGCGGTCTGGGTGCGTTCGCGCTGCAGCCCGTCGGTGAGCGCGCGCAGCTGGGTGCTCAGCGCGACGAGCCGGTCGATCCGCTGGTAGTCGCTCGAGCGCGAGACCTGGCCCGCGATGGCGGTGATGCCGAGGACGAGCGCGAGCACGATGGGGACGATCGTGACCGCCGACAGCTTGACCGGCAGGCTCCAGTCCCGCCAGCGCAACGCCGCCCGCCAGCCCGACGACCAGCGCGGCCGCTTGGGCGGGCGGCCGAGCAGCTTTTCCACAGGCACTTGGCCTTCTCCTGCAACGGTCACGAAAGTGACTCCCTGTCCGGCGTCGTGGCGGCCCGTCGGCGGTCCCCTCGGTCCTCCGTGCTCCCGGTGCGCAGCGCGCTCCCGGCGCGGAGTCCCGCGGTCCGCCTGCCCGCGCGTCCGACCGGGCGCGGGCACGACCGGGTCGATCCTTCACCGGTCCGGGAGACGATCGGCTTCCCGGGACTATGCACGTGCACGACGCAACTTGCGGACTGCACGGCGGTGGTCGAGATCAACTTGTCTGCGCCTATCGATCGCTGCGGGCGGCTGGGGCCAAAGAATCGTACACCAATCGCCGCCTGCGTTATTGCGTTCCGCATCGGGGGGCTGACCAGGGAAAATAGTCAAAACTCGGAAACTCGGAGCCATGGATTCGCACCCGGCCGCCCGGCGCGGGAATTCCGGTTACCCGGCGCTCTTGGCCTCGGCGTCCGGCCGTCACCCGATTAGCCCACACAGGGTAAGCGACACCCTCGATGGGACTACGCTCCGTGCCCCCATCGGGTGGGTGCACCCGGAAGTTGAACCCGATGTTGTGGAGATGCAGCGACGCGCCGCCCGACCCGGTGATTTTTGCCAGCCTCCCTTCCCTGCCTGGGAATCCCCGCCCAGCCGGCCACCTGCCCGCCGAAACGGAGCGGCCGCCCCGCCCGGCGGCTACGACCGGTCACCGTAATGGATCTTGACCGGCCCGTCACTCCGCCGTCTGCCGCAACCCGGACCGGCACTGGCGACTCCCCGTGACATCGGTGCTCACTATTCCGAGTGATCAGCCTGTGATCTGCCCGGACGCGCCGTTCCGCGCTATTTCCCGGGCGAAAAGGAATTTCCGGTGCCCTCGCGAACCGGCTTTTTCCGCGTTCCGGCGCCGTCGTTACTATGGCCGCCTCCCAGTCCGCAAGGGCGATCCGGGCGCTTTCTCGAACGATGCCCGCCGCCTTCCACCGCGCAAGTTGCCGGAGGCAGCCATGCACAACGTCGCGCGCACCACCGGACCGGCCTCCGCAGCCGAGGACACCGGTCAGATGCCCGCGCTGTTCGACCGCGAAGGAGGCGACGCCGCACCGCGCGGCAGGCGCCGCAAGCGCGGCCCGGACTACGAGCAGATCCAGCGCAGCCCCCAGTTCCGCGCGCTGCGCAGCCGCTTCCGCCGGTTCGTGTTCCCGATGAGCATCGGGTTCTTCGTCTGGTACCTGGTCTACGTCGTGCTCGCCGCCTACGCGGGCGAGTTCATGAGCACGCCGGTCTTCGGCCTGGTCAACGTCGGCATGCTGCTCGGCCTCGGCCAGTTCCTCACCACCGCGGTCATCACCGCGCTGTACGTCCGCTTCGCCGACCGCGAGATGGACCCGCGCGCCGCCGAGATCCGAGCGCAGGCCGCCCCTGTCACGGAAGGAACGCCTCAGTGACCACCGTTTCGCTCGCCGAAGGAGCTTCGGAGAGCAACCCGCTGATCAACACCGGGGTGTTCGCGCTGTTCGTCGCGATCACCCTCTACGTGGTGTACCGCGCGGGGAACCGCCGCTCGTCGACGTCGGGCTACTACACCGCCGACAGCGCTTTCACCGGAAGGCAGAACGGCGTCGCGCTGTCCGGCGACTTCCTGTCCGCGGCGTCGTTCCTCGGCATCGCGGGCGCGATCGCGATGAACGGCTACGACGGCTTCCTCTACTCCATCGGCTTCCTCGTCGCGTGGCTCGTCGACCTGCTGCTGCTCGCGGAACTGCTGCGCAACACCGGCCGCTTCACCATGGGCGACGTGCTCAGCTTCCGGATGAAGCAGCGCCCGGTGCGCGCCGCGTCGGCCACGTCGACGCTGGTGATCTCCTTCTTCTACATGCTCGCGCAGATGGCGGGCGCGGGCGGCCTGGTCGCGCTGCTGCTGGACGTCCACTCCAAGTGGGGCCAGGCGGTGGTGATCACCGTGGTCGGGCTGGTGATGATCTCCTACGTGCTGCTCGGCGGCATGAAGGGCACCACCTGGGTGCAGATCATCAAGGCCACCATCCTGCTCACCGCGGCCTCGCTGATCACGGTGTTCCTGATGGGCAAGTACGGCTTCAACTTCTCGAGCCTGCTGCGCGCGGCCGCCGACCGCAGCCCGATGGGCAAGGACCTGCTCTCCCCCGGCGGCTCCTACGGCAAGGACGGCACCACGAAGCTCGACTTCGTGTCGCTGTCGCTGGCACTGGTGCTCGGCGTCGCCTCGCTGCCGCACGTGCTGATGCGCTTCTACACCGTGCCGAACGCCCGCGAGGCGCGCCGCTCGGTGGTGTGGGCTACCGCGTGCATGTTCGTGTTCTACCTGTGCACGCTGGTGATCGGCTTCGGCGCGGCGGCGATCGTCGGCCCGGACGAGATCAAGGCCGCGCCCGGCGGCGAGAACTCGGCCGCGCCGCTGCTGGCCCTGCACGTGGGCGGGACGGTGCTGCTCGGCGTCATCTCGGCGGTCGCGTTCGCGACGATCCTCGCCGTGGTGGCCGGGCTGACGCTGACCGCGTCCGCCTCGTTCGCGCACGACGTCTACGCGAACGTCATGAAGCGCGGCAAGGCGGAGCCGGAGGACGAGGTCCGGGTCGCCCGGCTGACCGCGGTCGTGATCGGCGTGCTCGCCATCCTCGGCGGCATCCTCGCCAACGGCCAGAACATCGCGTTCCTCGTGGCGCTCGCGCTCGCGGTGGCGGCGTCGGCGAACCTGTCGACCCTGCTGTACTCGCTGTTCTGGAAACGGTTCAACACCACCGGGACGCTGTGGAGCATCTACGGCGGGCTCATCGCCTGCGTCGTGCTGGTGCTGTTCTCGCCGGTGGTGTCGGGAGCCTCGGACTCGATCTTCCCGAGCATCGACTTCCACTGGTTCCCGCTGAAGAACCCGGGCCTGGTGTCGATCCCGGTGTCGTTCCTGTGCGGCGCGATCGGCACGTTCGTCGGCCGCTCGAAGAGCGATCCGGCCAAGCACGCGGAGATGGAGGTCCGGTCCCTGACCGGCGTCGGCTTCGGCTCCTGATCCCCTGGCACAAGAAAACCGCGGCGTCCGGATTTCCGGGCGCCGCGGTTTTTTCGGTGCTCAGAAGACGTCGCGCCCGGCCTGCACCCGGTGCGTCACCCGGCGCTCGA
Source organism: Amycolatopsis sp. VC5-11 (assembly GCF_037034185.1). Classification (NCBI taxonomy): domain Bacteria; kingdom Bacillati; phylum Actinomycetota; class Actinomycetes; order Pseudonocardiales; family Pseudonocardiaceae; genus Amycolatopsis; species Amycolatopsis sp. VC5-11. The sequence goes on along the minus strand of NZ_JBAGKF010000027.1, from coordinate 9,165 downwards.
CGACGAACGACACGAACGGGACGCACCCGGCCAGCAGCACCAGGACGGTGCTCTTGATCGACCAGCGGGCCTTGATCGCGAGGTCGATGGTGAGCACCAGGTAGATCATGTAGAGCACGCCGTGGATCGGCGAGTACACCTGCGCGGGCGTGGCGTTGCCGAAGCCGTACTCGATGATCATGGTGGCGCAGAGCGCGAGCAGGCCGACACCGGTCACGTACGCGCTGGCCCGGAACCGGGTCAGCGAGCCGGACACCTTCGACTGGCGAGCGGGGGCGGCACCGTCGGTGCTGGTCGTCATGGGAGCGTCCTCATTTCCGCGGGCGTTCAGGACTGCTGGTCGCGGGCGTTGAGCTCGCGCAGGTAGCGGTTGTAGGCGGCGAGTTCGTCGTCTTCTTCGACGGGAGCCGCGGCCGGTCGCGGCGCGGGCACGCGGACCGGGGCCGGGGCAGGCGGTTCGGGCTGGCCGGCGGCTTGCTCTTCGCGTTCGCGCAGCTTCTTGATGCGCCAGAACATGAACGCGGGGAAGAGCCCGAAAAGCGGCCATTGCAGCACGTAGCCGAGGTTCTGGAAGGTGCCGGTGGCGGACGTGAACCGGTCCCACTGCCACCAGGCCAGCCCGCAGCACAACGCCAGGCTCACGAGGCTCGTGGCGACGATCATGAGCCGGCGCCCGAGCGGGGACGCGGCCGGGCCGGGATCTGCGGGCACGGTATCGACGCTAGCACTGGCCGGGGACGACGTTGCTGAGAGGCGGCGAGGTCGTGACCGGGGCCCCATCCGGCGTTCGCGGCCGGATTCGCCGGGTGGCCGGCACCGGCACCGGCGTCGAGCGGCCCGCCGACCCTGGTCGCGCGCCGGAACGCCTCCGCACCGCGACCCGGCTCGGCCAAACGCCCCAATGCCACATTGGGTGCATGTCACGCACCCAATGTGGCATTCGGTGCGTCGGACGCACCCAACGCCACATTGGGGCGCATGCCGGGCGGCGGCGGGATCGGTGGCCGGGAAGCAGCGGGCGGTCCGGAGCGTCAGCCCGCTTGCACCTTCTGCGCTGCCTTCGCATAGCCGTCCGCCAGGCCGAAGACCTTCTGCGCGTACTCCGTCGAGTTGTTGTACGACAGGATCCCCGACCACCAGCCCGCCGGGCTGGCCATGTCGCGGCCGCCCGCGCACAGGTAGCGGGCGGCGGTGAGGGCGGCGTCGTCGATCTGCTGCGGGTCGGCGCGGCCGTCGCCGGTGGCGTCCGACGCCCACTTCCGCCAGGTGCCCGGGATGAACTGCATCGGGCCGACCGCGCGGTCCGCGACCGGGTCGCCGTCGAGCTGGCCGCCGTCGGTGTCGCCGATCGCGCGGACCCCGGAGGAACCGTCGAGCGGGACGCCGATGATCGGCTTCGACGGGCGGCCGTCCGCGCCGAGGACCGCCCCGCCGTACTGGCCGTGGTTGGACTCGATGCGGCCGATGCCGGCGAGCGTCGCCCAGGAGATGTGGCAGCCGCGGTCGACCTCGCGCATCGCGAGCTCCGCGTTGCCGTACGCGCGCACTGCCCGCGCCGGGATGCCGGTGGCGGGCGCGACCTTGTCCGCCCAGGCCTGCAGCGGGTCGCCGCCGGTCGGGCGCGCCGACTGCGGCGCGGTGCCCTGGTCCGCCGCCCCGCCCGCGACGACGGCGTTGACCGGCGCGATCGAACCGGGTTTGACGTCGACCGCCTTGACGCTCAGCGCCGGGAGGTCCGTCGTGGTCGGGCTGGCTTCCGGGGCGGTCGCCCTGGTGACGATCCAGACCCCGCCGCCCGCGACGGCGAGCACCGCGACGACGACGGCAAGCCGCACCGCGAGCGCGGCGCCATGACCGCGACGGGCGGGCGACGGGGCGGCAGCGGGAGCCGCGGTCTCGTCCCCGGTCCGCTCGGTGTCGGGGGTCTGTCCGGTGGCGGGCACGAAACTCCGGTCCTCCAGCATGGCTTGGGGTTCGCAACACACAACGAGCCCGCGCAGGTTAGCGTTACGCACGCATCGCCATGGCCCCCGCCACGCCGGTTCACCCGGCCGGGTAACCCGGTTCCGTCAGGTGGACGGTTCACGCCGCACAAACACTCACCAGCCCGCTGCCGAGGCGGGGTTGGCCGAAGCTAAGCCCCACGTCGAGGCGGGGTTCAGTCGGAACGGCTGCCGTCGGGCTTCGCCGACCGGACGCGCCAGGCGGGCTTCGCCGCGGTGCGGCACCGCCAAACAAAAACGTCCGCCGCATGCGGCTTCCGGCGCTCCCGGCAAGGAGTGCTTTCCACCGCACCGCGACGGGCGCTTCGCCGTGTTGCCTGGCCGATTCGCCGACCAGGCAACACAGCTGTCAAACAGGCTTCTTCCCGCGCGAACCGCGGGACGAACAATCAGGCACTTCTTCCGGCGCGAGCCGGATGGAACGAACTATGAGGCGCTTCCTGCTGCGCGAGCCGCACGGACGAACGACCAGCCACGCCCTCCCGCACGAGCCGCACGGAACGAACCATCAGCCACATCCACCCGCACGAACCGCACGGAACGAACGACCGCCCGCTTCCTCCCGCACGAACCGCGGAACGAACGATCAGCCACATCCGCCCGCGCAAGCCGCACGGAACGGACGTTCAGGCACTTCGCCCCGCGAGAACCACGCGGAACGAACGGTCAGGCAGGCTTCTGCTGCCGCGCCAGCCGCGCGACGCACCACGCGGGCGCGCTGCCCCGGCGGAGGTGCTGCAGCACCGTCATCGGGCCGAGCCGCCGCGCGAGGTCGGACGGTGCGAGACCGGCCGCCCGGTAGTCGAGGGCTCGCTGGTCCAGCGGGCTGATCCCGGCGTCCCACCACTGCTGCGCTTCGGCGACGTCGCCGACCATCTGCCACCAGCCCGCGGCGGCGACGAGCAGTTCTTCCGGAACCTCCGGCAGCCGGGCGCGCATCGCGTCGAGGTAGCCGGGGTCGGCGGCCTCGACCGGGGCCCAGCGGGCGGGTCCGGACCGGGCGCGCTGGCCGGGGATGCCGGGCGGAGCGGCCGGCGCGTCGGCCAGCCAGGCCGAGGCGATGCGGTCGACCTCCTGCTCCTCGGGGGTCTTCTCGCGCTCGGCCGACCACTGCCGGATCAACGCGTCCACTCCGGGATCTCCGGTCATCCCTGCCTCCTCATCGGTCCCCGACGGGCAGGCATTTCGACCGCCTGCCCCGTTGCGCGTCCACGATTGGCTCCCCACGCGTGACCGGGCCGAAAACCCGCCGTGACCCGGCTCCCGGGGGACCGGAGAACCGGCTGATCACGCAATGTGAGCACCGTAGGGCGGCACCCGCTTTCTCCGCCATACCCCGGACCCCGGAAATTCGGTGACCAGGCGGTTTTACGGGCCAATCCACCCGGATGGTCGAGCGAAGTGCCCGAATCCCGGGATCCGGTGACAAAGCGTGACTAAGTGGCCGGACGGGCGCGCGAGGGCGGTCCGGCGAGCGGAAAACCGGGGTCAGGCGAAGAGGCTCTTGAAGAACGTGACGATCGCTTCGGCGCCGTCCTTGAGCCAGCCGAGCACGCGGTGCACGAAGGCCGCGGAGTTGGTGGGCTGCGTGATCAGGAAGAACAGCACGAGCGCGACCACTCCGACGACGACGATCTTCTTCAGGCCGCTCGACATGGTTTCGTTCCCCTCCGCTCCCCCGGCGCCCGGTCGGACGCCGGCCCCGCCTCGGCAGAGTCGGCTCCCACTGTAGTGACGGCACGCCGGAATGGCCCGTCGCAGGCCCCGATCCAGCCAGAAAGCTCACGGCCGGGTGACCCCGGTCACCATCGGGTGACCCGGGTCCGGAGAGCGCCCCCGGTACGCTCCGGCGATGGACGACGGCCCAGTGACTCTCCGCCCGGTGCGCGAGTCCGACCTCGGTCTGCTGGAGGCCCTGACCAACGACCCGGAGACGGTCGGCGAGCACCAGTGGTTCGGCTGGCACGACCCCGGCTACGTCCGGCGGCTCTGGCGCGAAAACGGCATGCTGACCACCGACAACGGCATGCTCGTCCCCACCCTCGACGAACGCCCGCTCGGGCTCGTTTCGTGGCATCGCACGCGGACCGGCCCGCACACCTACTGCTGGAACATCGGCATGGTCCTGCTGCCGGAGGCGCGCGGGCACGGCCTCGGCGCGCAGGCGCAGCGGCAGCTCGTGCGCTACCTGTTCGCGCACACGCAGTTCAACCGCGTCGAGGCCAGCACTGAGGTCGGCAACCGGGCCGGGCAGCGTTCGCTGGAGAAGGCCGGGTTCACCCGCGAGGGGATCCTGCGCGGGTTCGATTTCCGCGACGGGCAGTGGCGCGATCACATCCTCTACTCGGTGATCCGGTCCGATCTGCCGTCGTGAGCGTTCAGGCGATCGCTCCGGCCTCCTTCAGCGCAGCGACACCCGCGTCGTCGTAGCCCAGCTCCGCCAGCACCTCCGCGGTGTCCGAGCCCTTCTCGTGCGGTGCTTCCGGCGTGGCCGCGGGCGTCCGGTCGAACCGCGGCGCCGGAGCGGGCTGCACCGTGCCGCCGATGTCCACGAACGTCCCGCGCGCCGCGTTCTGCGGATGCCCGGCCGCTTCCCACGGCGACAGCACCGCGGTGAGGCACGCGTCGGTGCCTTCCGCCCGCGCGACCAGCTCGTCGCGCGTGAACCGGCCGACCGCCTCGGCCAGGATCTTGCGCAGCCGCGGCCACTGGCTCTGGTCGACGTGCATCGGCAGGTCTTCGTTCTCCAGCCCCAGCACCTTGACCAGGTCGCCCCAGAACCGCATCTCGATCGCGCCGACGGCGACGTACTTGCCGTCCGCGGTCTCGTAGGTGTCGTAGAACGGGGCGCCGCCGTCGAGGAGGTTCTCGCCGCGCTCCCCCGGCCACACGCCCGCCGCGCGCATCCCGTGCAGGCTCGTGGTCAACAGCGCCGCGCCTTCCACCATTGACGCGTCCACGACTTGGCCGCGTCCGGACGTCGTGCGCTCGTGCAACGCGGCCAGCACGCCCATCGCGAGCATGAGGCCGCCTCCGCCGAAGTCGCCGACCAGGTTGAGCGGCGGCACCGGGCGTTCGCCCGCGCGGCCGATCGGGTCGAGCGCACCGGCGACGCTGATGTAGTTGATGTCGTGCCCGGCCGCCGACGCGAGCGGACCGTCCTGGCCCCAGCCGGTCATCCGGCCGTAGACGAGCCGCGGATTGCGGGCGTGCACCTGCTCCGGGCCGATGCCCATCCGTTCCGCGACGCCCGGCCGGAAGCCTTCGATCAGCACGTCGGCGCGCTCGGCCAGCTTCAGCACGAGCTCGACGCCCTCGGGCGTTTTCGTGTTCACCCCGACCGACCGCCTGCCGCGGGCGAGCGGGTCGTTCGGGATGCCGAGCACGTCGGCGCCCGGGGTGGCGCGGTCGACGCGGATCACGTCGGCGCCGAGGTCGGCCAGGATCATGCAGGCGAACGGAGCCGGTGCCAGCCCGGCCAGCTCCACCACCCGCAGCCCGGCGAGCGGACCTTGTTTCACGCGAAGTCCTTTCGCTGCAACGGATTTCAGAGCGTGCGGGAAATGATTTCCTTCATGATCTCGCTGGTGCCGCCGAAGATCCGCGAGATCCGCACGTCGGCCCAGGCTCGCGCGATCGGGTACTCGGTCATGTAGCCGTAGCCGCCGAACAGCTGCAGGCAGTCGTCCACGACCTTGTTCACCCGCTCGGTCGTCCACAGTTTCGCCATCGCCGCGCCCTGCACGTCGAGTTCGCCGCGCAGGTGCCGTTCGATGCACTGGTCGAGGAACGCGCGCGACACCGCGGCTTCCGTCGCCGCCTCGGCGAGCTTGAACTTCGTGTTCTGGAAGTTGAAGATCGGGCGGCCGAACGCGGTGCGTTCCTTGGTGTAGTCGATGGTCAGGTTCACCGCGGCTTCCAGCCCGGCCACCGCGGTCACCGCGATGATCAGCCGTTCCTGCGGCAGCTGCAGCATCAGCTGGATGAAGCCCTGACCCTCGGCGTCGCCGAGCAGGTTCGCGGCGGGCACGCGGACGTCGTCGAAGAACAGCTCGGCGGTGTCCTGCCCCTTGAGCCCGACCTTGTCGAGCACGCGGCCGCGGCGGAAGCCCGGGGTGTCGGTCTCGACCACGATCAGCGAGACGCCCTGCGCGCCGGCGTCCGGGTCGGTCTTGCACGCGACCACCACGAGGTCGGAGTGGAAACCGTTGGTGATGAACGTTTTCGCGCCGTTGATCACGTAGTGGTCGCCGTCGCGGACCGCACGGGTCTTGATGTTCTGAAGGTCTGAACCAGTGCCGGGCTCGGTCATCGCGACCGCGCCGACCATCTCGCCGGTGGCCATCTTCGGCAGCCACTCGCGCTTTTTCTCCTCCGACGCGTACGCCAGGATGTAATGCGCGACGATTCCACTGTGGACGGTGACGCCCCACGCGCTGTCCCCGGCCCGGGCCTGCTCCTCGTACAGCACGGCCTCGTGCGCGAACGTGCCGCCGCCCCCGCCGTACTCCTCCGGGATCGACAGGCACAGCAGGCCGAGTTCGCCCGCCTTGGTCCAGATCTCGCGGTCGAGCTTCTTCTCCGCCGCCCAGCGCTCCTGGTTCGGCACGAATTCCTTCTGCAGGAACGACCGGGCGAGCTCCCGGAGGTCTTCGAGTTCGGTGGTGCTCCACGAGCTCTTCTGGATCTGCAACGGCACGGCTTGGCCTCCCGCGGACTGGAAAACATGACGCTTGGCAGGTAAGTTCTAGCCGGAATGTACATCCCATCCGTCCGGTACGTAAAGCAGGAGCCGCGATGACCGAGGTCGCCCGGGGACACCGCACCCAGGCCGAACGCCGCGAGCAGACGCGCACCGCACTGCTGGACGCGACGATCGATTGCCTGGTCGAGATCGGGTATTCGCGGGCGTCGGTGCAAGAGATCTGCACCCGGGCCGGCGTCTCGAAGGGTGCGGTGCAGCACTACTTCGCCACGAAGGCGGAGCTGATGGCGGCCGCGGTCGAGCACCTCACCACGAAGCTGCGCACCCAGCTCGCCGCCTCGCTCGGCTCGCTGCCGGGCGGCGCGTCCGGCGTCGCGGCGGCGATCGACCTGCTGTGGGAGGGCTATTCCGGCACGCTGTCCACCGCGGTGACCGAGCTGTGGGTCGCCGCCCGCACCGACCCGGAGCTGCGCGCCGCGATCCGGCCGGTCGACCGCGCACTGGGCCGGGCGACGCTGGAGCACATCAGCGACGTCGCGGGCGACCTGCCGAAAGAACGTGCGGAGATGCTGTTCTGGCTCACCGTGAACCTCACCCGCGGCCTCGCACTGGACGCCGAACTGGGCGGCGACCCGCGCCGTCGCCGCCAGCTGCTGGAGGAGTGGAAGCGGATCGCCGTGCTGCTGTACTCGGGCGACTAGTGTCCATACCGCCGGTATGGTGTACTCGTCGGTAACACCCGGCCCCGCACGGAAGAAGGTGCGCTCGATGACGAGTACGACCCCGGCGAACCTCACCGGCCAGCCCCTGCCCGCAACCGTCGGCGGCGTAGCAGGCGCCCCGTCCGCGTCCCGCGCGGCCGCACTCGTAGCCCGCGTAACCGGCGGCGCCGACAACGCGCCGGTGCAGATGACCGCGCCTTTCACCGGCCAGCCGATCACCTCCCTCCCCCAGGCCGACGACGCCGAAGTCCGCGCCGCCTTCGCCTCCGCCCGCGACGCGCAACGCGAGTGGGCAGCGTTGCCGGTGACCCGCCGTCAGCAGTTCCTCGTGCGACTGCACGACCTGGTCCTCGCCCGGCAAGCGGAAGTCCTGGACCTGGTCCAGGTCGAAGCAGGCAAGGCCCGGATCGACGCGTTCGACGAGGTCAGCGCCACCGTGCTGGTCGCGGCCTACTACGGCAAGCACAGCGCGAAAATCCTCTCCCCGCGCCGCGCCCCCGGCGTCATCCCGGGCCTGACGCGAGCGGGCGAGCTGCGGCACCCCAAGGGCGTCGTCGGGATCATCTCGCCCTGGAACTACCCGCTGGCCCTGACCGCGATGGACGTCTTCCCCGCACTCGCCGCCGGGAACGCAGTCGTGCAGAAACCGGACAACCAGACCGCGCTGTCCGCCCTGTGGCTGCAAGAACTGGCGGAAGAGGCGGGTCTGCCCTCCGGCCTGTGGCAAATCGTGCTGGGCCGAGGCTCGCAAATCGGCAACGCCCTGCTGGAAGAATGCGACTACCTGTGCTTCACCGGCTCCACCCCGACCGGCAAGGACCTGGCAGGCCGCATCGCGCAACGGCTCACCAGCTACTCGCTGGAACTGGGCGGCAAGAACCCCATGATCGTCTTGCCGGACGCAGACATCGCCAAAACCGCCGCCGGCGCCGTCACCGCGTGCTTCTCGTCGGCAGGCCAGCTGTGCGTGTCGGTGGAGCGGATCTACGTGCACGACAGCATCCGCGAGGAGTTCACCCGCGAATTCGTGGCCAGGACGGCAGCACTGCGCTTGGGCGGTTCGCTGGACTACCACGCCGGAATGGGTTCGCTGACGTCGAAGAGCCAACTGGAAACCGTGACGGCCCACGTGGAAGACGCCCGAGCAAAAGGCGCCCGCGTACTGACCGGCGGACGCCCCCGCCCAGACCTGGGCCCGCTGTTCTACGAACCGACGGTCCTGACAGACGTACGCCCCGGAATGACCCCGTTCGCTTCGGAAACCTTCGGCCCAGTGGTGTCGATCTACGGATTCAGCGACGTCAACGACGCGATCGAGCGAGCAAACGACACCCCCTTCGGTTTGAACGCAAGCGTCTGGACCAAAAGGGGCCGCGCAGGCTGGGAAGTAGGCGCCCGCCTGAAAGCAGGCACGGTCAACGTCAACGAGGGTTACGCAGCAACCTTCGGAACAGTAGGCGTCCCCATGGGCGGTATGAAGGAATCCGGCGCAGGCCGGCGAAACGGCGCAGAGGGATTGCTGAAGTACACGGAAGCGCAGTCCATCGCAGTACAACGCGGCCTGGCCCTACGCCCGCCCAAGGGAGTGCCGGGCTCAGTGTGGGCGCGCTTCATGACCGTAAGCATGAAACTCCTGCGCCACCTCCCCGGCCGCTAAGGGTTCGTGAGGGCCACCCTCATTGACTCTGATTCCCTCAGGGTTCCCCTCACGACCCACCGACCCACCCGCAGCCAG
>NZ_JBAGKF010000026.1:0-89457 GCF_037034185.1 Amycolatopsis sp. VC5-11 | reverse complement strand
CGCTCTTCCGGGGCCAGCCGCCAGAACGCCGACACCGGGCCGACTTTCGCGCCCATCGGGTACGAGTGTTCGACGGCCTGCGACACGAACCACTTGCCGTAGCGCGCCGCCTCGACCACCGGCATGCCCTTGGCCAGCCCGGCGGTCAGCGCGGACGCCATGGTGTCGCCAGCACCGTGCGTGTGCGGCGTCTGCCAGCGCGGGCCGGGCAGCTCCACGAACGTCGAACCGTCGAAGAGCAGGTCGACGCACTCCGGGTCGGACTGCAGGTGGCCGCTCTTCACGAGCACGTACTTCGGGCCCAGCTGGTGCAGCACGACGGCCGCGGTGTGCATGCCTTCGCGGTCGGTCACGGTCATGCCGGTGAGCAGCCGCACCTCGTCCAGGTTCGGGGTGAGGACGGTGGCGCGCGGCAGGAGTTCGTCGCGCAGCGCGGCGAGGCCGTCGTCGTCGAACAGCGACTGGCCGGTCATCGCCGCGGCCACCGGGTCGACCACGAACGGGATCGCGCCGTCGCGCCCGATCCCGGCCTTGTCGCAGGCCGCCGCGACCGCGTGGATGATCTCCGCGGACGCGAGCATGCCGGTCTTCGCCGCGCCGACGCCCATGTCCGCCGCGACCGCCTCGATCTGTCCGGCGACGATGTGCGGCGGGAGGTCGGCGCGGTCGTGCACGCCGAGCGTGTTCTGGACGGTGACCGCGGTGACCGCGACCAGGCCGTGCACCCCGCAGGTGAGGAAGGTCCGCAGGTCCGCCTGCAGCCCGGCGGCCCCGCCGGAATCCGATCCGGCGATGGTGAGCGCGGAGGGCGGGCTCGGGTTCTCAGTCATGTGCGCGTTCCGACTTCTGGTCTGGTCCATTGAGGCAACTGTGCTTCATTCACAGTCCACCACGATGGCACAGTAAACGTTCGTGCTGGTCCCCGTGACGAAGGAGACATCAGTGAAGCTCGCCGCGGCCGGTCTCCTGCTCCTGTCCACGCTGGCGGTACCGGGGGTCGCCAGCGCGGACAGCCCCCAGCTTTCGCACGTGACCACGGTCGGCGTGCACAACACCTACGACCCGGCCGCGTACCCGTACCTGGCGCAGGCGCTGGACAACGGCTCGTCCCTGCTCGAACTCGACGTCTGGCCGGACTTCTTCACCCACGAGTGGAAGGTCAGCCACTCCAGCCCGCTGGGCAACGGCAACAACTGCGTCGACGCGCACACCGCGGCCGACCTTTACTCCGGCGGGGCCAACAAGGACCTCGAATCGTGCCTGGACGACATCCGGATCTGGCTCGGCGCCCATCCCGGCCGCGGGCCGCTCACGGTGAAGATCGAAATGAAGACCGGGTTCTCGGCGAATACCGGCCTCGGCCCGGCTCAGCTGGACGCCGCGTTCCGCGACCATCTCGGCGACGCGGCGTTCAAACCCGCGGATCTGCTCGGCAGCCACGCCACGCTGGATGAAGCGTCCAAAGCGGACAACTGGCCGACGCTGGACGCGTTGCGGGGCAAGGTGCTCACCGAGATCATCCCCGGCACCGTCGAAGAAGGAAACCCGACCGACACGCTGCACACCGATGTCGAGTACGTCCGTTACCTGCTGGACCAGAAGGCAGCCGGGAAGCTGAATTCGGTGCAGATCTTCCCGACCGTGCACGGTGCCGCCGACGGCGATCCACGCGACAAATACACCGCGGAGCAAAAACCATGGTTTGTCGTTTTCGACGGAGACGCGAGCGAATGGCTCGCGAAGGCCGGAATGTCCTGGTACGACGAAAACCACTACTACGTGGTGATGACGGACGCCCAGAACGTCGCGCCGGCCATCGACGACCACAACCCGACCGTCGACCAGGCGACCCAGCGCGTCGCCGAACTGGCCAAACAGCACGCGTCCGTGGTGACGTCCGATTGGACCGGCCTCACGACCGTGCTGCCGACGGTCGACTCGCGCGGCTAAAAGCGCGGCGGCGGCTTCAGCACCGACATCCGGTATTCGTACACCGCTTGCGCTTCGGCGATCCCCGGCCGCGGCGTGACGCCCGATTTGCGGATCGTTTTGACCGCCGAAGCGGTGCGGTGCTCGGTGACCAGGCCGTCGACCTCGTGCTGCACCTCAAGCGGCAGCCGCGCCCACAATGCTTCCGGTGTCTCGCTCATCCGGCCAGTGTCGCATTCACTGCGGATTCGCGAGCCGCCAGAACGGGGAAACCGGGCCGACCCCGGCACCGAGCGGATACGCCTCCTGGACGCAGCGTTCGATGAACCGTTTCGCCTCCGCGACCGCGGTGGGCACGTCCGCGCCCTTCGCGAGCGATGAGGTGATCGCGGACGCCATGGTGTCGCCGCCGCCGTGGGTGTTCTCGGTGTCGATGCGCGGTCCGCTCAGCTCGATGACCGCCGAGCCGTCGGTGAGCAGATCGACGCAGTCGGCGGCGTCGTAGAGGTGCCCGCCCTTGACCAGAACCCACTGGGAACCGAACTCCAGCAACGCTTCCGCGGCGGCGTGCTGGCTCTTCGCGTCGGTGACGCTGACGCCGGTCAGCAGCCGGACCTCGTCGAGATTCGGCGTGATGAGCGTGGCGCGCGGGAACAGTTCCGTGCGGATCGCTTCCAGCGCTTCCTCACGCAGCAGCGCGTGGCCGGTCATCGACGCGGCCACCGGGTCGACTACGAACGGGGTGTCCGTAGTGCGTCCAATGTGGACTTCATCCAGCGTTTTCGCCACCGCCTGGATGATGTCCGCGGTAGCGAGCATGCCGGTCTTCGCCGCGTTGACGCCCATGTCCTCGGCGACCGCTTTGATCTGCGCGGTGACGACGTCGACCGGGATCTCGGAAAACCCTTGCACGCCCAGCGAATTCTGCACGGTGACCGCGGTGAGCGCGACCAGGCCGTGCACGCCGTTGGCGAAGAACGTGCGCAGATCCGCCTGCACGCCCGCACCACCGCCGGAATCGGATCCGGCGATGGTGAGGGCGGTACGAGGGGTGACTGTCACTGGTTGACCACGGGCAGATAGACCTTGTTGCCCTGCTCGGAAAACTCCGCGGACTTCTCGGCCATGCCCGCCTCGATCGCCTCCACAGAGGACAGACCGTGCTCCTCGGCGTACTTGCGCACGTCCTGGGTGATCCGCATCGAGCAGAACTTCGGCCCGCACATCGAGCAGAAGTGCGCGGTCTTCGCCGGTTCCGCGGGGAGCGTCTCGTCGTGGAAGGACCGCGCGGTGTCCGGGTCGAGCGACAGGTTGAACTGGTCGTTCCACCGGAATTCGAAGCGGGCCTTGGACAACTCGTCGTCCCAGTCCTGCGCGTACTGGTGGCCCTTGGCGAGGTCGGCGGCGTGCGCGGCGATCTTGTAGGTGATCACGCCGGTCTTCACGTCGTCGCGGTTGGGCAGGCCGAGGTGCTCCTTCGGCGTGACGTAGCACAGCATCGCCGTGCCGTACCAGCCGATCTGCGCCGCGCCGATCGCCGAGGTGATGTGGTCGTACGCCGGGGCGATGTCCGTGGCGAGCGGGCCGAGCGTGTAGAACGGGGCCTCGCCGGTGAGCTTTTCCTCCAGCTCCACGTTTTCCTTGATCTTGTGCATCGGCACGTGGCCGGGGCCTTCGATCATCACCTGCACGTCGTGCTCGCGCGCGATGTGCGTCAGCTCGCCGAGGGTTTCCAGTTCGGCGAACTGAGCCCGGTCGTTGGCGTCCGCGATCGAGCCGGGACGGAGGCCGTCGCCGAGGGAGAACGTGACGTCGTACTCGCGCAGGATCTCGCACAGCTCGGAGAAATGCGTGTACAGGAAGGATTCCTGGTGGTGCGCGAGGCACCAGGCGGCCATGATCGACCCACCGCGGCTGACGATGCCGGTGACCCGGCGCGCGGTGAGCGGGATGTAGCGCAGCAGCACGCCCGCGTGCACCGTCATGTAGTCGACGCCCTGCTCGCACTGCTCGATCACGGTGTCGCGGTAGATCTCCCAGGTGAGCTTTTCCGGCTCCCCGTTGACCTTTTCGAGCGCCTGGTAGATCGGCACGGTGCCGACCGGGACCGGCGAGTTGCGCACGATCCACTCGCGCGTCTCGTGGATCCGCTTGCCGGTGGAGAGGTCCATGATCGTGTCGGCTCCCCAGCGGGTGGCCCACACCATCTTGTCGACCTCTTCCTCCACAGAGGACCAGACGGCCGAGTTTCCCATGTTGGCGTTGATCTTCACCAGGAAGTTCTTGCCGATGATCATCGGCTCGGTCTCCGGGTGCTTGCGGTTGACCGGAATCACCGCGCGACCGCGGGCGACCTCGTCCCGCACGAACTCCGGAGTACAGCGTTCGCGCGCGGCGATGAACTCCATTTCCCGGGTGATGACCCCGGCTTTCGCCCAGCCGAGCTGGGTGTTGTGCTCCCGTCCGTCAGCCCAGCCGGAGCGGAGCGGGTGCAGTCCATTGTGGACATCGATGTTCGCGTCCGGATCGGTGTAGGGGCCGGACGTGTCGTACACGTCGAAATGCTCCCCGTTCGACAGGTCGATCCGCCGTGCCGGAACCCGCAGTCCGGATTCGGTGCGGTGGTGGACCTTCCGCGAGCCGGTGATCGGCCCGGTGGTGACGGACGGGGCGATGGCACCCTGGTTTTCGAGCGTCGTCAACGACGTTCACTCCCTACGCCGGCATTACCCGGTCAGGTTCATGCGGTCGGTGACGCCGGGTGTCCGCGAGATGGACACCAGCCACCCTCTCAGCCCGCCAAGGCGCGAGCTCCCGCGTTGCATTCGGTTGAGGTTGCTTGTCCGACGATGCCATGGCGCCTCGGTCGGGCACAACCCCGCCGCCCGTCTGGCCGAAGGACGACGAAGGCCTCCCCGGTGATTCCGGGGAGGCCTTCGGGAAATTCGGCGCGCGTCAGGCGTCCGCGGGTTCTTTGGGCGGCAGCCAGGTCAGACCGGGAACGCCCCACTTGTTCTTCTTGAGCATCTTCTTCGCCGCGCGCGCGTGGCGGCCGACGAGCCGGTCCAGATAGATGAACCCGTCGAGGTGATCGGTCTCATGCTGCAGGCACCGCGCGAAGTAGCCGGTGCCCTCGACCTCGATCGGATTTCCCTCGACGTCGAAGCCGGTCACCTTCGCCCACGAGGCGCGCCCGGTCGGGTACGACTCGCCCGGGGCGGAGAGGCAGCCTTCCCAGTCGTCGTCCGGGTCCGGCATGGTCTCCGGGATCTCGGAGGTCTCGAGCTTCGGGTTGACCACCACGCCCTTGTGCTCGACGCCCTCGTCGTCCGGGCAGTCGTATACGAACACCCGCAGGTCGAGCCCGATCTGGTTGGCCGCGAGGCCGACGCCCTCGGCCGCGTACATGGTCTCGAACATGTCCTCGACGAGGGTGGCGAGTTTGTCGTCGAACTCGGTGATCTCGCGCGTGGGCTGGTGCAGCACGGGTTCGCCGGCGATGCAGATGGGGTGGACGGTCACGGACGCCGAGTTTAGTCGGACCCTTCTGGTACACCTGGATCGGACCGTGACGCGCCGTGTCGGATGCCCATGTCGAGCATGGGTTCCGTGGTTCAATGACGCCCGCGGAAGGACTGCCGACACCGATTGCGAGGACCGCATGGACGCCGCGGAGTCGATGGCTGAAAACCAGCCGTCGCCGCCGGAGAATGTCGGTGGCCTGACCGAACGCGAACTGGACATCCTCGCGTTCGAGCGGCAGTGGTGGCGCCACGCCGGGGCGAAGGAGAACGCCATCCGGGAGCGCTTCGGACTGTCCTCCACCCGTTACTACCAGTTGCTGAACACGCTGCTGGCCAAGCCGGAGGCCGTCGCGGCCGATCCGATGCTGGTCAAGCGGCTGCGCAAAACGCGCGCCGCCCGTCAGCGCAAACGCGGGGCCCGGCGGTTGGGGATCGAGCTGTCATGAGCGTCTTCTCGGGACTGTCCCGGCCGTTGAAGGCCACGGGGGTCGCGCTGATCGGGGTAGCGGTCGTCGCCGCCGTCATCGGCGGGGTCACCGTGCTCAACACGAGCGGCGACCAGAACGCCGGGCCGAGCACGTCCGGCGAGCCCAGCGCGCCCGGCGGATCGTCGTCCGCGCCGTCGTCGTCCTCGTCCTCGGCGCCCAGCTCCGCGCCGTCGTCGCCCGCCTCGTCGGCACCGGCCTCGTCGTCCGCCGCTTCGTCGGCACCGTCGTCGGGCCAGCCAGGGCAGCCCGGCGGCCAGCCGGGCCAGCAGCCAGGGCAGCCGGGCCAGGCGGGTCCGGACCAGCAGGCCTCGAACAAGTGGGTCACCCTGCGGGTCTACAACAACTCGCTGATCAAGCACCTCGCCGAACAGGCCGCCGCCGACTTCCGCGGTTCGGGCTGGAACGTCGCCGAGGTCGGCAACTACTCGCAGGGCAACATCCCGGCCACCACGGCCTACTTCCGGCCCGGCACCGACGAGGAAGCCGCCGCGAAACAGCTGGCCAAGGAGTTCGGCTTCCAGGCCCAGCCCCGGTTCGACGGCATCCAGAACTCGAGCCCGGGCGTCATAGTGATCATCACGAAGGACTATCGGCCCGGCGGCCACCAGGGCAGCTGACCCGGTTCGTGACAGCCCGCGCTACGGCGCGGGCTTTGTCATGTCTGCCGGGCCCGGCGCTCGGCTGCGCTCGAGGTACGTGAGGGGAACCCTGCGGGAATCAGATTCCGTCAGGGTTCCCCTCACGTACAGCTCGGTTGCGGAGGCGTCCTCAGCGTTCCTGCTGCGCCTGCGCGTAAGCCTCCAGCGTCGCCAGCTGCGCGGCGTCCAGCGAGGGCCGCACCGCCTCGCGTGCCTTGTCCAGATGCGCCGCAGTCACCTCGCGTGCCTCCAGCGACTCGCGCATCGCGGTCAGCGCGGCCTCTCGGATCAGCGCGGCGCAGTCGGCGGCCGAGTAGCCCTCCAGTGCCGCCGCGGTGGCCGCGAGGTCCACATCGGACGCGAGCGGGGTGTGCTTCGCCGTCGCGGCGAGGATCGCGGCGCGGGATTCGGCGTCCGGCGGCGGGACGTAGATCCGCCGCTCCAGCCGTCCGGGTCGCAGCAGCGCCGGGTCGACCAGTTCCGGCCGGTTCGTCGCGCCCAGTACGACGACCTCGCGCATCGGCTCGACGCCGTCCAGTTCGGTGAGCAGCGCGGCGACCACGCGGTCGGCCACGCCGGAGTCGGACGACTGGCCGCGGCGCGGGGCGAGCGCGTCGATCTCGTCGAGGAAGATCAGCGAGGGGGCGGCGTCGGCGGCCCGGCGGAAGAGGTCGCGGACCGCGCGTTCCGATTCGCCGACCCATTTGTCCAGCAGTTCCGCGCCCTTGATCGCGAACACGTTCAGCGCGCCGGTGCCGGCGAGCGCCCGGACCAGGAACGTCTTGCCGCCGCCGGGCGGGCCGTACAGCAGCACGCCGCGCGGCGGTTCGATGCCGAGCCGGGCGAACGAGTCCGGGTAGCGCAGCGGCCACAGCACGGTTTCGGTGAGTGCTTCCTTGACCGACGTCATGTTGCCGACGTCGTCCAGCGTCAGGCCGCCGGTGGCCAGGTTGTCCGAAGTGGACAGCGAGATCGGCCGGACGGTGGCCAGCGCGTCGAGCAGGTCCTGCTGGGAGATCTTGGGTTCGTCCACGTCCCGCTGACGCAGCGCGGCCCGCAACGCCGCGTCGCGGCGCAGGGCGAGCAGGTCGGCGGCGACGAAACCGGGGGTCCGTTCGGCGAGCACGCCCAGGTCGGCACCGGATTCGACCGGCACGTCGCGGAGCAGGATCCGCAGCAGTTCGACGCGGGTTTTCGCTTCCGGCAGCGGCAAGCCCAGCTCGCGGTCGAGCAGGTCGGCCCCGCGCAGCCGCGGATCCACCGACTCGGCCCGCGCGGTCGTGGCGACCACAGCCAGCCTGTCCCGGCGCAGCGCGGCGCGCAGTTCCTCCAGGACCACTGTGGCCACCGGCGGCGGCTGGGTGGCCGGGAGCAGCGCGTCGATGTCGTTGATCAGCAGCACGCCGGGACCGTCGCCGTCCGCGGCCCGGTCGATGGCCTCGCGCAGCGAGCGGTGTGCCGCATTCGGTTCCAGCACGGCGATATTCGGCGCGGTCACCGACACCACGCGCACCTTCTCCGCCGCGGCGACCGCCCGCACCAGCGTCGCCTTGCCGACGCCCTCCGGTCCCGACAGCAGCACGCCCAGATGCGCGGAAGTACCCAGCTTCGCCAGCAGCTCTGGCCGATGGAACGCCAGATCGAACCACTCGGCCAGCTTGCGCGCCGCGCCCTCGGCCCCGACCAGATCGGCGACCGGCACCGGCTCGTCCAGCTCTTCCTCGCGGGCCTCGGTGACGACCTCTTCGACGATCTCCGCTTCGAGGTAATCCTCGGCGGCGGTGACAGCAGTGGTGCGAACGAGCGCGGTCGCGGAGCGCGTCGGCGGTTCGCTGGTCGGCGTGCCCGTGCGGGCGCCGTCCCGCCAGCTGACCACTGTGGACGGTCCAACCACGACGACGCCAGCCGGTTCCGTCGCCGTGACGGTCAGCAGTTCGTTGGTCCAGGTCGCCCCGATCACGCGGGACAGCTGCCCACGCACGGCGGCGACGTCCGAGCCCGGCGCGGGCGCGAGGTCTTGCGGCAGCAGGGAAACCGCGTCGCCACGGGTCAAAACCTTGCCGGTGAGCGCGAGCCGCAACGTCTGCGGGGACACCGAAACCGACGCGAGCCGAGACCCGGACACGGTGACCGTGCGGGCAGCTGTCACCTCTGCTGGCGAGACGACAACCTCGCGGCCCTCCGCGACGCCGAGGTTCGACATGGTGACGTCATCGGTCAACACGACCCCCGGCGTCGCCTCCTCGGCGGCGGGCGCGGCCAACGCGGCACTGCGTCGCGCTCCGGTGAGGTGCACGGCGTCCCAGGCCCGCAGGCCGAGCGCGTCGAGCACTTCCGGGTGCAGCCGGACAACCCCCCGCCGCGCGTCGAGCGCGGACGGCGTGTGCCGGACGGTCAGGGTGATCTGCGGATCGCTCACCCTGCTCACCCTAATGAACCGGCGGGCGGTTATGCGCGAACGAAAGGCCGCTTACCGCGTTGCCGACCAGTCGCGGATCGCGGCGACGAACTCGTCGGGTGCGTCTGACTCCACGTAGAGGCCGACGCCGTCGAGGGCCACCGTCTGGTGATTCGGGAAGGACGCTTCCAGGCGTTCGCGCTCCCGCGGCCGGAAGCCGATCTGAGCGTTGCCCCACACGATCAAGGTCGGCAGGTCGGGAAGGTTGGCCTCGACCTCGGCGAAGAAAGCTTGGCTGGCGAGGAGGCGGCGAGGCAGCACGCCGGATGCCTGGCGCCGCTCGGGCGTGTCCATCGCGCGGCGATAGTGGTCTGTCTCGGCCGCGGTCAGCTTCCGCTTCCGGTGGCCCATGGGGAGGAACGCCTTGACGACCAGGTTGAACTGCCGGGCCAGGAACCGGATCGGCAGTCCGCCCGCGATCCGGCCGAACGCCTCGAAGTACGGGTCGCCGTTGACCGGCCAGGCCCAGGCGTTGACGAGCACCAACCGGTCGAAGACGTCCGGTCGACGCTCCGCGGCGGCGAGGCCGATCGGGCCGCCCCAGTCTTGTCCGACCAGGGTGACGCCGCTGAGGTCGAGCGCGTCGACGAACTCGGTGACCACGTCGGCGTGTTCCTCGGGTAGATAGCGGTAGCCAGACTTCGCGGTCGACAGCCCGAAACCCGGGTAGTCGAGAGCGACGCAGCGGAAGTCGTCCCGCAGGGCGCTGATCACGTCGCGCCAGAGGAATGACCAGGTCGGATTGCCGTGCAGGAGCAGCAGCGTGGGGCCCGAGCCTTCGTCGACGTAATGCACGGTGTGCCCGTCGATGTCCACGAAGCGGCTCTTGAACGGGAACAGATCGTCGTCGACCCAGGCGGGCCGTGCGCTCTCAGCCATCTCGGACCCCTCGACGCTATGATTGAGGAAGCCAAGCGTACTTGAGATTGTCAAGCATGAGGAAATGATGCGCAGCTACGGTCAGTACTGCGGGCTCGCCCGGTCCCTCGAAATCGTCGGCGACCGGTGGAATCTGCTCATCGTCCGCCAGCTCTTGATCGGCCCCGCGCGCTACCGGGACCTGATCGACGGGCTCCCGGGCATCGCGACCAACCTGCTCGCCGACCGGCTCCGCGACCTCGAGACCGCGGGCGTGCTCGAACGGCGGCTGGCGGACAAGGGCAGCGTGGTCGAGTACGCCCTCACGCCGTGGGGCGCCGAGCTGCGCGAACCGATCGAGAGCCTGATCCGCTGGTCCGCTCCGTTGATGATTCGCGGCCCCGAGGGCGACTCGTTCCGTCCCGAATGGCTCGCCCTCGCGCTTCCCGCGCTGCTCGACGCCCGGGTCAAGATCCGAACCGCGGCGACGGTGGGCATCGAGGTCGGCGGCGCGCCTTTCCAGCTCCGAGCGACGCGGTCGGGATTTGAGGTCGGCCCGCGGGACGGCAGCGATCTCGACGCCACCGTCCGCGCTGATCCGGCCTGCGCCCTCGGCCTCGCCGCGGGCGCGCTCGCACTCGACGACGCCCGTGCGCTCGGGATGATCGAGATCGACGGTGCTGAGTCTGTGGTCCGTGCTGTGTTTGGGATCTGACGAGGCCGGATTACCGGCGCCGGATGCCGATCCGACGCCAGCTCCGCCGCCGCTGCGTAGGTCCGGACGTGGCCGAGCTGTGGTCCCGTTCGCGCAGATTCCGGGTCCGCACCAGGTCCGAGTTCGTGCGCCGCACCGCGCGCATCGCCGCACCGGCGACTCGGCCCGAGGCCGGGCGCAACCGCAGCCGTCGGTGGCTGCGGGCCCGGCGGATCGCACGGCGTTCGCGCGGCGGCACTTCCCAGGCTTCCGGGTGTGCGGCGAGCCAGCGGTGCCGGTAGACCGAGTACGGGATGTGCAGCAGGTACAGCACCAGCGCGACCGCGAGCGCGGCCAGCGGGAACACGATGATCGCGGCGGCCAGCAGACCGACGCCCACCAGCAGCGGCGCGATCGCCTTCGCCGGGGCCTTCACCGTCTTGAGCGACAGCGTCGGGATGCGGCTGATCAGCAGCGCGGCGACCGCGATGGTCCAGATGAGCACCACGTACTGCTCGGACCACCAGCCCTCGCCCCACTGCAGCGTGGCGATCAGCGGCAGCATCGCGACCAGCCCGCCGGCCGGCGCGGGCACGCCGACGAAGAACTCGGCGGCGTACGGCGGCTGGTCGGTGTCGTCGAGCAGCGTGTTGAAGCGGGCGAGCCGCAGGATCATGCAGACCGCGAAGATCAGCGACGCGACCCAGCCGATGCGGTCGCCGTGCGCCTGCCAGACGTAGAGCACCAGCGCGGGCGCGACGCCGAACGAGATGCCGTCGGACAGCGAGTCGAGCTCGGCTCCCATTTTGGACGTCGCGTCGAGCAGCCGGGCGATGCGGCCGTCGAGGCTGTCGAGGACGGCGGCGATGCCGATCGAGCCGATCGCCATCGCGTAGTTGCCGGTGAGGGCGAACTGCACCGAGGAGAGTCCGGCGCAGAGCGCGAGCACGGTGATCGCGTTCGGCAGCAGCCGGACGCCCGGGGTGGTCACGCGGACCATGGTCAGCTTTCTCCCTGCGCAGGAAGTTCGGCGAGCACGGTTTCGCCGCCGACGGTCCGCTGGCCCTTGGCCACCACGACCCGGCTGCCTGGCGGCAGGTAAGTGTCGACGCGCGAGCCGAAGCGGATGATGCCGTAGGTCTCGCCCGCGGACACCTTGTCGCCCTCGCGGACGTCGCACCGGATGCGGCGCGCGACCAGTCCGGCGATCTGCACGACGACGAGCTCGTGGCCGTCGACGGTG
This sequence comes from Amycolatopsis sp. VC5-11, assembly GCF_037034185.1. Taxonomy (NCBI): domain Bacteria; kingdom Bacillati; phylum Actinomycetota; class Actinomycetes; order Pseudonocardiales; family Pseudonocardiaceae; genus Amycolatopsis; species Amycolatopsis sp. VC5-11. Next base: position 77,625 of record NZ_JBAGKF010000026.1, on the reverse strand, counting down.
TGCAGCACCAGCGAATTGCGCTCGTTGACCTCGCTCGCCTTGTCGAGGTCCGCGGAAAGGAACTTGCCCGGCTTGTACGCCACCTTCGAGATCACGCCCGCCGCCGGCGTGCGCTGGACGTGCACGTCGTAGACCGACAGGAACACGCTCACCCGCATCCGCGGTTCGGCGGGAAGGCCGAGCTCGGCGGGCGGGACCGCTTCCTCGATGAGCGAGACGGTGCCGTCGGCGGCCGAGATCGCGACGTTGTCGCGCACCGGGGGCACGCGCTTCGGCTCGCGGAAGAACGCCGTCATGCCCGCGGTGGCGAGCGCGCCGACCACGCCGAGGCGCTTGGAGAACCGGCGCAGCACGAACGTCGCGGCGAGGCCGCCGAACAGGAACGGCCGTCCAGCCGGGTGCATCGGCGGGAACGTCTCGCGGGCCAGCTGGACAGCGTGCGCGAGGGGGTTACCGGTGGGCTGGCCGCTCATGGGTCGAGTTCCCCGCTGTTCGTCTCGGTCGGTGTAAGGGTCCGATTTGGGCTTCCCCACGCTACCGCCCGCTTGCGGCGGACCGGGCGGCCCCTGGTCGTAAGGGTTGTCCCGGCGCGGGTGGGCGCGACCACAAACCGGTAACGACGCGTCGAACAATCCGATAACACCGGGTAGTTGACGCCGCTCGGGACCGGTGCCCGGGCCGACCTGGCGAGGGAGACGATGGCAGTACCCGATCTGCTCGCGCGGCTGTTGCGCGACTGGCGCCGGGATGTCCTCTCGGTGCCCGTTCCCCAGCTCGTCGACCCTGTTCACGCTGTTCGGCTCGTGCGGGACGCGGCCCGGGTGCATGCGTCCCCCGACGAAGCACGCACCCGGGCGCGGAACGGATCAGTTTAGCCCGTCGCCCAGGTGTTCTGACAGATCGTCGGGAAACCGTTACCAACGGTCACGATCGCGCCGGCTCGTGGTCGCGGCGCTGACCAGCCGCAACACGAGCAGCAGCACGATCGCGCCGAGGATGGCGACGCCGAAGCTCGGGAAATCGAACTCGAAGTGTTGCTGCTCACCGGTCGCGAGCCGGTAGATGAAACCGCCGAGCGCCGCCCCGACCACGCCGACCAGCACGCTGACGAGGCAGCCCTGCCGCTGCCGTTCCCGGCCGCCGACCACGAGGTTCGCGATCCAGCCGACCAGCGCGCCGAAGACGATCCACAGGATGATGCCCATGCTCGCGAGGATACCTGCGGGCTATTGCACAAGAGTTGTTGTACAACTACTCTTGTGCAACATGGAGGTCCGCGATTCCCAGGTACTGGCCGCGATGTCGCATCCACTGCGCCGCCGCCTGCTCGACGTGCTGAAACTCGACGGCCCGGCCACCGCGTCGGTGCTCGCGGAGAAAGCCGGGCAGGCGGTGGGCAATGTGAGCCACCACCTGAAGGTGCTTTCCGGGGCCGGTTTGGTGGTCGAAGCGCCGGAACTGGCGCGCGACCGGCGGGAGCGGTGGTGGCGGCGTCCTTCGGGCACGTTGTCGTGGGCCACTTCGGACTTCGCCGGGGATCCGGTGGCGGAGGTCGCGGAGACGGTGAGCCTCGATCGGCAGATGACGTTGTCGCGGGGCTGGCTTTCGGAAATGGAGACGGCTCCGGAGGAATGGCGCGATGCGTGGTTTTCCTCTGATGCGTGGATGCGCTTGACGCCTGCGGAATTGGCGGAGTTGAACGATCGGATTTTCGCGCTGTTCGAGGAGTTCGGGGCTAAAGCCGCAGCGGATCCTTCGACGGAACGGGAGCCGGTTTTCGTGTTTGGGCGTGGTTTCAGAGCGCAGCCGTGAGGGGTGCCGCGTTCCGTCTCTTGTGGACTGGGCAGACGGTCAGCACGGTCGGCAGCGCGGTGGCCAGTGCGTCGGTTCCGTTGGTGGCTTTGCTGGCGCTGCACGCTTCGACGTTCGAGGTTGCTTCACTTACCGCGGCGGCGTGGATTCCCTGGCTTGCGGTGGGTTTGCCTGCAGGCGCTTGGGTCGACCGGTGGCCTAAACGGCGGGTGATGCTGGTCTGCGACGTCATCCAGATGGCGGCTTTCCTTGCTGTGCCTGTTTCGTGGGCTTTCGGTCTTCTTTCCTTTGCGCTGCTCCTGGCCGCGGCTTTGGTCGGCGGGTTCGCCAAAGTCTTCTTTTACCTCGCCTATCGGGCTTTCCTACCGTCCGTTGTGGACGATGCGGACTTGTTGGGGGCCAACGTCCGGCTCCAGGGCGCGGAATCCGCGGCACAGGTGGGCGGTCCGGGTTTGGCTGGACTGCTGGCTTCCGCGTTCGGGCCGGTCAGCGGTGTGCTCGTGGATGCGTTGAGCTTCGGGTTTTCCGCACTGTGTCTGGGTTTCCTGCGCGCGGACGAGCCGTCGCCGCGTCCGCGAACGCGGTTGCGCACCGAAATCGCCGAAGGAATGCGAATCGTGGTGCGGGACTCTTACCTGCGGGTCCTGGTCCTGTCGGGCGGGGTCGCGAACCTTGCCCTGAACGGGTTTTACGCGGTGGCTGTGGTCTTCCTGGTCGACGACTTAGGCCAGGGCCCGGCGGCCGTCGGGCTTGTGCTCGCCCTAGGCGAGGTAGGCGGGGTGCTAGGCGCGACGCTGGTGAGCCGAGTCGCCCGACGGACCGGCACGGCGTGGGGTTTCCTGTGGTGCGAGGCCCTGGTGGTACCAGCGATGCTGCTCGGCCCGCTCGCCCAGCCGGGGTGGGGATTGATGCTGTTTGTCCTCGCCGGAGCCGGTATCGCGGCGGGGGTGGTGGGGTCGAACGTGCTGGGCGCGACCTTTCGGCAGCGGTATTGCCCGCGCCATCTCTACGGGCGGATCAGCGCGAGCTCGTCGATGGTCAACTACTGCACGATCCCGTTGGGTGCCTTGGCGGGCGGGGCACTCGGACAGGCGGCCGGGGTGCGGGTGGCGATGTTCGCGATGGTGGGCGTTCAGCTGGCTTCACTGGGGGTGCTGCTGCTGGGTCCGTTGCGGCGGGAGCGGGACTTTCCCCAAGTCGCGCTTGCGAAATCGCCCAGCTAGCACTAAAGCAGCAGCACCTCGACCTCATCCCCCTCCGAAGCAGCCGAAACCTCCTCCGGCAAGACAATCAAGCAATTGGCCTGCGTAAACGCCGCCAGCAAATGCGATCCCGGCCCACCGCGCGGCCCGACCACCCCGGTCACCTCGCCGAGCACCGGCGTGAAGAACCCCCGTCGATACTGCCGCCGCCCAGCAGGGGAGGGCATGTCCTCCGTCAGCCGCGCGCGCACCCGTCGGCGGTCCACGTCCGTATGGCCCATCGCCGACAGCACCGCCGGGCGCAGGAACGCCTCGAACGACACCAGCACACTCACCGGATTCCCCGGCAGCGTCACTACTGGCACGCCGTTCCACCGGCCGCATCCCTGGGGCCCGCCCGGCTGCATCGCGATCTTCTGGAATTCCACGCCCTGCCCGGTCAGCGCGTCCTTCACGACCTCGTACGCGCCCGCCGACACCCCGCCCGACGTGATCAGCAGGTCTGCCGCTTCCAGGCGCGGTTCGATGATCTTGCGGAATTCCGCCACATCATCGACCACGCTGCGCACGACCTCGACCTGGCAGCCGAGTTCCCGCAGCGCCGCCGCCAGCATCACGCTGTTCGACTCGTAGATTTGCCCGTGCTGCAACGGATTCGGGGCTTCCACCAGCTCCGTGCCGGTCGACACCACCAGCACCGACAGCGGCCGGTACACCTCGAGCTCCGCCAAGCCGACCGCCGCGGCGAGGCCCAGGTGTGCGTGGCTCAGCACGGTGCCCGCGTGCAGCGCGATTGTCCCCTTCGTGACGTCCTCGCCCGTCCGGCGGATGTGGTTGCCGACGGTGGCCGCGCGGGAGATCTGGACTTCCGCCGTGCCGCGGTCGGTGTCCTCGACCATCACGATCGCGTCCGCGCCCGGCGGCAGCGGCGCGCCGGTCATGATCCGCTGAGCGGTACCCGATTCGAGCGGTTTGACGTCGACCCGTCCGGCCGGGATGTCGTCGGCCACTGGGAGCGTCACCGGCACCTCGGCGACGTCCGCGGCGCGCACGGCGTACCCGTCCATCGCGGAGTTGTCGAACGGCGGCAGCGCCACCCCGGCGAGCACGTCGCGGGCCAGGACGAGCCCGGCCGCATCAGCGACTGGAACAGTACGAACAGGCGCGCGGCCGAGCAGTTCGGTCACGGTCTCGCGGTAGGCGTCGACAGAGATCACGCGGACCATCCTCCCTCTTGCTGCCCGTCGTGCAACACTCTCCCGGCACAAGCCGGGGAGTACGGGGAGAGTTCTCATGCAGTTTCTGGTCCGCAACCAGCCCGGGCGCGCCGCGCTCGCGACGCCCCGCTGACATGCGCGTCCACACCAGGCACACGCCGGGGTTCGGCGTCGCCCGCGTGCTGCTCGCCCCCGGCGAAGCCGTGCAGGCGGCCGCGGAATCGTTGCTGGCCAGCAGCTTCAACGTGGCCGAGACGAACCAGAACCGCGGCCGCAAGGGCGGTCGTTCGGTGTTCACCGCGCCCGCCGACGGCGGCTGGGTCGACCTCGCCCCGCTCGGGCCCGGCGACGTCTACCCGCTCGAACTCACCGGGTCCACCGGCTGGTCGGTGCACCGCGAGGGCGTCCTCGCCCGGCCGAGCACGGTCCGCGTCGACCAGAACTGGGCCCCGCTGCAGCAGTTGTTCGGCGCCGATTCCGGGTTCCTCGAGCACTACAGCGGCCGCGGCCCGCTCCTGCTCACCGCGCCCGGTCCGGTCGACTCGTTCGACCTCGGCCGCGGCGAGATCGTCACCGTGCGCCCGGACTATCTCCTCGCCTATCCCGACACCGTGCAATGCCGGTTGCGCGCTCTCGACCCGAGCGGTCCGCAATCACTGCGCACGGGCGAAGGACTCGTCCTCGATTTCGCCGGACCGGGAACCGTGCTCGTCCAATCGCGCAATCGGCGAGCAGCGCAGGCGTAAGGGGAATCTGCCGATTACCCCATTGCCGGGAGCGCTGATTCCGGTAGCGTGAACTCCACTTCGCACGCTGATGGACAGCGGATTCTTGTCCCGAGGGAGGGCGCCGTGGCAGTCGGCACCGTCAAGTGGTTCAACTCGGAAAAGGGCTACGGGTTCATCGAATCCCCCGAAGGTCCGGACGTCTTCGTCCACTATTCGGCCATCCAGGCCGACGGATTCCGCACCCTCGACGAGGGCGATCGCGTGGAGTTCGAAGTCCAGTCCGGCCGCGACGGCAGAAGCCAGGCCGCGGACGTCCGCAAGGTCTAGCGAGGCAGGTCCGCTGACCGGTTGGGCGAACCGGCAGTGGCAGCGGATACCGGCGCGTTAAGCTGCGCTGCGTGACAGGCGATGTGTCGGGGGACCTCACCGGTCGCCAGCTGGGCCACTACCGCATCGACTCGGTGCTCGGCAAGGGCGGCATGTCCGTGACCTACCAGGCCACGGACACGAGGCTCGGCCGCAAGGTGGCGCTGAAGGTCATCGGCGACCACCTCGGCGCGGACGCCGAGTTCCGCGAACGGTTCGTCGACGAGGCCCGCAACACCTCCGCGATCGACCACGCCAACGTCGTCCCGCTGTACGACTTCGGCGAACTCGAGGGCATGCTCTACATCGCCATGCGGATGGTCGACGGCGGCGACCTCGCCGGCCTCATGTCCGCGGGCCCGATCAGCCCGTCCCGCGCGCTCAGCCTGCTCGACCAGGTCGCCGACGCCCTCGACACGCTGCACAACCACGGCCTCGTGCACCTCGACGTCAAACCGGCCAACGTCCTCGTCACCAGCCGCGAGACCTCCCGCGAGCACGTCTACGTCGCCGACTTCGGCCTCACCCGCCGCGGCGCCACCGGCCACCGCACGCGCGGCGGCGACTTCCTCGGCTCGCCCACCTACGCCGCCCCGGAACACCTGCGCGGCGAACCGCTCGACGGCCGCACCGACCAGTACGCCCTCACCTGCGTCCTGTTCGCCTGCCTGACCGGCAACCCGCCGTTCCGCGGCGACGTCCCCACCGTCATCAAGGGCCACCTCGGCGGGGAACCGCCGTCGGTGGCGAGCGTGGTCGCGCTCCCGGCCGCCGTCGACGACGTCATCCGCAAGGGCATGGCGAAAAACCCCAACGACCGCTACCCGAACTGCGTCGCGATGATCGCCGCGGCCAGGGTCGCGCTCGGCCCGCTCGCGACGTCGGACACCCCGCCGGGCCCCGCCCGGCCGAACGGACTTCCGGAGGCGGGCATGCAGCAAGGACCTGGCGGACCCGGCGGACCTGGAACTGGCGGACAGGGCGGCCCTGGCGCCAACGGTCCCGCCGGTGCTGGCGGACCCGGCGGCGGTGGACCTGCTGGGCCAGGCGGTCCCGGTGGACCGGGCGCCCAGCCGGGCGGCCCCGGAGCCGCGGGCCAGGGCGGCCAGGGCAACCCCGGCGGCTGGGGCGCTCCGCAATCCGGCCAACAACCCGGCCAGCAAGCGGGCTACCCGGCCCAAGGCGGCTACGGCGCCCCCGCCGGTTACGGCAACCAGCCCCCGCCCGGTTATCCAGCACAGCCCGGCCAGCAGCAACCCGGTCAGCCCGGCCAGCCACAACTCGGCCAGCCAGGTCAGCAGCAACCCGGCCAGCCCGGCCAGCCCGGTCAGCCTGGCCAACCCGGCCAACAGGGCTACCCCGGCCAACCCCCGGCAGGCCCCCCGCCCGGCTACAGCGGCTATCCGGGCCAGCCCGGCCCCGGACAGCAAGGCCCGCCGCCCGGCTACGGCGGTTACCCGAACCAGCCCGGCTACCCCGCCCAGCCCAACCAGCAGGGCCATCCGAACCAGGCCTTCGGCGACCCGATGCGGCTGCGTCCGCCGTCCCCGGCGGGCGGTGCGGGCGCGTTCGAAAAGCAGCCCAAGAGCGGCGGCCTGAAGTGGCTGTGGATCGCACTGGGCCTGCTCGTCGTGGCCGGGCTCGTCGTCGGCGGGATCTTCCTCTTCAGCGGGGACGACAACGGCACCGGCGGGACCGCTCCGGCGTCCTCGGCTCCCAACATCCCGGTCGGTCCGGGCGGCTCGAAGTCGGCCGGTCCGTCGTCGCTGCGCCCGCCGCCGTCGTCGATCCACATCCAGCCGAGCCACTGACCCGGCCGACCTGCTGCGGAAGCGCACCGACGCTGACCTGCGCTCCTTGCACTCGACCCCGGAGAGTGCTAAACACGGCATTGGCACTCGACGCCGTCGAGTGCTAGGCGAGCGGTCACCGACCGCCTGCCTGAAGGTCGGGACGGTGAGGCTGACCCACCGGTCAGTCGTCCGTCGCGGGCACCGAGCCTGGCCGAGGACGTGTCCTGCTGCCGCCGCTGGAGACAGCGCGGCGGTAGCGCCCAATACCGGAGGACCACACCGCAATGGCCAAACTGATCGCGTTCGACGAGGACGCCCGCCGCGGTCTTGAGCGCGGCTTGAACACCCTCGCCGAAGCCGTCAAGGTGACCCTCGGCCCGCGGGGCCGGAACGTCGTGCTCGAAAAGAAGTGGGGCGCGCCGACGATCACCAACGACGGTGTCTCCATCGCCAAGGAGATCGAGCTCGAGGACCCGTGGGAGAAGATCGGGGCCGAGCTCGTCAAGGAAGTTGCCAAGAAGACTGACGACGTCGCGGGCGACGGCACCACCACCGCCACCGTGCTCGCCCAGGCGCTCGTGCGCGAGGGCCTGCGCAACGTCGCGGCCGGCGCCGACCCGATCTCGCTGAAGCGCGGCATCGAGGCGGCCGTCGAGGCCATCACCGAGCAGCTGCACAAGGCCGCCGTCCAGATCGAGACCAAGGAGCAGATCGCTGCTACCGCCTCGATCTCGGCCGCTGACCGCACCATCGGCGAGCTGATCGCCGAGGCGCTGGACAAGGTCGGCAAGGAAGGCGTCGTCACCGTCGAGGAGAGCAACACCTTCGGGCTCGAGCTTGAGCTCACCGAGGGCATGCGTTTCGACAAGGGCTACGTGTCCGGTTACTTCGTGACCGACCCGGAGCGCCAGGAAGCCGAGCTGGAGGACCCGTACGTCCTGCTCTTCGGTTCCAAGATCTCCAACGTCAAGGACGTCCTGCCGCTGCTGGAGAAGGTCATCCAGTCCGGCAAGCCGCTCCTGATCATCGCCGAGGACGTCGAGGGCGAAGCCCTGGCGACCCTGGTCGTCAACAAGATCCGCGGCACCTTCAAGTCCGTCGCCGTCAAGGCCCCGGGCTTCGGCGACCGCCGCAAGGCGATCCTGCAGGACATCGCGATCCTGACCGGCGGCCAGGTCATCTCCGAGGACGTCGGCCTCAAGCTGGAGAACGCGGACCTGTCGCTGCTGGGCCGCGCCCGCAAGGCCGTCATCACCCGTGACGAGACCACCATCGTCGAGGGCGCTGGCGACGCCGACCAGATCCAGGGTCGCGTCAACCAGATCCGCGCGGAGATCGAGAACTCCGACTCGGACTACGACCGCGAGAAGCTGCAGGAGCGGCTCGCGAAGCTGGCCGGCGGCGTGGCCGTCATCAAGGCCGGCGCCGCGACCGAGGTCGAGCTGAAGGAGCGCAAGCACCGCATCGAGGACGCGGTGCGCAACGCCAAGGCCGCCGTGGAAGAGGGCATCGTCGCCGGCGGTGGCGTGGCCCTGATCCAGGCTGCCGAGGCCGCTTTCGCGGGCCTGAAGCTGACCGGTGACGAGGCCACTGGCGCGAACATCGTCAAGGTCGCCGTCGAGGCTCCGCTCAAGCAGATCGCGATCAACGCCGGTCTCGAGGGCGGCGTCGTGGCGGAGAAGGTCAAGTCCCTCCCGCAGGGCCACGGCCTGAACGCCGCCACCGGCGAGTACGAGGACCTGCTCGCGGCCGGCGTGCCGGACCCGACGAAGGTCACCCGCTCCGCGCTGCAGAACGCCGCTTCCATCGCGGCGCTGTTCCTGACCACCGAGGCTGTCGTCGCGGACAAGCCGGAGAAGGCTTCCGCCGCTCCGGCCGACCCGTCCGGCGGCATGGGTGGCATGGACTTCTGAGTTCGGCTGCTTTTCCGGCGAAGCCCGGTTCACCCTCGCGGTGGGCCGGGCTTCGCCCGTTCCCGGCTCAGTCTTCCGGAGTCAGGACGGCAGCGGCGGCGTAGACCGGCAGGATCACGCCCGCCGAGAGCACGGCGCCGGCGACCGCGGCGATGCGCACCATCGAGGGGTCGACGTTGAGGTAGTTGGCCCATCCGCCGCACACGCCGGTGAGCATGCGGTCGGAGCGGCTGCGGAAGATCTTCTTGGCCGGTGCGGCCTGCACGTTGTCCGTCATGCCAGCAATACTCCGCGACCGGGCCGCCCCGCACATCCGGGATCGCCCCGGAGAAAGCCCCGGGGCCGCGACCCTGAAGTCTCCCTTAGCCGCTGATCTTCCGGACCCGCTCGAACCGGTCGAGCCACGCTCGGGACACCTCGGGCGAGGCGGCGAACTCGGCGTAGGCGTCGGGTTCCGGGGCCTGGCGGAGCACCGGCAGGTAACCGTCCACAGGGGACAGTGTCTCGGTGCAGACATCCCCGCGCAGCAACGACATCGTGCCGAGTCCGCAGGCGAAATCCAGCTCCGGCAGCGCCCCGGCGAGCGCGAGCCCGGCGGCCAGCCCGACACTCGTTTCCACGGCTGACGACACCACGCACGGCAACCCGCACGCCTCCGCGACCTCCAGCGCACGCCGCACCCCGCCGAGCGGGGCGACCTTGAGCACGGCGATGTCGGCGGCTCCGGCCACGGCGACCTTCAGCGGGTCCTCCGCGCGGCGGATCGATTCGTCGGCCGCGATCCGCACCGACACCCGGCGGCGAACGGCAGCCAGGTCGTCGATCGTGGGGCACGGCTGTTCGGCGTACTCCAGTCCACCGGCCGCACGGTCGAGTTCGCCCAGCGCGTGTACCGCGGTGTCGACGTCCCATGCAGTGTTGGCGTCGACCCGGATCGCGCCGGACGGACCCAGCGCGTCGCGGACCGCTTCGACGCGCGCGCAGTCCTCGGCCAGCGTCGCGCGTTTGTCGGCGACCTTGACCTTCGCCGTGCGGCAGCCGGACTTGCGGACCAGTTCGTGTGCGCGTTCGGGCGACAAAATGGGGACTGTCGTGTTGACCTCGATCCGGTCGCGGACCGGCTCCGGCCAGCCTTCTTCGCTCGCTTCGAGCGCGGCGGCGAGCCACGGCACGCTTTCGGTGTCCGAATAATCCGCGAACGGGCAGAACTCGCCCCAGCCGGCGGTGCCGCGGAGCAGCAGTCCTTCACGGACGGTGATGTCCCGGAACCGGGAGTGCAGCGGGAGCGCGTAAACCTGCATGACTGCCGATCATGCCATCGCCGCGGCGCCGGGAACCGAGGTGCCGCGGGGGCCGTCTCAACGCCACAATGGAACGTGTGGACGGCCTCGACTTCCGGGTGCTCGGCCCGGCCGAGGTGCTGGCCGGGGACCAGGTGGTGCCGCTGGGCGGCAGCCGCCCGCTGATCGTGCTCGCCGGACTGCTGCTGCGGGCCAACCGGCTCGTTTCGGTCGACGTGCTCGGCCACTGGCTGTGGGGCGACGACCAGCGCCGGTCCAAGGGCGCGCTGCAGACGTATGTGCTGCGGCTGCGCCGGGCGCTCGGCGACGGCGCGGCGATCCGCACCGAACGCGGCGGCTACCTGCTGGAAGTCGACGAGAACGCGGTGGACCTTGGCCGCTTCCGCCAGTTCGCGGCGCGGGGCCGCAGCGCGGCGGAACGAGGCGAACACCGCCGGGCGGCCGGGTACTTCGAGGACGCGCTCGGGCAGTGGCGAGGTCCGGCGCTGCAGAACGTGGAGTCGGATGCGCTGCACCGGGACGAGGTCGGGCAGCTCGCCGAGGAGCGCACGCGGGTCCGCGAACTGTGGGCCGAGACGATGCTGACGGTCGGCGAGTACGACACTGTCGTGCCCGAACTGGAGCGGCTGACGCGCGAACATCCGCTGCGGGAACGTCCGCACGAGCAGCTGATGTACGCGCTGCTCCGCTCCGGACGGCAGGCCGAGGCGCTGGAGGTGCACCGGCGGATCAGCGGATTGCTCGCCGAGGAACTGGGCCTTGATCCCGGTGCCGGACTCCAGCGCGCGCACCGGCTCGTGCTGGGCGGTGACGAAGGCACGCGTTTCCGCACTCCGCTGGAACCCCATATCCCGCACCAGCTTCCGGCCGACCTGGGTGCATTCGCCGGTCGAGCAGCGGACCTGAAAGCCTTGCGCGCCTTGCTGCCGGAGGCACTCGACGTCGGCACCTCCACGCCGATCGCCTCGGTGGAAGGCATGGGTGGACAAGGGAAAACGACCCTGTCTGTCCACTTCGCACACCAGATCGCCGACCGTTTCACCGGCGGGCAAGTGTTCCTGGATCTCCGCGGCTACGGCCCGGGCGCGCCGGTGTCGCCGATCGCCGCGCTGGAGACGATGCTCCTTGCACTGGGCGTGCCCGCCGACCGAATCCCGTCCGGTTTGGACGAACGTGCCGCGACCTGGCGTACTTATACGACCGGTCGGCGACTGTTGATCGTGCTGGACAACGCGAACAGCACCGAACAAGTCCGCCATTTGCTGCCCGGCCCTGGATGTCTAGTCGTGGTCACGAGCCGCTGGCAACTGCGAGGACTGGTCGCGACGCACGGTGCCCGGCGGATCGCTCTGTCCGAATTGGACAGCGAAGAGGCGGTGGAACTGCTCGCATCGGCGATCGGCGTCGAACGAGTGCACGAGGACCCGATCGCGGCTGGCAAGTTTGTGGAGTATTGCGGCGGACTCCCGCTGGCAATCCGAATCCTCGCCGTACGCGCCGCGCAGTTCCCGCGGTTGCCACTGGGCGAGTTCGTGGCAGCATTGCCCTCAGACGCCGGCCGGTTGAGCACCTTCGACCTAGGCGACGGCGACGAAACCAATATCCGCACGGTTTTTTCGTATTCCTACCGGGTTCTGTGCCCTGCGGCGGCTCGGCTGCTGCGATTGCTGGCGCTGTCAGTCGGCCCGGATTTGTCGCTGGGCATGGCAGTCGCGCTCAACGGACGGTCCGAAAAGGACACTCGCAGCGCTCTCGACACGCTGGTATCGACGCACCTGCTCACCCAGCCGAAACCGGGCCGGTACCAGTTCCACGACCTGATTCGCGCCTACGCGACCGAGCTGTCGGATCAGGAAGACGGCGCCACCGAGCGCGCAGCGGCCAGCGCACGCCTGCTCGACTGGTACATCGCGTCGGCGCGAAACGCGGGTTTGGCGATGCGTCCGCACCAGTTGATGGACGAAATCGGCCCCATCCCGCCTGCTGGCGAGCTCGAGTTTTCCGACTACCACCGGGCGCTGGCGTGGTTCATCGAGGAGCACGGAAACCTGCTTTCGGTGATTCAATGGTCGTTCCGAATCGGGCGATACGCGCAATGCTGGCGCTTGGCGTGGTCGCTGTTCACCTACTTCGCCGGCCGCGCCCGGGTCGACGAATGGCGGTACGTCTTCGAGGTCGGTTTGCGAGCCGCACGCAATTCCGGGGAGCGGCACGGTGAAGCGGCGATCCTCAATGGACTAGGCGTGATCGAGGGAGTCGCCCGGAATTACGTGCTGGCGCGCGAGTATCTGGAGCAAGCCCTGGCGGTGCAACTGGAACTGGGCTCGCTGCCGGGGGAAGCGCGGGCGCGCTACAACCTGGCTATGACCGCGCAGGGCATCGAAGATTTCCCGGAGGCTTACCGACACGGCCTGCGGTCGCTGGAAATCACGCGGGAACTGGGATTCACCTCGGTGGAGGCGAATGTTTTGCGCGCCTTGGGCGACCTGTGCGCGACGATGGGGGACTACCCGCAGGCCTTGTCGCTCGCCGACGAGGCGCTGGCGTTGGTCCCGCCGGACGATTTGCCGCAGGGCCGCTTCTCACTGGCCGCGCGAGCCCGTGCGCTGCTTGGTTTGGGGCGGCATGTGGAAGGAATCGAGTGCCTGTCCGAGGCGGTCGACATGTTCTTCGCGATGGATGAGGAGTATGAGGCCGCGGATGTGCTTTCGGAGCTGGGCACCGCGCATCTGCGCTACGGACGCACCGCCGCGGCGCGAGATTGCTGGCTACGGGCGGTTCGGTTGCTGACCCGGTTGGATCACCCGGACGCGGAGCGGGTTCGGGCGCAGTTGGCTGGGTTGGTGCGGGGGTAGTTTCGCCGCGGTGCCGCGAGGTTGGACTGCGGGCGGTGCGGCTTGGTTGCTGACGTGACTGAATTGCCGGGTCGAGCCGGGCGCGGTAGTTCTTGCTGCGGTGCCGCGGTGCCTCGACGTTCAACCGCTGCGGCGTGGCGCGGTTGGATTGCCAAGATGCGGTGCGGGGTGGTTTGCCGCAGTGTCGCGACGTCGGCCTGCAGTGGCGCGGCTCGGTTGCTTGCGCCGCTGAATCACCCGGATGTGGGTCGGGCACGAGCGCAGTCGGCTGGCTTGCGGTGGGGTGAGGTCCGTCCGTATCCGCTGCGGTGCGTGATTGGTTGAACCACTCCGATGCGGATCAGGTGCGCTTGGCCGGTGGGCGCGGGGCAGCTCCGGCCGGTCGTCGCAGCCCAAGATCGCTGGCCGCGCGGTCTGGCTGGATGCATTGCGAGGCAGATGGCGCGGCTGGCGCGGGGCTGACTCGGCCGTTTGGCGGAACGCTCCCGTGGGGTCGCCGGAGGGCAGCCGGGCGCGGTGGTCCGCGTGCCGACCCCCAGCGGCAGCACGTAGACCACCGGCGGCCCGTACCGCTACCCAACCGAAGTGCGCTCACTGTCCGCTCACTGTGCCGGGTCGGTTTGGGTGGGGAGGCCGAGCAGGCGGGTGAGTGCGACGGCGTTGTGCGGGGCCGCGACTTTGCTGTCGTTGTCGAAGTAGACGTGCACGTCGCGGCGGCCGCCGTCGTGCCATTCGGTGATCTTCGCGGCCCACTCGCGCAGGGCTGAGTCGGAGTAATTGCTGGTGTAGAGCTCGTCCGAACCGTGCAACCGGACGTAACTGAAGTCAGTGGTCTGGTCCTCCCGGTACGGCCACGGCGCGGCGGCGTCGGAGGTCACCAGCGCGACCCGGTGTTTCTTGAGCAGGTCCAGCGCTTCGGGCGTGGTGAAGCTCGGGTGGCGGACTTCGAGCGCGTGCCGCACTGGCCGGTCGGGGCCGGGTTTCAGGAACGGCGGGGACTTGAGTTTGTCGTCGTGCTTCTTCCCGAGCGCGGCTGCCTCGCGGGTGGTGCGGGGGAGTTGGCCGAGGAACGTCGAGACGCGATCAGGGTCGAAGGCCAGTCGCGGCGGGAGTTGCCAGAGGAACGGCCCCAGTTTGTCGGCGAGCGCGAGGACGCCCGACGCGTAAAAGTTGGCGAGCGCGGTTTCGACGTCGCGCAACTGTTTGAGGTGCGTGATGAACCGGCCGCCCTTGACCGCGAACAGGAATCCGGCCGGGGTTTCGGTGTGCCAGGCCAGGTAGCGCTCCGGGCGTTGCAGCGAGTAGAAGGACCCGTTGATCTCGACGGCGTTCATCTGCCGGGAGAGGTGCTCGAGTTCGCGCCGTTGCGGCAGGCCGGACGGGTAGAACGCGCCACGCCACGGCGGGTAGCGCCAGCCGGACGTGCCCACTCGGATCTGGCCGATCTTGCTCACCGCCTTTCGCCGCCGAGGATTCCCGCCGGGACGGTTGCGGTAAACGCGTCCGCGCGGCTGTTTTTGGGACAGCCGGGCTAAGGATCGGGACTGATGTCCTGGGCGGAAGGACGTAGGTCTCATGGCGCGGACTCCGTTGCCTGCTCGTCGGGACGGGGCTCGGAGGGGACGGTGAGGAGAACAGGGGAAGCGAGGGCGCGGAACCGGGGCGGTGGAGTTGAGGCGGGCGGTGGGGCCGGGCGGATTGCGGGGCGGCTGTTGTCGCTAGTGCTCACGGTGGCGTCGAAGAAAGCGGTGGCGTCGAGGGGAGCGGTGGCGTCGAGGGGAGCGGCGGCATCGACAGGAGCGGCGGTGCCGAGACGGGCGGAGGAGCCGGAATCAGCAGCGGTGGCGGGGGGCCGGGAGTGACGGTGCCGGAGCCGCGAGCGGTAGCCATCCCGTTCGGTGGGCCAGTATTGCCGCCTTCCTGGCCCACCGGACGGGCTGGACTTGCCTGCTCCCCGTGCATTCCTGCATCGGTCAGGTCTGTCGGACGGGCCCCGGTTGTGGCGAGCCCGTCTCGGGCCGCGGATCTGCCCGGCCCACGCATTCCTCACTTCCTCAAGCCCACGAGAACCTCCATCGGCGGGACTGCACCAGCGACGTCGCGTACTCCCGCAAGTTCCCCGGCTGCGTGAGGTACGTGGGGAGGCTGAAGGCCCGGTGCTCCGCCGCGACTGTCAGTGCCCTGGCGTGGGTGCGGGGTGGGGCGGAAACCGACAGTTCCAGTGAATCGAAGCCCAGCGTCACCAAGGTTGCGCCGAAGCGGTCTTCCCAGCTGCGCAGGACTGCTGAGAGTTCCGCGACCTGGTCGGTCGACTTGATCATTCCTGTCCAGCCGATGAGGGCTGGGACGTCGGCCGGACGGTCGGCTTGGACCAGGCCCAAGCGGTGCGGGGTGCGGGCGGCCAGGATGGAGCCGGTGTTGCCTGCTTCGGCCAGTGGGTCCGAGCGGCGGTGCGAGCGTTTCGCCAGCCCGGGGAAGCGGGTGCCGAACGGGCGCAGGCAGGCTCCGTCGCAACAAGAGCCGTCCCACCAGCGGGCCAGGACTTCGGCGGGGTCGGCGTTGGCGACGCGGTGACCGGCCGGGGCTAGGCGGCCTCGGTCGTCCAGCCAGTCTTCGCCGCGGGCGGTGAAGCGCTGGTCGGGCGGGATCAGCACGGGCCACAACCCCGACCGCTCGAACTCCGCGACGCAGCTCAGGTACCGCTGTGGGCGCGTGAGCGGTTCCTCCGACACCCAGATCCGCCCGTGCCAGCGCCCTGGCGGCAAGGTCTGGACCGGCGGTGCCCCGACGCCGGGGCGGAACGGTGCGATCGTCATGAGCTTCCCCTCGAACTGGTGTTCGGTTCCTGCATATCGAACAGTAGTTCGAACCACCGACAATTTCCAGGGCGCCACTCGCTCATCCGTTCGGGTGAATCTCGGGAAAGCCCAGGTCGAGGGGCAAAAAACTCAGCGCCGGGAGACGCGGCGCACCCGGACCGCGACGAACAGGCCGATGGCGATCGCCACCGCGGCGAGCACGGCGTACTGGAACACCGACGCGTATCGGTCCACCAGCGACCAGCTCTCCCCGAGCAGGTAGCCGGCCACGACGAAGGCGGTGTTCCACAGCAGGCTGCCCGCCGTCGTCAGCAGTAGGAACCGGCCGAACGGCATCCGTTCGACGCCCGCGGGCAGCGAGATCAGGCTGCGGAAGATCGGCACCATCCGGCCGAGGAAGACCGCCTTGCCGCCGTGCCGGGTGAACCACGCCTCGGTGCGGTCGAAGTCGGCGGCGTCCATCAGCGGCAGGCGGCTGAGCAACGCGCGGCATCGGTCGCGGCCGAGCAGGGCGCCCAGCCAGTAGACGATCACGGCGCCGGCGACTGAGCCGAGGGTCGTCCAGAAGAGGGCGCCGAGCAGGCTGAAGGTGCCGCGGCTCGCGGAGAAACCGGCTAGCGGGAGGACGAGTTCGCTGGGGATCGGCGGGAACAGGTTGTCCAGGCCGACGACGATCGCGGCGCCGATGCCGCCTAGCGAGTCCATCAGGCCGACGGCCCAGCCGGCCAGTCCGGTGAGGGGTTCGGCGGGGGCGGCGAGCAAGAGGTGCACGAGGGGTCCTTTCACGACGAAAGCTGACGTTGTTGACGGTAGGAAGCCAAGGCGCGCAACACATTGCGGTCGGCCACCCGGGGAAATGCGGGAAACCGCAGTGGGGTTTGGGGTGGGGCAGCGCGTTCGTTTGCAGAAGGCGGGTGTGGCTGAACAGGGAGGGCTCGGAAACCGAGGGGCTGGCGAGAGGCGGAAACCGCAGTGAGGTTGGGGCGGAGGTGCAATGAGCTCGTTCGCGGGAGGCGGGGAAAGGTGGCTGGACAGACGGGGTTCGAGGCTTGGCGAGATGCGGAAGGCCGCAGTGGGGTTGGGGCGGAGGGTCGACGAGTTCGGCCGCAGGGGTCGGCGGATGTGGCGGGGCTTGGCGAGATGCGGAAGACCGCAGTGGGGTTGGGGTCGAGGGTCGACGAGTTCGGTCGCGGGAGTCGGCGGGATGTGGCGGGGCAAGCGGGGTTCGGAAGCCACAGTGGGGTCGGAGTGGAAGAGCAGCGAGTTCGGCCGCGGGAGGCGGGGCAGGTGGGGTTCGGAAGCCGCGGTGGGGTCGGGGTGGAAGAGCAGCGACTTCGTCTGCGGGAGGCGGGGAATGTGGCTGGACAGACGGAGTTGGAAGATCGCGGTAGGGCCGGGTGGAGGGGGCAACGCGCTCGGCCGTGGGAGGCGGGGAATGTGGCTGGGCAGGCAGGGTTCGAAGATCGCAGCGGGTCGGGGTGGAAGGGCAACGAGTCCGAGGGAGACGGGTAATGTGCTCCGACAGGGCAGGCCGAGAACCGAGGACCAGGCGAAATGCGGAAAACCGCAGTACCCCGCCCCCAACAGGCTGGCTAGCCTGAGTGACGTGAACAGACTGCGCCGTACAGCAGGTGTCGGCCTAGGTGCGCTGACGGCGCTCATCGAGCTCCCGTACCTGGTACTCACCGCACCGCTCCTTGTCATCCCCGCGGCACGGCAGCGGGTCTTCCGTGGCGCGCGCGGGCTCGCCGAAATAGAACGCGGCCGGCTGAAGCGGTTCTTCGACGCCAGCAACGGCGACGATTACGATGGTCGCCGCGCCCTCCAGTACCTCCTCCCGCGCAGCTTGACCGGGCTTCTCGCGCTGGGAGTGTGGGTGTGCGTCGGCGCGGGGGTCGCGGCGGGGGCGTTCTACTTCGTCCAACTCGTCACCGGGCGGGCTCCTGGCGGTGCGGGTGATGGGAAACTTCTGGACTGGCTCCCCGTAGTGGCCCTCGGCGCGATCGGGGTATTCCTTTGTGGACAGGGACTGATCGGCGTAGCCGCGCTCGATCGGCGGCTGGCGCGTAGGTTCTTCGGGCCCAGCAGTCAAGAACTGTTGCGGCGCAGGGTGTCTGAGCTGGCGACCACGCGGAGTGAAGTGGTCGAGGCAGTCAACGGAGAGCGTCGCCGGATCGAGCGGGATTTGCATGACGGAGTGCAGCAAAGGCTGGTCGCGTTGGGGGTGTTGCTCGGCCGGGCTCGGCGCGCGGACGACCCGCAGCGGTCGGCTGAGCTGGTCCGCCAGGCGCATGAGGAATCGCAGGAAGCGTTGAGAGAGCTGCGAGAGGTTAGCTGGCGTGTGTACCCGATCGCGCTCGACGAGAGTGGTCTTGAGGCTGCGCTGGAGTCTCTGGCTGAGCGGGCCACGCTCCCGGTCGACCTTCGTTACGCGATTGACGAGCCATCGCCGGAATTGGCGACGGTGGTCTACTTCGTGGCGTCCGAGTCGGTCACCAATGCGGCTAAGCATGCCAACGCTAATAAGGTCACGATCGACGTCCGGTGGCAGGAAAACAGGCTGGAAGCAGAGATCACGGACGATGGTTGCGGCGGCGCACAGGTAGGCGAGAGTGGCGGGTTGTCTGGGCTGGCGAGACGAGTGGCAGCAATGGATGGCGATTTTTCCGTACAGAGTCCCGAAAACGGGCCGACCACAGTGCGGGTGACGTTGCCGTGCGAGTGATTCTGGCTGAGGACGCGACCTTGCTCAGGGAAGGTCTCGTACGGCTGCTGGCGGAGGAAGGCCACGACGTGGTGGCTGCGGTCGGCGATGGAGAAAAGCTCCTCGAAGCGACCGCCGAACACCAACCCGACATCGTCGTCACCGATGTTCGCATGCCGCCGACCCACACGGACGAAGGGTTGCGTGCCGCGCTGGAAATCCGTGAACGCTGGCCGGACACCGGTGTGCTCGTGTTGTCCCAGTACGTCGAGAAACGCTACGCGGCCAAGCTGATCGGCGGCGACGGCGGACGCGTCGGGTACCTGCTCAAGGACAGGGTCGCCCAGGTCGGCGACTTTCTCGACGCGCTGGACCGGGTCGCGGCCGGTGGTGCGGCCTTCGACCCGGAGGTGGTGCGCAGGCTGGTCGCCCGCACATCGCACGAGGACGCGCTCGCCCGGCTGACTCCGCGCGAGCGCGACGTGCTGGAGAAAATGGCGCAGGGCCACACGAACGCGAGCATCGCCACGCTGCTGTACATCTCGCAGAGCGCCGTGGAGAAGCACGCGAACGCGATCTTCGACAAGCTCGACCTGCCGCAGGCAAAGGGTTACAGCCGACGCGTGCTGGCCGTTCTCCGTTACCTCGGTTCGTGATTCACAGCGGTCGGCGCAGGTCCTCCGCGTCGACGATGTGGTACGCGTAGCCCTGTTCGGCCAGGAAACGCTGCCGATGCGCGGCGTACTCGGTGTCCACTGTGTCCCGCGAGACGATCGAGTAGAAGTGCGCCTGCCGTCCGTCGCCCTTCGGACGCAGGAGTCGGCCGAGGCGTTGCGCTTCCTCCTGCCGCGAACCGAAAGTGCCCGAAACCTGGATCGCCACCGACGCTTCCGGCAGGTCGATCGAGAAGTTCGCGACCTTCGACACCACCAGCGTGCGCAGTTCGCCGCGGCGGAACTTGTCGAACAGTTCCTCCCGCTCCTTGTTCTTCGTCGCACCCTGGATGACCGGGGCCTCCAGTTCCGCGCCCAGCATCTCCAGCTGGTCGAGGTACGCGCCGATCACCAGGGTCGGCTCGCCGGCATGTTTGTCCACAATGGACCGGATCACCGGGATCTTCGTCATCGCCGTCGCCGCGAGCTTGTACCGCTCGTCGGAATCCGCGGTGGCGTACTGCAGACGCTCCGACTCGGTCAGCGTCACCCGCACCTCGGTGCATTCCGCAGGCGCGATCCAGCCCTGCGCCTCGATGTCGCGCCACGGCACGTCGTACCGCTTCGGGCCGATCAGCGAGAACACGTCGCCCTCGCGGCCGTCCTCGCGCACCAGCGTGGCGGTGAGCCCGAGCCGTCGCCGCGACTGCAGGTCCGCGGTCATCCGGAACACCGGCGCGGGCAGCAGGTGCACCTCGTCGTAGACGACCAGGCCCCAGTCGCGCGAATCGAACAGCTCCAGGTGCCGGTACTCGCCCTTGGTCTTGCGCGTGACCACCTGGTACGTCGCGATGGTGACCGGCCGGATCTCCTTCTTCTCCCCGGAGTACTCGCCGATCTCGTCCTCGGTGAGCGACGTGCGCGCGACCAGTTCGCGCTTCCACTGCCGACCGGCGACGGTGTTGGTGACCAGGATCAGCGTGGTCGCCTTGGCGTGCGCCATCGCGGCCGCGCCGACCAGCGTCTTGCCCGCGCCGCACGGCAGCACGACGACGCCGGAACCGCCCGCCCAGAACGCTTCCGCCGCCTTCCGCTGGTAGTCGCGCAGGTGCCAGTCTTCCTCGGCGAGATCGATCGGGTGCGCTTCGCCGTCCACGTACCCGGCGAGGTCCTCGGCCGGCCAGCCGACCTTCAGCAGCGCCTGCTTGAGCCGCCCGCGTTCGGACGGGTGCACGATCACCGTGTCGTCGTCGATCCGCGAGCCCAGCATCGGGCTGATCTTCTTGTGGCGCGAGACCTCTTCCAGCACCGCGCGGTCGGTCGTGGTCATGACCAGGCCGTGCGCCGGGTGGTTGGCGATCTGCAGCCGCCCGAACCGGCCCATCACGTCCACGACGTCGATCAAGAGCGGCTGCGGCACCGGGAACCGCGAGTACGTGGTGAGCGCGTCCACCACCTGTTCCGCGTCGTGCCCGGCGGCGCGCGCGTTCCACAACGCGAGCGGCGTGATCCGGTAGGTGTGCACGTGTTCGGGTGCTCGTTCCAGTTCGGCGAACGGCGCGATCGCGATCCGCGCGTCGTCGGCACGCGGATTGTCGACCTCGAGCAGCACGGTTTTGTCGGACTGGACGATCAGGGGGCCATCAGTCACCTCTCCTTTATACGTTCCCTCCCGGACCGCGGCCCGGGGATGCCAAGATGGCGGGACGAAGCCGCGGGAGGGGACCCAGTGACCACACCACCGTTCGGCATGCCGCCGGCCGCGAACCCGTACCAGCCGCTCCCGCAGCAGCCGGTCCAGGGCGGCCCGAAGCGGGTGTCGGGCAAGCAGAAGGGGCTCTTCGCCGCACTCGTCGTCGTGGCGCTCGGGCTCGGCACGCTCGGCGCGTTCGGGTTCGCCGCGGTCGTGCGCTCGGCGGGACCGCCGGTCGCGGGCAGCTGCCTTTACCTCACTTCGCTGGGCTCGAGGACGCAGACCTATACCGGGGCGGACTGCTCCGACCGGGCCGCCACCTACCGCGTCGACACGGTCTCGAAGGGCCGGTCGTCCTGCCGCGGCGAGGACTACGTGCCGTTCGAGCTGTACTCGTCGGCGCGCAGCACCACCAGCAGGCCGACCCAGACGCTGTGCCTCGCGTTGAACGTCGCGTCCGGCGAGTGCGTCCGCGACGTTTCGGACGAGTCGAAGGTCGGCAAGGTCGCCTGCGACGACCCCAAGGCGGAAGCGCGGGCGGTCGTGCACGACGGCGCGAAGTCGGCGTCGAGCTGCGGCGAGAAGGACTTGTCGCTGGTGTACGCGGGACCGCCGGTGCGGACGATTTGCCTGCAGCCGACCGGGGCGAGCATCTAGCGCCTCACAAGGCGTTCGGGAGCATCGCCGCCACGTCGAGCCGGTTCGCCAACTGCCCGGAGCTGTGCATCAGGTCGGCTACGCGCTGCAGCCGGGTCGCCGACAGCGTGGTCGGGTAGCTGCCGAGCGAGATCAGCGCGGCGGTGGTCTGGTCGATGTCGGAGAACGAGGGCAGCGCGTCGCGCACCTTCGCCGAGTCGGACGCGGCGAGCTGGGCCTGGGTGAGGACGTTGCGGAACGCGGTCAGCGTGCGCGGGTTCGAGGCGGCGAACTGGCCGGTCGCGGCGTAGCCCGACGCCGGGAAGTCCAGCGTCGCGCCGGTCGAACCGTCGGCGAGGACCTGCGCGCCCAGTTCCTTCTCCGCGCGGGTGATGTACGGCTCGACCATCAGTGCCGCGTCCGCGTCGCCGGACTGCAGCGCGGCGGGCATCTGCCCGAACGGCCGGGTCACGAACTCGATCTTCGACTTGTCGACGCCTGCCGTGCCGAGGACCGCCCGCGCGGTGAGCGCGCCGATGTCGTCGGGCGAGTCGACGGCGATCTTCGGCGACTTCTTCGCGGTCGGTTCGGAGTAGTCGGAACCGGGCAATGTGACGAGCGCGATAGTCGTGCGGCCGAAGGTGTACGCCTCGCCCTGCAATTGCAGCGCGGTGCCGGACCCGGCGGCGCGGAACAGCGACACGTCGCTGCCGAACGTCACATCTATCTGTCCGGACTTCAGTTTCTCGACGCCGTCGCTGTCGCCGAGTTCCACCAGTTGGACGTTCAGCCCGGCCTGGCGGAACTTTCCCGCGGCGACGGCGATCCGCAGCGGGGCGGTGTCGATCGGGCTCGCGACGCCGACCCGCAGCGTCACGCGTTCCGGCGGTTGCGCTTGTCCGGTGTCACTGGATCCGAACACGGAGCAGCCGCTGAGTGCGAACAACGTCGCCACCAGCGCAAACCTCAGACCGGTCGCTTTCACTCGCCATCCCCTGCCGGGAGAATCTCTGCCTCGTGCTGGATCGTATGGGCCGCTGCCCATACGATCGCCCGCAGGGCCGTGCCCCCGCCAGGGTGGCTTCCCGATCTTTTCGCCGGCAACTACCGAGCGGTAGTTTCCGGCTGGAGCCCGATGACGTCCGTGGGCAGAGGTCCCCGCGGTGGAAAAGGAAGCACAGGTGACCCGTCGCGACGACCGTCCCCGTTCGGGTGACGCGACGGATCCGGCTGCCTCGCGCCCGGTCGGCGGCGGGTGGCGGCTGCGGAACTGGCGGCTGCGCACCAAGCTCTTCGTCGTCCTGCTGATCCCGGCGCTCGCCGTGGTCGTGCTGGTCGGCCTCCGGGTCAACAGCGACCTGCGCGACGCCCGCCAGCTCGCCGAGTTCGCCGCTCGCTGCCGGATCGACTCGACGGTCGCCGAGGTCGTGCACCAGTTGCAGCGCGAACGCGACGTCACGGTGCGGTTCGTCGCGGGCGACCGCAAGGGGGCCACCGACGTCCTCGTGGGCCAGCGCACCCGCGTCGACCTGGCGATCGGCGCGTTCGAGCGGTCGCTCGCCGACAGCAAATCGCGGCTCGACGAATCCGCGGCGGGCGATCTGCAGCAGAGCGACGACCGGCTGCGAGTGCTGGGCGGCCTTCGGTATTCGGCTGAACACTCCGCGTATCCGGCGGACGCGGTGCTCCGTTCCTACAGCGAGCTGATCTCCGGCCTGCTCGACATCAGCGACACCGCCGCGGCCGACGTCACCGAACCCGACCTGGCCCGGCTGCGGCTCGCCGGGAACGCGCTCGCGCGGATCAAGGATCAGATGTCGGTCAAGCGCGCGATCATGTCCGAGGCGATCGCGCAGGGCACGCTCAACCGGGACCGGACGCGCGCGCTGCTCGGCGCGGAAGCCGAACTGGCCGCCGCGCGCAGCGACTACCGCACCTTCGCGACTCCGGACGAGCAGCGGATGTACTCGGACACGGTGATCGGCATCGTCGTCGACATCGGCAACGACATGGTCGAGTCGGCGCTCACGCGCACGGAGAACAACCAGCCGCTGTCCGGTCTGGACGCGGACCAGTGGGACACCGCGTCGACGTACACGGTCAATCTCGCCCACCAGGTGCAGCAGGCGCTGCTCGTCCAGCTTCAGGAGAAAACGGACGCGCGGGCCGCCAGCGCCCGCGCCTCGACGATCTGGGACGGCGGAATCGTCATCGGCGTCCTGTTGGTCGCCGGTGTCCTGTCGGTGGTGATCGCGCGCTCGCTGCTGCGGCCGTTGCGGATCCTGCGCCGCACCGCGCTGGAGGTCGCCGACCACCGGCTGCCCGAGGCGGTGCAGCGGCTGCTCACCGAGCCCGACCCGGCTCCGGAGAACCTGCGGCACCGGGCGGCGGTCGCGCCGGTGCCCATCTTCACCCGCGAGGAAGTCGGGCAGGTCGCGCGCGCGTTCGACGCGGTGCACGGCGAGGCGGTCCGGCTGGCCGCCGAGCAGGCGATGCTGCGCGAGAACGTGAACGCGATGTTCGTCAACCTGTCGCAGCGCAGCCAGGACCTGGTGGAGCGGCAGCTGTCCGTGCTCGACCGGATGGAGGCGGGCGAACAGGACCCGGAGACCCTCGGCGGGCTGTTCGAACTCGACCACCTCGCCACCCGGATGCGGCGCAACAGCGAGAACCTGCTGGTGCTGTCCGGCACCGACCTGGTGCGCGAGGACACCGGACCGGTGGTGGCCGACGAGATCATCGGGGCCGCACTGTCCGAAGTGGAGGATTACCAGCGGATCGAGATCGGCCCGGCCCCCGCGCTCGCGGTGCGCGGCGACGCGGTCAACGACCTGGTGCACGTGGTGTCCGAGCTGCTGGAGAACGCCACCCGGTACTCCGGGCCGCAGACGGCGGTCACCGTGGAGAGCGCGCGGACGGCCGACGGCGCGTGGCGGATCGAGATCACCGACCGCGGCGCGGGCATGCCGCAGGCGGAGATCGACCGCACCAACGCGCGGCTGGCGCATCCGCCGGAGGTCGACGTCGAGGTGTCGCGCCGGATGGGCCTGTTCGTGGTCGCCACGCTGGCCGAACGGCACGCCATCGCGGTGCGGCTGAGCCCGGCCGAGGGACGCGGGCTCACCGCGACGGTCGTCGTCCCGGCCGCGTTGATCACCGAGGCCCCGCCGCTGCCGCAGCCGCCCGCGCCGGTCGAACCGGAACCCGCGCCCGAGCCGGAACTGCTGGCCCCGCTCGCGCCGCTGGCCCCGGCCGACGAGCCGGAGGAGCCCGCCGAGCTGGTCGCGCCGACCCTCGACGACGCCGGTCCGCTGCGGCGCGCGCCGGTGGTCGAGGAGGCTCCGTCGTGGCCCGGCCCGGCGTCGCGGTCGCATCTGGAGATCGACGCGCCGACGGACCGGATGCCTGCTTATCGCGACGTGCTGTCGCGCTGGTTCGACCTCTCGGCGCCGCCGGAGGAGCCGGTCGCGCCGGAGCCGCGGGTGGTCGCGCCGATGCCGGAGGTGCCCGCCTTCGAACCCGAGCCAGAGCACGCCTACGAGGAGCCGCCGGAGTTCCCGACGGAAGACCCGGACGAGGCGGCCCCCGAATGGCCGGCGCCCGCGCACGCCGAACAACCGGAGTGGCCGTCGCCGGAGCACCTGGAACAAGAGGACGGCGCCGAGGACACCTGGCCGTTCCTGCGGGTCGCCGACGTGGCGGGCGGCCCCGCCGCGGAGCCGGAGCCGCGGCCGATACTCTCGCTTTCCCCCGACGCGGTGCGCGCCCGGATGACGAGCCTGCAAGGCGGCTTCCGGCGCGGCAGGCACGCCAGGGGGGAAGACACCCCGCCACTGGATCGAAACGGATGAGGCATGAGTTCGAACACCGCCCTGCTGGAAGTGATCGCGCTGGGCGCGCAGGACGCGGAGCGGGCGCAGGAGGGCGGAGCGGACCGGCTCGAACTCGTCTCCGACATGGCCAGCGACGGGCTCACCCCGAGCGAGGCGACGGTGCGCGAGGTGCTCGCGGCCACTGATTTGCCGGTGCGCGTGATGCTGCGCGCGGAGAACACTTTCGACGCGCGCGCCATCGACGAGCTGTGCGCTTCGGCGGCCCGGCTGGTGTCCGCGGGTGCGCAGGAGTTCGTGTTCGGGTTCCTGACCGAGGAGGGCGAGGTCGACGCCGACGCGTGCCGCGCGTTGCTGAAGGAGATCGACGGGCGGCCGTGGACGTTCCACCGCGCCATCGACCGCTCGCGCAACCCGATCGCCGCGTACGACGTGCTGGCCGAGCTCGGCTGCGACACCGTGCTGGCGGCGGGCCACGCGAACGGTGTCGCGAGTGGACTGTCGGTGCTGCAGCAACTGGCGCGGCGCACTGACGGTCCGGCGCTGTTGGTCGGCGGCGGCTTGCGGGCGCAGCAGGTGCATTTGCTGCGCGCCGGCGGCGTGCGCGGATTCCACGTCGGCGGCGCGGTGCGTCCGTCCGGTTGGGACGCTCCGGTGGACGCGGCCGCCGTGCGCGAGTGGGCCGAACTCGTCAAAGGCTGACGCTCCGCTCCACTGCGGAAGGGAACCTCGCCGGGAATTCCAATTCCGGCAAGGTTCCCTTTTTTGCTTGACGAGCACAGCGCGCGTGTGTGCGCAAGGGGTCCGGATTGTCCGGGGCTTCCGCATTCCGACGTCCGATGGTTTCCGGATGCGGCGGGACATCGCGGCGGGAATCAGTCATAAATCGTGCAAGTGGAAAACAAACCAACCGCGTTAAGGTCAGCCAAAAGTAGGTTTCTTTGTTTCGAGCGGTTTTTTAGGGTCGGGGATACGGGTCGGTACCGCGATTTAGCCGGCCCGGTCCCCGCCTCTCGAGAGGAATTCTCATGCGCTTGCGCAAGCTCGTCGCCGCCGCGGTTCCGCTGCCGGCGTTGCTGTGCCTGTCCGTGGCCGGCGTCGCGAACGCCGATCCGCTGGTCGCCCTTTCCGGCAACGCCGCACCGCTCGCCGCCAGCGCGCGGTCCGGTGACGTCGCCGCTGAGCAGCAGATTCCCGCCGCCCTGTCCCTGAAACTGCACAACCAGCAGGCGCTGGCCCGCTTCCTCGCCGACGTGCAGGACCCGGCCTCGCCGCAGTACCACCGATTCCTCTCTCCGGAGCAATTCACTGCTGCATTCGGCCCAACGCAAGCCGAAGCCGATCAGGCGGTGAATTTCCTCAAGCGCAGCGGTGCGCAGGGTATTGAGGTTTCCGGAAACCGCCAGGCGATCACCTTCTCGGCAACTGCCGGACAGCTGGAATCCGCCTTCCATACGCGCATCGGCAATTACACCGACACCGTCACCGGCCGGAAGTTCTACGCCAACGACTCCGCGCCGGAATTGCCCGCTTCGGTGTCCTCGGTGGTCGATTCGGTCGTCGGCCTCGACAATCACGCGGTGAAGCACCACGCGAAGCCGACGCAGGCGCCGCGCACGGTCAAGCCGGTGACGCCGAGCATCCTCAAAACCGCGTACGGCACCAGCGGCATGTCCGCCACCGGCGCGGGCGTGAATGTCGGTTTCGTGGAGTTCGACGGCTACAAGAAGTCCGACATCACCGCGTACGACACCAAGTACGGCCTCAAGGGCGGTTCGGTCAGCACGGTTTCGGTCAACGGAGCCAACTACGACTCGAGCCCCGGCGACGGCCAGACCGAGGTCGACCTGGACATCGAGGTCGTGCACGCGCTCGCCGCCCCGGCGAACGACTACGTGTACGAGGCCCCGAACTCCAACGCGGGCGAGCTGGCGATGTACCAGAAGATCGCGTCGGACAAGAAGGTCAGCGTCGTCTCGATCTCGTGGGGCTCCTGCGAGGCGGCGGAAGGCTCGGCCGCGGCCAACAGCGTCGACAAGGCGCTCGCGACCGGCACCGCCGAGGGCATCAGCTACTTCGCCGCCGCGGGCGACGACGGCACCACCGACTGTGCCCGCCAGACCGGCAGCAAGGCCCAGGCGGTGGACTTCCCAGCCTCGAGCCCGAACGTCTCCGGCGTCGGCGGCACGCAGCTGACGGTGAACTCGTCGAACGGCTACAGCAGCGAGACGACGTGGAACGACGGTGCTTCCGGCGGAGCGGGCGGCGGCGGCATCTCGACGATCTTCGCCGCGCCGTCGTGGCAGTCCAAGCAGAGCACGACCAAGCGCAAGGTCCCGGACGTCGCCGGGGACGCCGCGCAGGGTTCGGCGTACACGATCATCTCCGGCGGACAGACCGGGAACGTGTGGGGCACCTCGGGCGCGGCTCCGCTGTGGGCGGGCTTCGCGGCGCTGCAGAACGAGGTCCACAAGGGCGGCCTCGGCAACCTGAACGCGAAGTTCTACAGCATCGGCAACGGTTCCTCGTACGGTTCCGGTTTCCACGACGTGACCACCGGCAACAACACCTTCAACGGCACCACCGGCTTCTCCGCAGGCACGGGCTATGACCAGACGACCGGCTGGGGCTCGTTCAACGGCTCCGGACTGTCCAAACTGATCGGCTGAGCACGGGGCTCGTGAGTGGCGATTCCGGTTCTAACCGGAATCGCCACTCACGACGTCTGGCTGATTGACCAAGATCCGGGACGCTGTTTTGATGGCCGGGTGCAGCCTCTCCTGACCTCGAAGCAGCAGGCCCTCGTCGACCGTGCCGCCAAGCTCGCGGACATTTTCGCCGAGCGCGCGGCCGAGCACGACCGGGAAAACACGTTCCCGCACCGGAACTACGACGACCTGCGGGAAGCGGGCTTCCTCCGGCTGTCCGTCCCGGAGGAACTCGGCGGTTCGGGGGCCGGGCTGCCGGAAATCCTGCCGGTGCTGGAACGGCTCGCGATGGGCGACGGCGCGACCGCGCTGGCGTTCACGATGCACCTGTCCCCGCTGGGACAGTGGGCGAGCGTCTGGCGGCGCACGAAGGCGCCCCGGCTGGCGGAACTGCTGCGCAAAGCGGTGGACGGCGAACTGGTCTGGGCGTCGATCACCAGCGAAACGGGCCTGCGCAACGACATGACGGACGCGAAGACCCGCGCGGTCCGCGTCGAAGGCGGCTTCGAACTGTCCGGCCGCAAGAGCTTCGCGACCAACTCGGCGGTCGCCACGCACTGCTCCACCACCGCCCGCTACGAGGACGCCGACGGCGGCCCGCGGCTGCTGCTGTGCCAGATCGCGCTGGACGCGCCGGGCGTCACGATCCACCAGACGTGGAACACCATGGGCATGCGCGGCACCCAAAGCAACGACGTCGAACTGGACAAGGTGTTCGTCGAGGACGCCGCGGTGGTGCACTCGCTGCCGGTGAAACACCTCGACTCGCGGGTGCTGGAAACCGTCTGGGCGTGGGCGATGCCCGCGTTCTCGGCGGTCTACACCGGAATCGCGGCCGGCGCGCTCGACTGGACCGTGCGGACGCTGGTCCAGCGCGGCAAGGCCGAGGACCCGGTGCTGCAGGACGTGATCGGCGAATGCCAGATCCTGCTGGAAAGCTCCCGCGCGCTGATCTACCGCCAGGCCGACGAGGTGACGAGCCGCCGCCTGTTCACCGGGGACATCCAGGACGGCGTCGCCCGCAGCGCGATCGTGAAGTACACGGCGGCGAACAACGCGGTCCAGGTGATGCAGCGGCTGGTCGACGCGCTGGGCGGCATGTCCTACACGAAGGCGCTGCCGTTCGAGCGCATGTGGCGGGACGTGCAGGCGAGCACGTTCATGCCGATGGGCAACCTGGCGACCCGCAAACTGGTCGGGGCGAACGTGCTGGGCGTGCGGACGCTGCCGGAGATCGGCCCGGACGAGACCGGACCGGATTCCCGCGCCAAGGGCTGAACGGGTGAACCCGGCCGGAACCGGGTGAGTTCTCGCTGCTCAGCGGCTATCTTGATCGCTTCGGTCTTGGTGTCCAGGGGAGGGACAGCGAGTGGCGAAGCAGAAATTCCGCACGCTCAAGGACGGGCGAGTAGTCCCGATCAACGAGGGCGGCGGGGCGAAGGTGTTCGTGGCCGGAGTGGCGGTCGTCGCCGCTGTCGGAGGCGGCACGGCGGCCGGGATCGGCGGTTCCGCGAGCGTGGGATCCGGGGCCGCCGCGGAGGCGCTGCCGGGAAACCTCGCCGGGGACGTCGCGGATTCCCTGCCCGGCCGCAGTCTCGAGACGCGCAAAGCCGAGGGCAAGAAGTCCGCGAAGCGCGGCCGCAAGGACGAAACCTTCAGCCGGTTCAAGCTCAAACAGCTCAAGCAGGCCGCGAAACACGAGATCGACTGCCTGCTGAACTCCACCGACCGCGTCCGGGATTACCTCGCGGAGCACCGCTGCACCTCATTGGACCGCAACCTCTTCGCCGTCGGCGACGGTCACGGCAACGCCGCGGTGATTTCCGTTGCCCGCGTGGGGTTTCCGAAGAAGAGCGACGCCGAGGGCTGCGAGAAGATCGAAGAGGTGCAGGGCAGCGGGGACGTCAAACCCCTTGGCGCTGCCCTGCTCGGCCTCGACGGCGTGAAGTTCTCCGGCCACCACTTCCAGTCCAGAGTGGATGGTCGGGCGATGGTGGTCGCCGAGACGGAAACCGTTGCCGGACACGTAGATCCCGGAACCCTCGACGCGCTTGCCGACGTCTCGGTGTGGTTCCCGAAGCTGTGACTACTTCTTCTCCGGAACGACGGCAGCCTCGGAAGCAGCGGCCTCCGCCGCCTCCTGCTCCGCCAGGTCGGCCGCCGCCTGCACGGCCGGACCGTGCAGCAGCCGGGCCACTTCACCGCGCAGCGAAACGAATTCCGCCGATTCCCGCGTCGTGATCTGGTCCCGCTGAGCGGGCAGGTCCACCTTGAGATCCGCCACGATCCGCGCCGGCGACTTCGACAGCACCAGCACCCGGTCGCCGAGGTACACGCTCTCGTCGATGTCGTGCGTCACCAGCAACACCGTCGTGCCCTGTTCGACCTGGACCCGGCGCAGCAGGTCTTCCAGCTCGAACCGCGTCTGCGCGTCCACCGACGCGAACGGCTCGTCCATCAGCAGCAGCGCCGGACGGCTCGCCAGCGCGCGGGCGATCGACACCCGCTGCTGCATGCCGCCCGAAAGCTGCCACGGGTACTTGTTCACCGCGGCCGAAAGTCCGACCGCCTCGAGCGCTTCGGCGGCCCGGGCACGCCGGGTCGCCTTGTCGAGTTTGCTCCAGCGCAGCGGGAATTCCACGTTCTTCGCGACCGACAGCCACGGGAACAGGGAGCGGCTGTAGTCCTGGAACACCACGGCGAGATCGTCCGGCACCGAGGTGACGCGGTCGCCGTGCAGGCTCACCGTGCCCGCGCTCGGCGGGATCAGGCCGGCGATCGCGCGCAGCAGGGTGGACTTGCCGCAGCCGGACGGGCCGACGATGCACGCCAGCTGCCCGGTCTCCACCGTGAACGACAGTTCGTTGACCGCGACGTGCGCGGACTCGCCGCTGCCGTAGCGGTGGCTGAGGCCGGAGACCTCGAGCATGGTCGACATAACGGGAAACCTTCCTAGTTCCGGCCGGGCTGCCAGCCGAGCACCCGGCGTTCGATGCCGAGCAGCGCGGCGTTGAACCCGTACCCGAGGATGCCCAGCAGCACGATCCACGCCCACATCTGGTCGAAGTCGTACGAACGCTGGGCGGCGAGCAGCGCGTAGCCGATGCCGTTGAGCGCCCCCACCAGTTCGGAGATCGCCATCAGGATCAGCGCGATCGAAAGCGACACCCGAAGCCCGGCGAAGATCTTCGGCAGCGCCGAGGGCAGCACGACCAGCCCGATCCAGTACCGCTTCGGCGTCCGGAACGCGCGAGCCGTCTCGACCTTGACCTTGTCGACCGAGCGGACCCCGTCCACTGTGTTCATCAGCACCGGCCACAGCGAGCTGAAGATGATCGTCGCGGTCTGCATGCCCGGCCCGATGCCGAACAGGATGATGAACACCGGCACGAGCGCGGGCGGCGGAATGGCGCGGAAGAACGCGAAAAGCGGTCCCACGTAATCCATCCCGGTGCGCGAGCGGCCCAGCGCGGTGCCGAGCACGACGCCGATCACCACCGCCAGCAGCCAGCCGCCGAGCAGCCTGCCGAGGCTCGGCAGGATGTGGTCGAACACCGGCTCGCCGAGGAACAGGTGCGAGGCCGGGCCGGAGAACCACAGTTTCGCGGCCGCGGCGGCGATCTTCGACGGCGGCGGGAAGAACACGTTTTCGCTCAGCTGCGCCGCGATCTCCCACAGCACCACCAGAATCGCGAACAGCAGCCACTTGCGGGCGAACCCGCTGAGCCCGCGGCTCATCCGGCGCGTGACGGTGGAGGGTTTTTCGACCACACTCACGCGGCGGCTCCTTCGACAGCGTTGCTCCAGCGGAACAGCCGGTTGCCCAGCCGTTCCAGGCCCTCGTTCACGAGGAAGCCGAGCAGCCCGGCGACCACGGTCCCGGCGAGCACCAGGTCCATCCGGCCCGGTCCGGAACTGGCTTCGAGCACGAACTGCCCGATGCCGAGTTTCGCCCCGGCCAGGAATTCCGTGCTGATCACCAGGATCAGCGAAATCGCCGCGGACAACCGGATCCCGGTGAACACGAACGGCGCGGCGTGCGGCAGTGCGACCGAGGTCAGCACCCGCGAACGCGGAGTTCCGTACGTGCGCGCGGTTTCCAGCAGCAGCGGGTCGATCTCGGCCAGCGCGTAAATGGTGTTGAAGAGAATCGGCCACACCGCCGCGTACACGGCGAGGGTGATCTTCGCTTCCGGGCCGCCGCCGACGACGATCAGCACCAGCGGAATCAGTGCCACGGAAGGAATCGGCCGCAGGAATTCGACGATCGCCTTGGTCGCGTCGCGCAGCCAGCGGACGCTGCCGAGCAGCAGGCCGGCCGGGACCGCGATGGCGATCGAGATGAGCAGCGCGATCAGCCACGCGAGCACGGAGGCGACCACGTCGCGGACGAATTCGACGTCGCCGAACAGTTCGCCGATCCGGGCGAACACCACGGTCGGCGGGGGAAGGTCGTTCTGGTCGATCAGACCGGCCCGCACGACGGCCTCCCAGATCAGGAGGAAGCCGAGCAGGCCGGTCAGGTTCCGGACGAGGCGCACGTCAGGACGCGTTCGCCTGCGGGACGATCATCGACTGCACGTCGATCTTCGACTGGATGGAACCGAACTGCTGCAGCAGGTCCGGCACCCGCTGGATGCGCCGGGCGTCCAAAGTGGACTGGAAGGTCAGCAGGTTCGTGATCTTCGCGGTCGCCTCGTCCACCTTCGAGAACTGGATCATCAGCGGCTCGATCTTGGAACGGTCGGCCGATTCCTTGGTGGCGCGCAGCATCGCGCGCTGGAACGCGGCGACCGTCTTCGGGTTCGCGTCGGTGAACTTGCCGAGCGAGCCGTAGCCCGCGGTCGGGAAGTCCTTGGTGCCGCCGGAAGCGGTGTCGATGACCTCGACCGTCCCGTTGACCTTCGCCGACTGCGTGATGAACGGCTCGGTCAGGAAGCCCGCGTCGATGTCGCCGCGCTTGACCGCGGGGCCGATGTCCGGGAACCGCAGCGAAACCCACTTCACGTCGGTGAAGCTCACGCCGTTGTCGCGCATGACCGACTTGGTCAGCGTGTCGCAAATCGTGTTGGTGGCGGTGATCCCGATCCGCTTGCCCGCCAGGTCGTGCACGTTCTTGATGTTGCTGTTCGGCATCGCCACGACTTCGGTGCTCTTCGGGCCCGCCGAGGAGGCGTCGGCGACGAGCTTGATGTCCGCGGCGCCCTTGCTCTTGGCGATGAAGAACGGCGTGTAGCTCGCGTAGGCGATGTCGACCTCGCCCGCCTGCAGCTTCTGCAGCGACGCGTCACCGCTGGCGGCGTCGACGGCTTCGACCTCGAGTCCCTCGTTCTTGAAGTAGCCGTTCTGGACCGCGAGGTGGAAAGGCACCACGTCGATCGTCGGCATGATCGAGACCTTGATCTTGGCCTTTTCGACCCCGGAGCCGCCCTTCGCGCTGCCCGAATCGTCCGATCCGCCCAGCAGGCCGCATCCGCTGGCAGTCAAGGCAACGCCGCCCGCCATAGCGAGCGACAGGAACCCGCGCCTGCCGTAGTCGCGCCGGCTGCTCACCGCTTCATCAAACAAGGTCGCTCCTAGCACATGGGCCCGCGTCTGGCATGGACGCGGGGGGAAGGTGGCTCATTGTCCGGAGTCACGCGGCTACTGTAGAGAACCAGGACGATCACTCACAATGGGTGTTCATATACGATTCAGAAGTGGTGCTGGTCACTCGATCAGGTGATCGAATCCGCTGGTATGTCGGGGTATGTGAACGACCCGTGGGTGCCCGATGGGCCTTGATCCGCTGCCTGGGTGCTCTCCGGGCAACTTCTGGAGGGTTACAAATGGGCCAGGCGTTCGCTACCCTCTGCTCCGGCAATGTGAGGTGTGGACCACCGATGTAGTGAGAGCCCGGACTTGGGAAAAGGGCTCTCCGCGTACTCCGGCGACGAGCCGGTGGGGGGTGGCCTCGGCCGAACGGACTAAGAGATCGACCACGTGCGGGGACCGAACGTCATGTCAGACCTGAACCGATTCCGCGCCCGAGGCGACGGGCAGCCGCACCGCGAAGTTGATCTTTTCACTCGAAAGGGTGTAACAGTCCGGGACGCGGTCCAGACCACTCAGGTGGCGGATTACCTGCCGGGAGCGTGCGCGTAGTGGCCACGAGCACGGCAGGTTCGGAATCAACGGGCCCCTCGGGCCCGGACGGTGGTGCGGCGGTGCCGAACGAAGACACCGCGGGGGCAGGGGAGGCCTCCGCTCAGGAGAACGCGGGGACCGCGCAGCAGCGGTCCTGGCTCGCGCTCGGCAACTGGCGATTGCGGTCGAAGCTCGCGCTCATTCTCCTCATCCCCACGATCACCGCGCTGGTGCTCGGCGTGCTGCGCGTGGTCGACGACGTGCGGTCGGCGGTCGACCTCAACCACACCGCCAACCAGGTCGCCTTCGCCGAGAAGGTCACCGCGGTCGTGCACGACCTGCAGCGCGAGCGCGCGCTGGCGGTGGTCCGGATCTCGTCGGCGGACCCGCTGCGCCAGACCGGCCTCGACGCGCAGATGGCGAAGGTCGACCGCGACGTCGACGACCTGCGCAACGCCGCGGTCAACCTCGACAACGACGACCAGGCGGCCAGCGACCGCTACGCGCACGGCCTCCAGCGCCTCGACGCGCTGCGCCCGCTGCGCGCGGCGATGACCACCTCGGCTTACTCCGACCGCGCGGTCCTCGACACCTACTCTTCGGTGCTCGACTCGCTGATCCAGCTCGGCCGCGAGGTCTCCACCGCGACCACCAACCGCGACCTGCTCCGCCTCGGCACGAGCACGCAGTCGATCAGCGAGGCGAAGGAGTTCATCCTCCGCGGCGACTCCGCGCTGCAGATCGCCGCGTTCCGCGACGGCTTCCCCGGCAACCTGATCGACGAGACCCGGGCCGCCGAGGCCAGCGGCGACGCGTCGATCACCGCGTTCCTCGCCAACGCCACCGGCGACCAGGTCCAGCTCTACAACGACACCTACTCCGGACCCGAGGTCGACGAGCGTCGGCGTTTGCAGACACAGGCGTTCTCCTTCGCCCAGCAGAGCCAGCCGCTCAACCTCGACGGCACCAAGCTCGGCCAGGACTCCACCGTCGCCGCCGACAAACTGCGCGCGGTCGAGGTCAACCTGCTGACCCAGCTGCGCGCCCAGGCCGACGAACTGGCCAGCAACGCGGTGCGTTCGGCGTGGGTCGGCGGGGTCATCGTCCTCGCCGCGCTGGTCGCCGCGCTGATGCTGATGCTCGTCATCGCCCGGCTGATGCTGCGCCCGCTGCGGGTGCTGCGGAAGACCGCGCTGGACGTCGCCTACACCCGGCTGCCGGAAACCGTGCAGGCGATCCTGGACGACCCGGACCCGGTCAACGCCTCGAAGAAGGCGGTCGACCCGGTTCCGGTCCTCACCCGCGACGAGATCGGCGAAGTGGCGCGCTCGTTCGACGTGGTCCACGAGCAGGCGGTCAAGATGGCCGCCGAACAGGCACTGCTGCGCGAGAACGTCAACGGCATCTTCGTGAACCTCTCCCGGCGGTCGCAGCGGCTGGTGGAACGCCAGCTCGGCGTCATCGACCGGCTCGAGGCCGACGAGCAGGACCCGGACCATCTCGCGAGCCTGTTCGAGCTCGACCACCTGGCGACCCGGTTGCGCCGGAACGGCGAATCGCTGCTGGTGCTTTCGGGCGCGGGCCTCGCGAAGTCGGTGCCCAAGCCGGTGCCGGCGGCCGACGTGATCGGCGCGGCGGTTTCGGAGATCGAGCAGTACGCCCGCATCGAGATCGGCATCGTGCCCGAGGTCGCGGTGCAGGGCCTCGCGATCCACGACCTCGTGCACGTGCTCGCGGAACTGCTCGACAACGCGACCTACTTCTCCGAACCGGAAACCAAGATCACCGTCCGCGCGGTCATCACGCGCAAGAAGGCGCTGGCGATCCAGGTCACCGACCACGGCGTCGGGATGAGCGAGGAGCGCCTCGCCGAGGTCAACGAGCGCCTCGCCGACCCGCCGGACCTGGACGTGTCGGTGACTCGGCGGATGGGTCTGTACGTGGTCGCGCGGCTGGCCCAGCGGCACGGCATCGAGGTGCGGCTGCGCGAGAACGAGGACATCGAGGGCGGCGTGATCGCCCGCGTCGTGGTCCCGGTCGAGCTGCTCACCCAGGTCCGGACGGTTCCGCCGGCGATGCGGAACACCCCGCCGCCGCCGAACCGCAACGAGGTCTCGCACCCGAGCCTCCCGCCGCTGAACCGCGAGCCGGAACCGTCGAACCCGCTTCCGCTCTCGCCGCCGCCCGCGGCCGCCGAGCTGACCGAGGCAATGGGCTCGACCGGCTCCGGTGCGGCGTCCGACAACGGCGGACTGGTCCCGCTCGACCAGCCGATCAGCCTCGACGACCTCGTCGCGGGCAACCGCGCGGCCGGTCCGTTCCTCAGCCCGGCGACGCCCGCCTCGGAAGCCCCGGCGTGGCCGACCGCGGAAGACCTCGCGCCGCTCACTCGCGAGTCGTACGGCGAGGGCGCGAGCCTGGCGCAGACCGAATTCCCGCCGCTGGTGCTGCCGAAGCGGGAGCCGAAGTACGTCGCTCCGGAAGCGCCGAAGGAGCAGCCGCCCGCCGAGCCGGACGGTTCCGCCGCGCTCGAGGACGACGTGCCGACCCGGCGGCTGCCGATCTACCAGTCGGTGCTGTCGCGCTGGTTCAGCGAGGGCGAGGACAGCGAGCCCGGCACCGGAACGGCGCAGTCCGCCGCGTCGGAGCCGGAGCCGGAAGCCGCCGAGACTCCCGCCGCCGAGCCGCGGGAGCGGGACGAGACTCCGGCCGAGCCGGTGCGGCAGCAGGCGAGCGAACCGCTCGAGTCGACGCCGCTCTACCCCGGTTCCGACGAGCCGGAGGACGACAGCTGGCACAGCGTCTCCGACGAGGGATGGCAGGCGGCGCAGTCGCTGCTCGAATCCAAGAACGAGGAGATCACGCCCGCCGGGCTGCCCAAACGCGTGCCCAACGCGTACCTGGTCCCCGGCTCGATCGGCAACGCGCCGGAACCGGCGCAGCAGAACTCGTTCACGGACGCGACCACCGGAATGCCCGGAACGGGTGCGATCACCCGCTCGGCGACGGCTGCCCGCAGCCGGATGGCAAGCTTCCAGCGTGGGTACAAGTCCGGAAGGCACGCACTGAAGGAGCGGCCGCCGGACGCCCGGCTCGACGACGACGGGGTTCGCGTCACCGGGGCCGGGTATGTGAGCGACAGCAGTGAGGAGCGAGAGTGACACGGGCGGGAGTGCAGCCGGGAGGCGGCTCGGTGCAGCCGAACGGCAGGCAGGCCGGCGGCAGCGCGGCGAGCAGCTTCGCGTGGCTGATCACGGACTTCGTCCACCGGGTGCCCGGTGCGGCGCACGCGGTGGTCGTCTCGGCCGACGGTCTGCTGCTCGCGTCTTCGCGCGGGCTGCCGAAGGACCGGGCGGACCAGCTGGCGGCCGTCGCCTCGGGGCTGACCAGCCTCGCGCGCGGTGCGGCGAAGGTGTTCGAGGGCGGCCCGGTCGCGCAGACCGTGGTCGAGATGGCGAACGGATTTCTCTTCCTGATGTCGGTGTCCGACGGCTCGTGCCTCGCGGTGCTGGGTTCGCCGGAAAGCGACATCGGCTTGGTGGTGTACGAGATGACTCTGCTGGTCGAACGGGTCGGCCAGCAGCTGACACCGGAGATGCGGGCACAACTGCAGGGCGCTGCGGTCCGTCGCTAGGCGGACCTAGGACTACAGGAGTAAACCGTGGACGACGGGCGCTTGCGCGGCGACGGCCGGCTCGGTGACGAGCACACCGGGGGCTGGGGCGATCGGGACCAGAGCCGGGAGGACTGGAAGTCCTTCCGGGACCGGGTCGACCGCGAATGGCGTTCGAGGGACGTCCAAGCCGCGGATTCCGAGCCGGTGCGCGAACCGCCGAACTGGCTGACCGATTCCAACGCCGGGCAGCAGCCGGGCATCACCGCGGTGCCCGGGTACCGCGAGCGGCTGCTCGGCGGACCCGGTTCGGAGCTGTTCGGCGGGGCGAGCGGACCGCTGTACGACTCGGCCGAGTTCGCCGCGTTCAGCGCCGAACGCGACGGGTCGCCGGGACCCTCGAGCTTCCCGTCGAACGGATTGGCCGCCGCGCTGCCGATGCAGGCGGCGGGCGAATACGTGGACGAGCCCGCCGAGGTGGAGACCTCCGGGCTGGTCCGGCCTTACTTCCGCACCCGCGGACGCACGAAGCCGACCTACGACCTCGCGATCGAGGCGCTGGTGTCGACGAGCGAACAGGGCAGGGTGCTTGACCGCGTCCGCGTGCCGGAGCACCGGTCGATCTGCGACCTGTGCCTCGACACCCGGTCGGTCGCCGAGGTGGCCGCGCTCCTGCGGCTTCCGCTCGGCGTGGTGCGGGTGCTGATTGGTGACGTGGCGGGCCTCGGCCTGGTGCTCGTGCACACGAGCAGCAGCACGAATTCGGGCGACCGCCCCAGTATCGAGTTCATGGAAAGGGTGCTCAGTGGGCTTCGGAGAATTTGACTCCGACGCGAACACACCGCAGACGGGTCCGACCTCGTCGGCCAAGATCGTGGTCGCGGGTGGGTTCGGTTCGGGCAAGACGACTCTGGTCGGGGCGATCTCCGAGATCGACCCGCTGACCACCGAGGCCATGATGACCGAGGCCAGCGTGGGCCACGACGACGTGTCGGCCACGCCGAACAAGTCGACCACCACGGTGGCCATGGACTTCGGCCGGATCTCGCTCGACTCCGACCTGGTGCTGTACGTGTTCGGCACGCCGGGCCAGCACCGGTTCTGGTTCATGTGGGACGACCTCGCCGTCGGCGCGATCGGCGCGGTCGTGCTGGTGGACACGCGCAGGCTCGCGGACGCGTTCCCGTCGATCGACTTCTTCGAGAACCGGAAGCTGCCCTACGTCGTGGCGATCAACTGCTTCGACCGGCTGCTGCACCACCAGATCGAGGACGTGCGGCACGCGCTCACCATCTCGCCGTCGGTCCCGATCATGGCGTGCGACGCGCGCGAGCGGGATTCGGCGAAGCAGGTGCTGATCTCGGTCGTGCAGCACGCGATCGCGCACGACACGGCTTTACGGGCGGGCTAGTCCCGTTCGCGGTCCCCGCCGCCGTCTGCGAAGGAGGCTTGCGCCGACTCCCAGATTCCCGTTACACCCCGGCTCGGGTGCGGCCGTTGGAGTGAACTCCACGGGCTTCACCCGCTTCGGGGAGTGGTGCCTCCGAGCGGGGCAGCTGAGTAGTCCTGTCCCGCTCGCGGCCGAGGCCGGCCGCCCCTGATCGGGGCGTCGGACCGGCGGTGACCTGCACGGACATCCCGCTGCGCACGGTGGCCGCCGCCACCACCGAGTGACCCGCGAATGCGTGGTTGTGCATGCGTTCGCGCGACGTTACATCCGGCAGACACGTACCGTGCCCGGGCACACGCTCGACACGACCGGGTGCGTGAATACGCTGGAACGACGACTTCACCGCGGCCGGGCGAGGATGGCCCGAGGGCGGCGAACGGGCGTCCGGCAGCGTTCGAGGAGCTTGGAGGGGCAGTGACCGATTCCGACCGGCCAGCGGACCAGGGCACGTTCAGCTGGCTGATCTCGGATTTCGTGCGCCGGGTCCCGGGTGCGGCGCACGCGGTGCTGGTGTCGGCGGACGGACTGATGCTCGCGCCTTCGGAGGGCTTGCCGCAGGAACGCGCCGAGCAGCTCTCGGCGGTGGCGTCCGGGCTGATCAGCCTGACCCACGGCGCGGCGCGGTGCTTCGAGGCGGGCGGCGTGAACCAGACCGTGGTCGAGATGGAACGCGGGTACCTGTTCCTGATGTCGGTCTCGGACGGGTCCTGTCTGGCCGTGCTCGCCGCGCCGACGTGTGACATCGGGACAGTCGCGTACGAGATGACCCTGCTGGTCGAGCGGGTCGGCGAGCAGATCACGCCGGAACTGCGCGCGCAGCTGCAGGGCGGCGGGGTGCTGGGGTAGCCGATGAAGATCTCGGGTTTCGGAGACCAGGACACGGGCGCCTGGGACGCCCTCCACAAAGGCACGGAACGGGAGTCGTTCGACTCGCCGAGCCGGTACGACATGAGTTCGCTGAGCCTCCGGCTGCCGCATCGGCAGCCTCGGGCCACGCCTCCGCCGCCTGCTTCGCGGCATGCCCAGCCACCTGCCCGGCGTCCGGAGCCCGCGCCTCGCCCGGCTCCCGCGCCGGTCGCGCCGCGCCCGGTTCAGCAGGCAGTGGCCCCGCCGCCCGCTCCGGTGCAGGCTCCGGTGTCGGCTCCGGTGCAGGAGGAGAGCTGGGACGACGGCTACGAATGGGTCGAGGACGGCGAATCCGGTTACTGGGAAGAGCCGCGGCCGAACCACCGGTGGGAAGAGCCCCAGCAGCAGCGCTGGGAAGAACCGCCGCCGCCCCCGCCGAGCCGTCCCGCGGCGCACGACCCGTACTCGTTCGACGAGTACGCCGGTTCGCCCGGCCCGGACGACCGCGTGGTCCCGGAAGGTTCGGCGTACCAGCGCCAGCACGTCGAGCAGGCCACCCGCAGCAGGCACGCGCTGGCCGAAGAGCCCCCGGCGGAGGAGCGGTACTCCGACCCCGGACCGGCTTCCGGAGTGTCCGAATTGGACCGGTTCTGGTCCGAAGAGGAGCCCGCGCAGCCCGAGCCGCCCGTACAGCCGACGAAGTCGCGGGTGCGGCCGTACGCGCGGACCCGCGGACGTACGCACTCAGACCACAACCTGGCGCTGGAGGCCCTGGTCTCCACCAGCGACGAGGGCCGCCGCTACCGCGGAGTGCGCTCGATCGAGCACCGGCGGATCTGCGATCTGTGCCTGGACACCCGGTCGGTCGCGGAGATCGCCGCGCACCTGCACCTGCCGCTCGGCGTGGTGAAGGTCCTGGTAGGGGACATGGCGGACATCGGGCTGGTCATGCTGCACCAGACCGACCTGGTGCTGGGCGACCGTTCGTCGAGGGAGTTCATGGAGCGGGTGCTGCAGGGGCTGCGCAACCTCTGACCGCGCTCACGGCGCCATTGTCTCCGCTCATGCTGTGGTGGCGCGCTCGTGCTGTGCTGGCGCGCCAACGCCGCGCTGTCTCCGCTCCGCCTCACCCGCCCCCCCCTGACCCTGCCCCGCCTTGCCTT
The DNA here is from genome assembly GCF_037034185.1 of Amycolatopsis sp. VC5-11. Classification (NCBI taxonomy): domain Bacteria; kingdom Bacillati; phylum Actinomycetota; class Actinomycetes; order Pseudonocardiales; family Pseudonocardiaceae; genus Amycolatopsis; species Amycolatopsis sp. VC5-11. Next base: position 36,197 of record NZ_JBAGKF010000026.1, on the reverse strand, counting down.
GGCCCGCCTGACCCGGCCCCGCCTTGCCCTGCCTTGCCCGGCCCCGCTTTGCCTTGCCTTGCCTTGTCCGCCTTGCCCGACCCTGCCTTGCCAAGCCCGCCTTGCCCTGCTCGCTCGCGTCCGGACTGCCCCGGCCGAAACCGCCCCAATGTGGCATTGGGTGCGTGGGATGCACCGAACGCCACATTGGGTGCGTGGGATGCACCGAACGCCGCTTTGGCTGCTCCGGCCATGCCCCTACCACCGCGCTCAACGGAACCCGCTGGCTCGCAACGCACCCAATGCCATCGCCGCGGGTGCGGCGCTGACGGGTGCGCGAGATGGAGATGTACGTGAGGGGAACCCTCACGTACCTTTCGGTCGTGCGATCTCAGTCCTCGACCAGGGCAGCGGAAGTGATGCGGTGCAACGGATACCGCTCATGGTTCGCACCCTCCAGCACCCCGCCGCCGACCCGCAGCGGGCGCACTACGCGCTGGCTCGCCGTGCCGCGGGAGTCGACGAAGCCGATCCACACCTCGCGTTGTTCGAGCGTCGCGCGGGACAGCAGGTCGAGCGTCGCCGTCGTGTCCGCACCGCCGCCGCCAGGTGCGCGCACCGTCGAACCGCGGCGGCGGGCCGAAGCTTGGTCTCCTGCGCGGAGATTCGACACGATCCGCGTCGCCTGTTCGTCGGTCAGCACCGCTTGTTCGCCCGGCCGGGCACGGGCCGCGCGGGCGCGGGCGGGCAGGCGGCGTCCGGTGGGGCGCAGGTCGACCACCCGACCGTCCGGGCCCTCCGCCGCGGGGGCGAAACCCGCGCCGCGCAAGGCTTCCAGTACCTCGGCCAGCGGGGCGGAGCTGATCAGCACCGTCGGCGCGATCAGTCGCAGGTCGTACTCCGCGGCCACCGGATTCGCGAGGACTTCGGCGAGCAGCGCCTCGTCGTCGCAGCGTAGGAACGACCCTGCGGTGCCGCCGCGCAAGCGGCCGTGGCGGCGGGCGACGTCGTCGATCAGGTATGTGAGGCCTTGCGGCACCGGGGTCGCCGACTTGTTGCGGAACATCGCGTGCAGTTCGTCGGCGGTCCGTCCGGTGTCGAGCGCGCGCCGCACCGACGGCTCGGTGACGCGGTAAACCGTTGCGTGGCCAGCGGATTCGACGTCCGCGACCGCGGCCATGTCCGCCGCCAGTTCCGGTTCCAGCGGGCCTGGCGCGACAACCGTCAGGTCGGCCTGCACCAAGATGTGGTCGACTGGTGCGGGCAGCGCGTCGTGCATCGCCTCGACCGCGCCGGAGCGGTCGTCCTCCAGCAGCAGCCGGGTAGCGGTGGTGAGGGCACCGAGACCAACCAGGCCCAGTGCGGTCGCTTCGGCCATGGTCCAGCGGACGGTTTCGTCGCGCAGCCGGCCACCTCGCCGAGGTGCGCGCCAAGCCAGCACCGCGACTAGCTCGTCGACACTTTTCACACCTGCGCCCGGATTCAGCTCAGCCAGCGCGGTAAGCACGCGGTGCCGCGAAACCGGTGCGAGCGGCCGTCGCAGCTCTTCGGACAGCGGTGCGATCGGCTTGTCCTTCGCGTCGCGGCCACCGGCGAGCCCGGGCAATCGGGGAAGTTCTAGCCACGCCTGCGCGAGCGTCATCCACCGCTGTACCGAAGGCGACGCGAGCCAGCTGTCGGTGAGCATGGTGGGCACGTATTCGGGGGCGGTGTTTTCGCTGTCCGCAACAAGTCCCGCGCCGACGACCAGCTCCACGAGCAACGTCGCGCGGGTCTCGTCGACTTCGAGATCCTTCGCGATCTTCTTCAGTTCCCGTACGCCGAGCCCGCCCGCCTTGAGCACCGGCGGCGGCGAATCCGACCACATCCGAAGCAGAGACTCGGTCTGCCGCAACAACTCCATCGCTTCGCCAGCCGCGGTTTCGTCCACTGTGTCCGTCCGATGTGGATGGACGGGCAGCTCCGGCTCGACGAGCGTGTCCGGTTCGAACGCGTGCCCGCCGCGCAGCAGCAGGCCGAGTTCGCGGGGCAGTTCGACGGTCTGGTCGTCCCGGCGCAGCAGCAGGCCGCGCGCGAGGAGCTTCTGCACCGGCGTGGCCGCGTCGGACAGTCCGACGTCGAAGCTCGCGTCGCGGGTGCGGCCGATCGGCGGCCCGGCGGCCAGCGCGGTGAGCACGGCCCGCTCGTCGTCGCCGACCTCCGCGAGCCGCGCGTCGATGTCGGTGGCGGCCAGCGCGGGCGACGGTGCGCCGAGCCCGGCCGGGAACGGACCGAGAGCGTCGCGGGCCGCGGGCGGCACTCGCAACTCCTCGTCGGCGCCCCAGACGAGCGCCCGGGCGCGCAGCCGGGCGAGCGGTTCGCTCACATCGCGGCCGACGAGCGCCGTGACCGCGGACACCTGCGCCGGCTCGACGTCGGCACCGGCGACCAACAGCGCGTCGATCACCGCGAGGGTGAACGTGTCGAGGTCTTCGCAGGCGCGGGCGACCGACCCCGGGGTGCCCGCGCGGGTGGCGAGCACGGTGGTGTCGGACGGAGGAGGGGTGGACAGATCGCGACGCGTGCGCAGCAGTTCGGCGAGTGCGTCGTCGGACTCCGCACGCAGCCAGTCCGCCAGAGAGGTCGCGGGCATAGACACCCAGGATACCGGGCGGGTGCGCGCGCACGACCGGTGTTCGGGCAGACTGTGTGCGAGTTTGCCGGACGAGGGCCTCGGAGGAAGCAGTGGCGAAGGGCGACAAGCAGAGCAAGGGCATCGACCCGACGTGGCCGGGCGAGCCGGGCGAGCACCCGGTCACCGAGCTGTCCTCGGACCGGCAGGGAGCGCTTTCGCCGTTCGGCGACCTGGCCTTCCCGCTCGAGCAGGTGCCGTACGTGCACCCGGAGACCGAGATCAACCGCTGACCTGCGGACCGCGTTCGGGAGCGCCGCGCTGGTGGCGCCCCCGAACCTGAAGTTACTGGTCAGTCACCCGGTTGGGGTGTGGTGGCGCGGGTCACCGGACTAGATTCGAGCCGTCCGAACCCACACCACCTGCGGGGAGTACGTGTCATGCCGGTTCCCGGTCCCGGGTATTCGATCACCGTCCGGGTCGAGGCCCCGGCCTCGTCAACGGCCGCGGGTGATCTCACCACCGCGGTCGGCCGCGTCGGCGGCGTGCTGACGGCGTTCGACGTCGTCGAATCGCACGCGGACTCGATCGTCGTCGACATCAGCGCCAACGCGCTCTCGGAAAACCACGCGCAGGACATCACGCAGGCGCTCGACTCGCTGCCCGGCGTCCAGGTGCGCAAGGTCTCGGACCGGACGTTCCTGATCCACCTCGGCGGCAAGATCGAGGTCAGCCCCAAGGTCGCGCTCCGCAACCGTGACGACCTCTCCCGCGCCTACACCCCGGGCGTCGCCCGCGTGTGCCAGGCGATCGCCGCGAACCCCGAGGACGCGCGCCGGCTGACCATCAAGCGCAACACCGTCGCGGTGCTCACCGACGGTTCCGCCGTGCTCGGCCTCGGCAACATCGGCCCGGCCGCCGCGCTGCCGGTGATGGAGGGCAAGGCGGCGCTGTTCAAGAAGTTCGCCGGCGTCGACGCGTGGCCGGTCTGCCTGGACACCCAGGACACCGAAGAGATCATCATGATCGCGAAGGCGCTCGCGCCGGTGTACGCGGGCATCAACCTCGAGGACATCGCCGCGCCGCGCTGCTTCGAGATCGAGAAGCGGCTGCGCGAGCAGCTGGACATCCCGGTCTTCCACGACGACCAGCACGGCACCGCGATCGTCGTGGTCGCCGCGCTGCGCAACGCGCTGCGCGTGGTCGGGAAGAACATCGAGGACTGCAAGATCGTGGTCAGCGGCGTCGGCGCGGCAGGCTCGGCGATCATCCGCCTGCTGCTGCGCAAGAACCCGGGCGACATCGTGGCCGCCGACATCGACGGCATCGTCTATCCCGACCGCGGCAACCTCGACGACAACCTGACCTGGATCGCCGAGCACACCAACAAGGACGGCAAGTCCGGCACCCTGCACGACGCGCTGGTCGGCGCGGATGTCTTCATCGGCGTCTCGGCCCCGAACCTCTTCGGCGCGGAGCAGGTCGCCACGATGAACGACGACGCCGTCGTCTTCGCGCTGGCCAACCCGGACCCGGAGATCGACCCGCTGGAGGCGCAGAAGCACGCCGCGGTCGTCGCCACCGGCCGCAGCGACTTCCCGAACCAGATCAACAACGTCCTGGCGTTCCCTGGCGTCTTCCGCGGCCTGCTCGACGCCGCCGCGCACAACATCGACGACAACATGCTGCTGGCCGCCTCCGACGCGATCGCCGACGTGGTGGACAACGGCAAGCTCAACGCGTCGTTCATCGTGCCGAGCGTGTTCGACAGCGCGGTGGCTCCCGCGGTCGCGGAAGCGGTGCGCAACGCGGTGCGGGCGGAACGCGGGCAGTAGCCTCGCGGGCGTGAGTGAACTCAGCCACGTCGACGAGTCCGGGGCCGCCCGGATGGTCGACGTTTCCGGCAAGACCGCGTCCGCGCGCACCGCGCTGGCCGGCGGGACCGTCCACACCACGGCGGAGGTCGTCGGCCTGCTTTCGGCCAACGGCCTTCCCAAGGGCGACGCGCTGGCGACCGCGCGGATCGCCGGGATCATGGGCGCCAAGCGGGTGCCCGAGCTGATCCCGTTGTGCCATCAGATCGCGCTGTCCGGGGTCAAGGTGGAGTTCGAACTGGCCGAGACCGCCGTGCACATCAGCGCGACGGCCAAGACCAAGGACGTCACCGGGGTCGAGATGGAGGCGCTCACCGCCGTCGCGGTCGCCGGGCTGACCCTGCACGACATGATCAAGGCTGTCGACCCGGCCGCGACGCTCGACAACGTGCGGCTGATCCGCAAGGACGGCGGCAAGACCGGGACCTGGGAGCGGCCATGACCAAGACCGCGCGCGTCATCGTCGCGTCGAACCGCGCCGCGCGAGGCGTCTACGAGGACAAGACCGGCCCGGTGCTCGTCGCCTGGCTGGCCGAGCGGGGCTACGACGTGCCGCCGCCGGTCGTCGTCGAGGACGGCGACCCGGTGGGCGGCGCGCTGCGGGCCGCGGTGTCCGACGGCGTCCAGGTGATCCTCACGACCGGCGGCACCGGCATCTCGCCGACCGACCGGACCCCGGACGTCACCCGCGCGGCGCTGGATTACGAACTGCCCGGCGTCGCGGACGCGATCCGCGCGGCCGGGCTGCCGAAGGTGCCCACCGCGGTGCTCTCGCGCGGCGTGGCCGGAGTCGCGGGCCGGACCCTCGTGGTGAACCTTCCGGGGTCGAGCGGCGGCGTGAAGGACGGTCTGCGGGTCCTGACGGACATTCTCGACCACGCGGTGGACCAGCTCGCCGGTGGCGACCACCCGCGCGAGGCGGCGCCGTCCGGTCCGGCGGTCCGGATTCTGCGCGCGGACGTGAGCGACCAGCCGCTGTCGGTCGAGGAACACGCGCAACTGGTGGAGGACGACGCGGCGGGCGCCGTGGTCACGTTCTCCGGCGTGGTCCGCGACCACGACGGCGGCAAGGGCGTGCGCGATCTGACCTACGAAGGCCACCCGACGGCCCGTGACGTCCTCGTCGAGGTGGTCAACGACCTGGCAGCGCGCTGGAAGGGCGTGCGGGCGGTGGCGGTGAGCCATCGGGTCGGGGCGTTGGCGATCGGCGACGTCGCGCTTGCCTGCGCGGTCGCCGCCGAGCACCGCGGTCAGGCGTTCACGGCGTGCGCGGAGCTGGTCGATGAGGTCAAGGCGCGGCTTCCGGTGTGGAAGCACCAGCACTTCACCGACGGCACCGACGAATGGGTCAACTCTCCCTGACCACCTCGTGCGCGGCGATGCCGGTTCTCACCGGCGTCGCCACTCACGAGCCCGGACACGACGAAGGGCCCCACCGCCAGGGGATTGACGCGGTGGGGCCCTTCGGGCGTTCTGTCACAGCAGATGCTGCGCCGGAACCAGCCTCACGAGGAGGCCAGGGTTCACTTGGTGGCGAGCTTCTGGCCGACCACGATGAAGTTCGCGTTCGACACGTACTGCTTGTTCAGGTCCTGCAGCTTCTGGTAGCCGCCCTGGATGTTGTGCTCCTTGGCGATCTTCGAGAGCGTGTCGCCAGCCTTGACGGTGTAGTCGCCGTTCGGGTTGGAGTTCGCCACCAGCGCGGCCACCGGCTGGGTGACCTTCTTCGGGGCAACGCTCTTCGGGGTCGCCTTCTTGGCGGTGCTCTTCTTCGGGGTCGCCTTGTGCGCGGAGGCCGAGCTGCCGGCCTTCTTGCTGCACACCGGCCACGCGCCGGGGCCCTGGCCCTGCATGACGCGCTCGGCGACGGCGATCTGCTGCTCACGCGACGCGCCCTGCGGGCTGCCGGTGCCGCCGTAGGCCTTCCAGGTGCTCTGGGTGAACTGGAGGCCACCGTAGTAGCCGTTTCCGGTGTTGGTGCTCCAGTTGCCGCCGCTCTCGCACTGCGCGATGGCGTCCCAGTTGGTCGCCGACGCGGGGGTCGCGGCGATCGCGAGGGGGGCGCCGACCGCGATACCCGCGACTGCGACACGGGCAATGGTGCGGGTGGCGGCGGACATCTTGCGGTGCTTGCCTCGGTAAGACATCTGAAAACTTCTCGATTCCTGCGCCTACGAGCTCGATGCTGCGGGTCGGGTTGGGAGCCCGTCCGTCCGTTGCCGGGCGGCTGACGCGGACGTCGCACGACGCGCCGTCTTCGTCCCCTCGTCTCTGTCCGGAAATGCTTTCGCTCGGGGTATGGGTCCGGGGATCCGTTGGACAGAGCTGGGCGCTACGGATTCCCGGTGTTGCTTGGTCGGTCGGGGCCAACCGAAAAGCGACGGTACGTAATTCGCGGCGTGATCGGAAATCATTCGGGGTGTGACCTACGTCACAGTAACGGCACGCAACCTGTCTCGATCCGCCTGTTTCCGCTGTTCAGAGCGTCGTTATCTGCCCGTTTTCTTGCCGAGATATTTCACGGATCGTGAGGCTTGGGTCACGTCGATAACGCGTCAAGGGGCCATTCGCGGCAGATAAGGGAGGGCACTCTAAACCACTCGTCAACGGTCGGCCACTGCCCGCCGAGTGGTTCTTTGAGCTGCGGAAATACGCCGTGAGCGAAACGCTTCGGAGAGTAGGGATAAAGCGTGCCGACCGCTCAGTGCGCCAGTGCCGCCATTCGCCGTGGTCCGGACCAATCGGCCGGAAACCGCCGCTCCGGCCGTGCACGCGGCGCTCAGCCGCGTGAACGGGGCCTTTCCGGTCGGTCATCCGCCGGCGAACGGCGGGAGGACGTCCAGGTAGGAGCCGTCACCGAGCGCGCGGCCGCGATCGCGGACCGCCACCTCGTTGACCAGGAAGCTCGCCGCGTCGAGAACGCGGGAAAGTTGCCCGGGGTGCAGCTCGCGCAGCGCCTGGACGGCGTCCGCCACCGTCGCGCCCGCCGCCAGCTCCACCTTTTCCTCCTCGGTGCCCGCCGCGGCCCGCGCCGAGGCGAAGTACCGGACGACGACCGTCACCGGGGAAGAAGGCGCCGTGGGAGAGGTCATGGGCTCAACCGCCGATCGCGCTCATCGGCCGGATCGGCTGCGCGAAGCCGGCCTCGTTGATCTCGTGGCCCGCGAGCTTGCGCCACATCGTGTCGCGCCACGCGTCCGCCACCTCCTCATCGCGCGCGCCCGCGCGCACGAGGGCGCGCAGGTCGGTCTCGTCGTTCGAGAAGAGGCAGGAGCGGACGGCGCCGTCGGCGGTCAGCCGGGTGCGCTCGCAGGCGGAGCAGAACGGCCTGGTCACGGACGCGATCACGCCCACGTCGCCCGGTCCGCCGTCGACCAGCCAGCGCTCGGCGGGCGCGCCGCCGCGCGGGGCCGGGAACGGGGACAGGGTGAAGGCCTCGCCGAGCATCGCGAGGATCTCCTCGGCGGTGATCATGTCTCGGCGGTTCCAGCCGTGCTGCGCGTCCAGCGGCATCTGCTCGATGAACCGCAGGTGGTAGCCCTCTTCGAGGGCGAACCGCAGCAGCGGGACCGCCTCGTGCTCGTTGTACCCGCGCATCAGCACGGAGTTGATCTTGACCGGCGACAGCCCGGCGTCGCGGGCGGCGGCGAGGCCGGCCAGCACGTGCGGCAGCCGGTCGCGGCGGGTCAGTTCGGCGAAGCGCTCGCGGTCGATGGTGTCCAGCGACACGTTGATCCGGTCGAGCCCGGCCGCGACGAGGCCGGGGGCGCGTTTGGCCAGCCCGATCCCGTTGGTGGTCATGGACACCCGGGGACGGGGCTCGAGCGCGGTGATCCGCTCGATGATGCCTTCCAGTCCCGGGCGCAGCAGCGGTTCGCCGCCGGTCAGCCGGATGTCGGTGACGCCGAGCATCTCGACCGCGATCCGCATGAGCCGGACCAGTTCGTCGTCGGAGAGCACCTGCTCGCTCGGCATCCAGTCGAGGCCCTCGGCCGGCATGCAGTACGTGCAGCGCAGATTGCACCGGTCGGTGAGGGAGACCCGCAGGTCGGTCGCCACGCGGCCGAAGGAATCGACGAGACCGGGGTGCTCGGGCCGGGGCGTGCCGGACGGGCCTCGGTTGCCGGGGACGCGAGGAAACCCGAGATGTACTGCTGTCATTACGCTCAGGATAGCTTGCGCGGCCTGAAAAGGCAGGCTTGCGAAAAGCTGGAAAACCACCCTCGGTTCCGATGTGGAGGCACTCGGTGAGCACCGCTGAGACGAATAGTGAGCTGACTCACTTCGCCGCGCTGGCGGCTCAGCTGCGCACGCACGTCGTCCTCCGGCACGCCCGCGACGCCGCCCTCGAGGGCCTCTCGGCGACCGAACTGCAGGCTCTCGAACTCGCCGGGCAGACCGCCGATTCCCTTACCCCGGGCCGAATCGGGCAGCTCACCGGCCTGTCGACGGGTGCGGTGACCGGCGTGCTCGACCGGCTGGAGAAGTCCGGTCTGGTGCTCCGCGAACGCGACCGGACCGACCGCCGGAAGGTGCTCGTGACGATCACCGAGGCGGGCCGCGAACGCCTCGACGCGATCTCCGCGCGGGTCGCGCGGCGTCTTGCCGGGGTGCTCGCGGAGTTCACTTCCGCAGAACGGAAAGTCCTCGGGCGTTATCAGTTCGCAATGCTCGAAGCGTTACGCGAAAATGCGCATCCCGCATAGCTTTTCCGCATCTGCGGGGATAATGTTCCGGCCATGCCGCAATTTCGGTTGTCCGAGGCCGCTCGGCTGCTCGGCGTAAGCGACGACACCGTCCGCCGGTGGGTTCGGGCGGGTCAGTTGACCGCGACGGACGACGCCGCCGGCCGCAAGGTCGTCGACGGCGCTCAGCTCGCCGGGTTCGCCCGGGCCCAAGCCAGCGAACCGGACGACCCGTCGGCGGTCGGCCGCTCCGCCCGCAACCGCTTCGTCGGACTCGTCACCGAGGTCGTCGCCGACAAGGTGATGGCGCAGGTCGAACTGCAATGCGGGGCGCACCGAGTGGTGTCACTGATGAGCACCGAGGCGGTCCGCGAACTCGGGCTGCGCCCGGGCGTGCTCGCGGTCGCCGTGGTCAAGGCGACCACCGTCGTGGTGGAAACCCCGGAAGGATCCCGATGAAGAAGCTCGCCCTCGTCGCCGCGGCGGCGATCGCGTTGTTCGCCAGTGCCTGCAGCTCCGGCGACCAGCCCAGCTCGAACCCGGGTGCGGGCTCCGCGTCCGCGCCCGCTCCGGGAGGCGGCACGCTGACGGTGTTCGCCGCGGCCTCGCTCACCGAATCCTTCAACGTGCTCGGCAAGCAGTTCGAGGCCGCGCACCCGGGCGTCAAGGTCGTCTTCGACTACGAGGGTTCGTCCGCGCTCGTGCAGAAGCTGGACAACGGGGCCAAGGCCGACGTGTTCGCCTCGGCCGACCAGAAGAACATGGACAAGGCCGTGCAGGACGGCGTGATCGACGGCCAGCCGACGGTCTTCGCCACCAACAAGCTCGCGATCGCCGTGGCCAAGGGCAACCCGAAGGGCATCAAGACCTTCGCCGACCTGACCAAGCCGGGCCTGAACGTGGTCGTGTGCGCGCAGCAGGTGCCGTGCGGTTCGGCCACGCAGAAGGTCGAACAGGCCACCAAGACCACGCTCAAGCCGGTGAGCGAGGAGACGAACGTCAAGCAGGTGCTGGCCAAGGTCCAGTCGGGCGACGCCGACGCCGGGCTGGTGTACGTCACCGACGCGACCTCGGCGGCGGGCAAAGTGGACAAGGTCGACTTCCCGGAGTCCTCGGGCGCGGTGAACCAGTACCCGATCGCGGCCGTCAAGAACGCTCCGCAGGCGGCGCTGGCGAAGCAGTTCACCGACTTCGTCCTCGGGGAGCAGGGCAAGGCCGAACTGGCCAAGATCGGCTTTGGCCCTGGCAAGTAAGGCGGGCGCGGCGGCCGAGACCCGGCCGCCGCACGCCCGGGTTCCGCTGATCCTCTGGTTCCCCGCCGTCGTCGCGCTCGCGCTCGTGGTGCTGCCGGTCGTCGGCCTGCTCGTGCGGTCCGATCTGACCCGGCTGCCGTCGCTGCTGGTCACGTCGTCGTCGCTGAACGCGCTCCGGCTGTCGCTGACGACCGCCGCACTGTCCACAGTGGCCTGTGTGGTGCTCGGCGTTCCGCTGGCGATCGTGCTGGCCCGCTCCCGGGTGCCGGGCGTGCGGATGCTGCGTTCGGTGGTGCTGCTTCCGCTCGTGCTGCCGCCGGTGGTCGGCGGCCTTGCCCTGCTGTACCTGCTGGGCCGCAAGGGTTTCCTCGGCATCCTGATCAACTGGCTGACCGGCGAGCAGGTGCCGTTCACGACGGCCGCGGTCGTCATCGCGCAGACGTTCGTGGCGATGCCGTTCCTCGTCGTCAGCCTGGAAGGCGCGCTGCGCGGCTCCGGCGACCGCTACGAGCAGGTCGCCTCGACGCTGGGCGCGCGCCCGTGGACGGTGTTCCGCCGGGTGACGCTGCCGTTGCTGCTGCCCGCGCTGGGCTCCGGCGTCGTGCTGAGCTTCGCTCGCGCGCTGGGCGAGTTCGGCGCGACCATCACGTTCGCGGGCAGCCTGGAAGGCGTGACCCGGACGCTGCCGCTCGAGGTCTACACGCAGGCCGAAGTGGACATCGACAGCGCGGTCGCGCTCGCGCTGCTGCTCATCGTGGTCGCGATCCTGGTCATCGCGCTCGCGCGGCCGCGGTCGTGGGAAGGCGGGCTGCGGTGACCCTGTCGGCGAAGCTGGCGCTGACCCGCGGCGAGTTCTCGCTCGACGTCGAGTTCACCGTGCCCGGCGGCTCCGTGCTCGCGCTGCTCGGGCCCAACGGTTCCGGGAAGTCCACTGTGCTCGGCAGCCTCGCCGGTCTGCTGCCGGTGACCTCGGCGGACGTCACGCTCGCCGACCGGCGGCTGGCCGGGAACGGCGTCGACTTGCCGCCGCACGAACGGCGGATCGGCCTGCTGTCCCAAGACGCGCTGTTGTTCCCGCATCTGTCCGCAATGGACAACGTCGCGTTCTCGCCGCGCTCGACCGGTGCCAGCCGGGCGGAGGCACGGGCGATCGCCTCGCGATGGCTGGCCGAAGTGGACGCGGCGGAGTTCGCGAACCGGCGGCCGAGCCAGCTGTCCGGCGGGCAGCAGCAGCGGGTGGCGATCGCGCGGGCGCTGGCTTCCGCGCCGGACCTGCTGTTGCTGGACGAACCGTTCGCCGCGCTCGACGTGGACTCGGCCCCGGCGATCCGCGGCTTGCTGCGCCGGGTGTTGCGCGACGGCCCGACGACCGTCCTGGTCACGCACGACCCGCTGGACGCGTTGGCTCTTGCCGACCACGTGGCGGTGATGAACGGCGGCCGGATCGTGGAACGCGGCCCGACGCGCGAGGTGCTGGCCGCGCCGCGGACGCCGTTCACCGCGCGGATCGCCGGGCTGAACCTCGTGTCCGGAGTGGCGGTGGACGACGGATTGCGCACGCCGTCCGGCGAAGTGGTGACGGGTTTGCTGACGCCGGACACCGTGGTGGGCGAGGCGGCGGTCGCGGTGTTCGCACCGAACGCGGTCGCGGTCTACCCGCACGACGGCGACCACCACGGCAGCCCACGCAACACGACCGACGCCGTCGTGGCGGCCCTGGAACCGCACGGACCGGTGATCCGAGTCCGTACCGAGGGCAGTGGCTGGGCACACGGCCTGACCGCCGACCTCACCCCGGCGGCGGTGGCCGAACTGGCGCTGGAACCCGGTTCGGCGGTGGCGCTGTCGGTGAAGGCCGCGACTGTGGCGGTACACCCGGCTGCGGCTTCCTGAGCCTCGCTTCCCCCGCGTGGTTTCGGTTCTTCGCTCCCGCTGATGTCTGTGAGGGGAACCCTGACGGAATCTGATTCCGTGAGGGTTCCCCTCACGGACGTTCGCCTTGGCGCACCGCCCCCATCGGCCAAGGGCAACTTCGTGCACCGCGGCCGCTGTGCCCGCTATTGAGAAACCCCAATGCCACATTGGGTGCGTGGGATGCACCGAATGCCACATTGGGTGCGTGGGATGCACCGAATGCCACATTGGGTGCGTGGGATGCACCGAATGCCACATTGGGTGCGTGGGATGCACCGAATGCCACATTGGGTGCGTGGGATGCACCGAATGCCACATTGGGTGCGTGGGATGCACCGAACGCCGCATTGGATGCGTCAGATGCACCCAATGCGGCATTGGGGCGCAAGCGATCCCGCTCAGCCGCCGTGGTGGTGGCCGCCGCCGGGATGGACGTGGAACTTCGCCACCTCGGGCGGGTGGACGACGAACGGCCGCATCATGCCCTCGTCCTCGTGGTCGAGGATGTGGCAGTGGTACATGAACTCGCCGGTGCCACCGCTGAACTGGCCGGCGACGCTCACCCACTGCCCGGGGTTCACGATGATCGTGTCCTTCCACCCCTCCTCGTACTTTTCCAGCGGGACTTCCGCGAACCCGTCGATCGGCCGGGAAGTGCGCTCGGCGGCCGGGTCGAAGGTCGTGGTGAAGCTGCGGCGGAAGAGCGCCTGGAATTCGGTCAGGTGGATGTGGAACGGATGTGCGGGCCCGCCGTTCGCGACGTGCACGATGTTCCACACCGCCCATTTTCCGTGGTCGATGAAGATGCCGGTGGTGTCGTCGAAGAGCCGCCCGATCATCCGGAACGTCTTCAGCCCGCCCGCCGGGTCGTTGATCTGGATGATGCCCTTGCCGCCCGGATCGGCGTCGACCTGTTCGAGGTCCCACATCTCCGGATGCCCGCTCGCGTTGAGCAGCAGCGCGACCCAGACGTGGTCGTGGTCCTCCGGCAGCGTCGAACCGTGCTTGATCCGGACGTACGACGACGAGAGCTTTTCGGGCAGCTCGAACGAATCGTGCCGCGCGCGGCTTTCCACCCGGAACTCCATGACGTCCGGTTCGACCCCGCCGAGGTTGGGATCGGCGTTGCGCAGCTTGAGTTTCTGCCCCTGGAACCGGCTGAAGTCGATCAGCACGTCGAACCGTTCGGCCGGCGCGACGGTCAGCCCGCCGGACGGCAGCGGCGCGGGAGCGGGCAGCAACCCGCCGTCGGTGCCGATCAGGCGGACGGCGTCGTTCCGCGGCACGTTGTTCTCGTCGACCAGGTTCAGCGTGAAGAACCGTTCGTTGGCCGCGTTGAGCAGCCGGAAGCGGTACCACCGTGCGCTGACGTCGAGGTGCGGCCAGATCACGCCGTTGACCAGCGTGAACGGACCGGAGAACGGGATCATCGGCCCGTTCGGCACGTACGGGAACTTGTACAGCAATTGCCCGGTGAGCGCTCCGGTCGCCGGGTCGGTGTCGAGGTTGCGGTCGGTCAGGATCAGCGGCAGTTCGCGATCGCCGCCGGGCAGGTCGAGCTCGTCCTCCTCGTCGTCGCGGATCAGGTACAGGCCCGCCAGACCGGTGTGGACGTTGAACCGGGTGATCGCCATGGCGTGGTCGTGGTACCAGAGCGGCATGGCCTGCTGCCGGTTCTGGTACTCGGCGAGCTGCGAAGTGCCCCGGAGGCCGGCGTTGTGCGCCCATCCGTCGTTGCTCGCGTTGGTGCGCGCGCCGTGCAGGTGAACCACGGTCCAGGCGGGCAGGTCCGCGACGCCGTCGACGATCGAGTAGCCGGGCCGGTCGAGCTCGCGGCCGGGGCGGGTGGTCGGTGCGTCGCCCACCGGTCCTTGCACGGCGACCAACGGGAACTCGCCTTCTATTTCGTTCGACCACGAAATCCGCAGTTGTTTGCCGCTGCGCACTTCGATTGTCGGTCCCGGGAAATGTCCGGCATAAGTCCACAATGTACTCGGCGGCAATTGCGAGTGCAGCCGTTGCCGCTTCGCCACCATCGGAATGGTGATCATGTCCTGTCCCCGCCACGGCGGCCGCAGCACCGGCGGAACCGGCAGCGGGTCAAGGAACTTGGTGAGCCCCCAGTTCGGCCCGGTGATCGGGGCCGCGGCGGCGGGCCGGTCGACAATTTCTGTCATCAGGTTGTTCCCCCTTCAAATCAAGGGGCAGGAAGAATTGCGCCACGGCGAATACGCCGGAGCTTACGGAAAAGATTCCCCCGAACCCCCTCGGTAACCGGTCCCGCGACTCCCCTCGCGTTACCGGCAATTTCCACTGTAGCCGTTTTCGTCGTATGCCGCAGGCGTCTCGCGCGCGTGATAGGTTTTCGCGCATGAGCGAAGGCCGGTGGACGTATCTCTCCGACATGGACGGTGTGCTGGTCAGGGAGGAACACCTCGTCCCGGGGGCGGACGAGTTCCTCGACGAACTGCGGAACAACGATATCGACTTTTTGGTGCTCACCAATAACTCGATCTACACCCCGCGCGACTTGCGGGCGCGGCTGCTGCGCACCGGTCTGGACATCCCCGAGGAGTCGATCTGGACCTCGGCGCTGGCGACCGCGAAGTTCCTCGCGTCGCAGCGGCCGAACGGCTCGGCGTTCGTGATCGGCGAGGCCGGGCTCACCACGGCGCTGCACGAGGTCGGCTACGTGCTGACCGAACGCGACCCGGACTACGTCGTGCTCGGCGAGACCCGCACGTACAGCTTCAGCGCGATCACCCGCGCGATCCGGCTGATCGAGGGCGGCGCGAAGTTCATCGCGACCAACCCGGACGCGACCGGCCCGAGCGTCGAGGGCTCGATGCCTGCCACCGGGTCCGTCGCCGCGCTGATCGAACGGGCCACCGGCCGCTCGCCGTACTACGTCGGCAAGCCGAACCCGCTGATGATGCGGTCCGCGCTGCGCCGGCTGGGCGCGCATTCGGAGTCGACGCTCATGATCGGCGACCGGATGGACACCGACGTGCACTCCGGGATCGAGGCCGGACTGCAGACCATTCTGGTGCTCACCGGCATCTCGAACGAGGAATCGGTGGAGAACTACCCGTACCGGCCGACGAAGGTGATCGGCTCGGTCGCCGACCTGATCGGGCGAACGCTCGACCCGTTCGGCGAAGGCTGACCGCCCACCGCCCGGGATCAGGGCATATCGTCGAACGATGAGCGTCTATGTGGTGGGCGACGTCCACGGGCACCGGGACGCCCTGGTTGACGCACTGCGCGCCGAGGGCCTGGTCGACAGCGACGGCAAGTGGGCCGGCGTCGACGACCGCTTGTGGTTCCTCGGCGACTTCACCGACCGCGGCCCGGACGGCGTCGGGGTGATCGACCTCGTGCGCGAGCTGCAGGAGCAGGCGGCGGAGGCGGGCGGCTCGGTGCAGATGCTGCTCGGCAACCACGAGATCCTGCTGCTCGGGATGTACCACTTCGGCGACCGCCCGGTGCCGTCCGACTTCGGGCCGCGCAGTTTCGCGCGCAGCTGGGAGATCAACGGCGGCCTGCTGTCGGACCAGGACCGGCTCACTCCCGAGCACATCGAGTGGCTCACCGAACGCCCGCTCGTCGCGGTCGACGAGGACCACCTGCTGCTGCACTCGGACACCCTCGAGTACCTCGACTGGGGCGAGGACCTCGACTCGATCAACGCCACCGCGCACGACATCCTCTCCGGCAGCAACATCGAGGCCTGGTGGGACGTGTGGCGGCGGATGACCACCCGGTACGCCTTCCGCGGCCCGGACGGCGAGGAGAACGCCGACCGGCTGCTCAACGCACTGGGCGGCTCGCGGATCGTGCACGGGCACAGCGTGATCGCCGACCAGCTCGGCATCCACCCGACGCAGATCGAAGGCCCGTACCTCTACGCCGGAGGGAAAGCGCTGGGCATCGACGGCGGCCTGTTCGTCGGCGGCCCGTGCCTCGTGGTGAAGCTGCCCTTCGAGCCTGAGGACTAGCTGGCCGCGTACCGCAGTTCGAGGATTCCGGACGGGAAGGCGGTGCTCTTCACCAGCCGCAACCGCCGGGCTTCGCCGAGTTCCGGGAACAGCGCCGCGCCCTTGCCGGTGACGGCGGGGAGCACCCAGAGCCGGTACTCGTCCACGACGCCGAGCTTGATCAGCGAGTGCAGGAATTCGGTGCCGCCGGCGGCGACGAGATCCTTGCCGGGTTCGGCCTTGAGCTGGGCGATCTCCTCCGCGAGGTCGCCGCTGGCGATCCGGGTCTCGGCCCAGTCCGCGCTGGTGAGCGTTCTCGAGAACACGACCTTGGGGATCGCGTTCATCGCCTTGGCCGAGGGGTGGTCCGAGGTGGGCCAGAAGCCCGCCATGGCTTCGTAAGTGTTGCGGCCCATCAGGAAGACTCCGGCCTCCCACAGCTGGTCGACGAAGTATTTCTCCTGCTCGGGGTCGTCGATGGACATCATGACGTCCCGGATGCCGTTGTCGGCGTCGGCGCTCTTGCCGTCGAGCGAGACGTAGAAACCGAGGATCAGCTTGCGTGCGCTTGTCATGCGGCACAGCTTGCTGCCGATGGTTTGAGTTGTCAAGACAAAATTATTTTTCGGTATGACCTGCGAAGAGGCCGCGAGGCGAACCGAACTGGCCGGTTCGCCGCGCGGCAGGTCAAACGAGGACGGACCTCAGGAGTCGACGATCTCCTTGCCCAGCGGCATCAGCGAGATCGGGATCATCTTGAAGTTCGCCAGGCCCAGCGGGATGCCGATGATCGTCAGGCACTGCAGGGCCCCGGTGATCAGGTGGCCGATGCTGAGCCACAGTCCGGCGACCAGGAACCAGATCACGTTGCCGACGAACGAGCCGACTCCGGCTTCGCGGCGGTCGACGACTGTGCGGCCGAAGGGCCACAGCGCGTAGTTCGCGATCCGGAACGACGCGATGCCGAACGGGATCGTGACGATCAGGACGCAGCAGACGACTCCGGCGAACAGGTAGCCCAGCGCCATCCAGAAACCGGCGAGGACGAGCCAGATCACGTTGAGGATCAGTCGCATCAGACGTACAACTCCCCGCTCACTACGGTGACGGCCTGGCCGCGCAGCAGCACGCGGTCGTCGCGGACTTCGGTGCGCACGGTTCCGCCGCGGGCGGAGATCTGGTGACCGACGAGGGCGTTCTTGCCCAGTTTCCGCGTCCAGTACGGGGCCAGCGAGCAGTGCGCGGAACCGGTGACCGGGTCCTCGTCGACGCCTACGCCGGGGCCGAAGAACCGGCTGACGAAGTCGTCGCCCGCCGCGGTGATGATCAGCCGTCCGGTCCAGGTGGCGCGCAGGGCGTCGAGGTCCGGCTGTGCCTGGCGGACCGCTTCGACGCTTTCGAGCTCCGCGAAGAGGTTCTCGCGCGCCCGTCCGGTGAACTTAGCCGGCAGGTCGAGGATGTGGGAGAGGTCTTCGCCGGTCTCGACGGGCGGGTCGGCGGGGAAGTCCATCTCGATCCAGCCGTCGGCCTTGGTGCAGGTGAGCCTGCCGCTGAGGGTGTCGTAAACCTGGTGTCCGCCAAGGACATGCGTGACCGCGATGGTGGCGTGCCCGCAGAGCGAGACCTCGTCGGTCGGGGTGAACCAGCGCAGGGATTTCGCTCCCTCGCCGGCGGCGACCACGAACGCGGTCTCGGAGTGCTTCATCTCCGCCGCGACCTGTTGCATCCACTCGGCGTCCGCGGGTTGCTCGAGCACGACGACGCCCGCCGGATTGCCGGCGAACGCCTGGTCGGTGAAGGCGTCGACTAGGTGGAATTGCATGAAGCCGATCTTGCCCTGTCGCACGGGGGCAGGGCATCGGGGATTAGCCCTGAATTCTCAGCGCACGCCCTCTTCGATCGTCTCCAGCAGCCACGTCCGCAGGTGCGTGCCCGTCGACGGGGTGAAATGCAGCCGGAACCCGCCGTCGGGCAACGGTTCCGAGAACGTCAGGTACCGCCCGCCGTCGGTGTCCACGAACGTCGCGGTCGAGACCGGGCGGAGCGTGCCTTGTCCTGGCCGCAGCGAAAGTTCCACGGTTCCGTGCCGGTGCAGCGGCCACTGCGAGTACCCGGCCAGCGCGTCGCGATCCTGGCGCGACGGCGCGGGCGCCGCGGCGTTGCGTTTCGGCGGCGGGCCCTGGGTGATCGCGACCGGGGAGACGGGCAGCGCCGGATAGGGCGGGAACATGCTCAACACCAGATCCACCAGCCGCTCCGGCCGGACCTGCTGGAAGCGAAGCCCGTCGTCGACCTGCTCCGAGAACACGCCGAGGCCCTCGCCGATGCACGCCCGGTACAGCACGGTCCCGGACGGCAGTTCGGCCGCGCGCACGATGATCAGCACGTCCGGCCTCGTCCACGCGCGCAGAGTCGCTTCGACATCGCGGTCGAGTTTCTCCGCGTCGGCCAGCCCCCGGCCGCGCAGCGCGGTCCACGCCTCCTCGGCCAGCCGGTTGTGCTCGGTCATCGTCGCGCCCGCGCTGCGGATCTCGAACGGATGCCACGACGCGGGCAGCCCGGTGCGCCGCACCGCCACGTCGGTCTCGGTCCAGCCCAGGGAGAATTCCTCTGGCAACGTCCCAGTCCCCTCGTGCACGAAACAACCCGCACCGAGGGTAGCGGAACGCGCACGACCATCAGCCGCTCGTGCGAGCGCACCCCATAACTAGGGTGGCGGAAAGGTCCGAAATCGAGCTTAGACTCGGGCTCGTCGACGAAGACCGCCACGGGAGGCACCGATGCCTGACGCGCCTGCACTGCCGAGTTACGCCTCCGGGACCTCCAGCGTCCCCCTGCTCGGCGACACGATCGGGGACAATTTCGACCGCACGGTGGCCGCGTTCGGCGACCGGGACGCGCTCGTCGACCGCGAGGCAGGCGCCCGCTGGACCTACCGCGAACTCGCCGCCGAGGTCGACACCCTCGCGCACGGGCTGCTGGCGTCGGGCATCGGCAAGGGCGACCGCGTCGGCATCTGGTCGCCGAACCGGGCGGAATGGACGTTCCTCCAGTACGCGACGGCGAAGATCGGCGCGATCCTGGTCAACATCAACCCGGCCTACCGCTCGCACGAACTGCAGTACGTGCTCAACCAGGCGGGCATCCGGATGCTCGTTGCCGCGGACAAGTTCAAGACGTCCGACTACGGGGCGATGATCGAGGAGGTGCGGCCGAACTGTCCCGGACTGGAAGCGGTCGTGCTGCTCGGCACCTCGTCGTGGACCGACCTGATGGAGTCCGGGCGCGGCGGCGACGCGGAACGGCTGGCGCAGTTGCAGGCGGGACTGTCCGCGGACGACCCGATCAACATCCAGTACACGAGCGGCACCACCGGTTTCCCCAAGGGCGCGACCCTCAGCCACCACAACATCCTCAACAACGGCTATTTCGTCGGCGAGCTGTGCAATTACACCGAGGAGGACCGGGTCTGCATCCCGGTGCCCTTCTACCACTGCTTCGGCATGGTGATGGGCAACCTCGCGTGCACCAGCCACGGTTCGTGCATGGTCATCCCGGCCCCGGCGTTCGACCCGAAGGCCACGCTCGCCGCGGTCGCCGCCGAACGCTGCACGTCGCTGTACGGCGTGCCGACGATGTTCATCGCCGAGCTCAACCACCCCGAGTTCGAGACGTTCGACCTCGGCTCGCTGCGCACCGGCATCATGGCCGGATCGCCGTGCCCGGTCGAGGTGATGAAGCAGGTCATCGACCGGATGGGGATGACCGAGGTGTCCATTTGCTACGGCATGACCGAGACGTCGCCGGTGTCCACGCAGACCCGCGCGGACGATTCGGTGGAGCGCCGGGTGTCGACGGTCGGCCGGGTCGGCCCGCATCTGGAGTCCAAAGTGGTCGATCCGGAAACCGGGCTGACCGTGCCGCGCGGCACGCCTGGCGAATTGTGCACCCGCGGCTATTCGGTGATGCTCGGCTATTGGGAGGAACCGGAAAAGACCGCCGAGGCGATCGACGCCGCGCGCTGGATGCACACCGGCGACCTCGCGATCATGGACGACGAGGGGTACATCAACATCACCGGCCGGATCAAGGACATGGTGATCCGCGGCGGCGAGAACATCTATCCGCGCGAGATCGAGGAATTCCTCTACACGCATCCGGACGTGCTGGACGCGCAGGTGATCGGCGTGCCGGACGTCAAGTACGGCGAGGAATTGATGGCCTGGATCCGGATGCGCGAGGGCGCGCAGCCGCTGACCACGGAAGCGGTGCGCGAGTTCTGCCAGGGCAAGCTGGCGCATTACAAGATCCCGCGCTACATCCACGTGGTCGAGGAATTCCCGATGACGGTGACCGGGAAGGTGCGCAAGGTCGAAATGCGCCAGCAGTCGGTGACTCTGCTGGGCTTGGAGCAGGCGGCGTCGCAGAAGCACGCGTGAGCTGAAACCGGCGGCCGTCCGATGTGGACGGCCGCCGGTTCGCGTCAGGCGGAAGCGGCCGCGGCGGCTTCGGCGAGGGCTTTCTCGTCCTCCTCGCCGAAGGTGTCCTCGAGCTGCTCGGGCGAGTAGTCGAGGTCGATTTGCTCGACCGGCGTGCCCCGCGCGGATTCGATCGCGCCGAGGCGGCGCTGGGCGCGGTCGGCGGCGTACTGGATCAATTCCTCGGGGTCGTTGTCGAACGGGACTTCCTCGAATTGGTCCTGTACCCACTGGATCATGCCGAGCGCGTGCGGCAGCAGTTCGCCCATGCGTTCCTGCACGGCGTCCCACATCGTGTCGTCCGCGGCGACGTGCCTGCGGCAGGTGAACGTGCCCCACGCCATGTGGCGGCGTTCGTCGTCGCCGATGCGGCGCACCAGTTCCTGCATTCCCGGCAGGATCTGGTTCTGCGTGCAGATCAGCTGCCACGAGTAGTACCCGGTGAGCGCGAGGCTGCCTTCGATCACGTGGTTGTACGTCACGCTCGCGCGGATCTGGTTGAGCGGACTGGGATCGTCCTCCAGCGCGCGCAGCGACTGCGGCAGTTCCTCGTAGAAAAGCTTGCGGTAGTGCGGGTTTTCCGCGACGTAGGAATGCAGGTCGTCGTCCAGCCCGACGGCGTCCATCCAGCGCCGGAAAACCTCGACGTGCTTGGCCTCCTCGAAACAGAACTGCGTCAGGTACATCTCGTCGCCGAACCGGCCGGTCGACGACATCGCGCGCATGAACGGCTGGATGTCCTCGGTCACCGCCTCCTCGCCCGCGATGAACTGCGCGACGAGGTAGGTGGTCGAGCGCTGCTGCTCGGGCGTCAGGCTTTCCCAGCCCTCGCGTTCCCTGCTGAAATCGAGGTCCGCCGGGTTCCAGAACTTCTTGTTGCCCTTGACGAACAGCCGCAACGGGAACGAGTCCCAGTTCAGCCCGCCCTTGCGCAGGGACGAGAATCCGCTGCGCAGCTCCGGAAGCGTCTCGGTCATGACTGGCCCTCTCGTTTCACTCCATTGTGGACGAATTGGTCGATGGCGGGGGCGATCACCGCGAGGACCGACTCGGCGGCCTCGGACGCGGAATGCGTCGGCAGCACCAGGTGGCTGAGCGACAGCCGGACCACCGTTTCGGCGAGCAGCGCGGCGGCTTCCTGGGTGAGCCGGGGTTCGAGCGCGAGGTACTGCTGCGCCGCGAGTTCGGCCGACGCGGTGAGGATCGGTTCGCCGCGCGAGGTCAGCAGGGGGAGCAGATCCTCGCCCGCCTCGGTGCCGAGCGCCGCCGCGATCAGCCGGTTCTCCCTGGCGTGTTCGATCGTGTAGACGACCGCGCCGCGGATGCCCGTGAGCAAACTCTCGGCGTCCTCGAACCGGCAGCGGATGCCGTCGAGGAACTCCGCCGCGACGCGCAGCGCGACGGCCTGCGTGAGCGCCGCCTTGCTGCCGAACTCGTTGTAGACCGTCTGCCTGCTGACCCCGGCTTTCGCGGCCACGTCGGCCATCCGGAGGCCCTGGTGGCCGCGATCGGGGAGCAGGTCCGCGGCCGCGTCGAGCAGCGTTTCGCGAAGCGTCGCCTTGGTCCGCTCGGTGAAGCTGGTCACACCGCCAGCTTGACACAGACTGAATCTGTGTCAAGAACCTTTACCTGGATGGTGCACGTGTACAGCGGACTGTCCGGAACTGTCGGTCCGGACAGCTACCGTGTGGGACGTGGGCATCACGGTGGGGTTCGACCTCGACATGACATTGATCGACCCGCGGCCGGGCATGGTCGCGGCGATGAACGCGCTGGGCAAGAAGTCCGGGCTGGCGTTCGACGGGGAGGCGTTCGCCTCGAACCTCGGGCCGCCGCTCGATCAGGCGCTGCGCGATTTCGGCGCGCCCGAGGACCGGATTCCCGAGCTGATCTGGCAGTTCCGCGACCTGTACCCGGAGACGGTCGTGCCGAGCACGGTCGCGCTGCCCGGCGCGGCCGAGGCGCTGGAGGCGGTCCGGGCGGCAGGCGGGCGGACCGTCGTGGTCACCGGGAAGTACGGCCCCAACGCGCAGATGCACCTCGACGCGCTGGGCATGAAGGTCGACGCGCTGGTGGGCGAGCTGTGGTCCACGCAGAAGGCGGCGGCCCTGCTGGAACACGAGGCACGGGCGTACGTCGGCGATCACCTCGGCGACGTGCGGGGCGCGCGAGCGGCCAACGCGATGTCCGTGGCCGTGGCGACCGGGCCGTGCAGCCGCGAGGAATTGGCCGCCGAGGGCGCGGACGTGGTGCTCGACTCGCTGGTCGAGTTCCCCGGGTGGTTCGCCGGGACGTTCGTGGAGACCGCGGTGTAACCGCTGGTCAGCCGTGCTTTCCGGCGCGGGCTTCCTGGATCAGGGCGATCAGCCCGAGCAGGAGGCCGAGCGGGGTGATCACGCCGGCGGCCGCGCTGAGCCACACCGGCAGGTTCTCGAGTCCGGCGGCGAACAGCACGAACACTGTCGCCACGGCGAGCATGCCGATGGCGAACAGGCCGATGCCGAGCCGCATGAGGATCGGTTTGCCGGTCTGTTTCGCTGCGTTCTCCATGGGGTGAGAGTAACGGGACTATCCGCTTCTCCCCAGCGCCTGTGGCGAGATACGCTTATCGGACGCGCGCCTCGAGATCGCTCGGGGCGCGTTCGTCGTGACCTGCACAGCAGAAGGACTGGTGAGGGAAGTGCCGACCGGCAAGGTCAAGTGGTACGACGCGGAGAAGGGGTTCGGCTTCGTCACGCAAGACGGCGGTGCGGACGTCTACATCCGCAAGGCCGCGCTGCCCCACGGCGTGGAGGGCCTGAAAGCCGGGCAGCGGCTCGAGTTCGGCGTGGCCGACGGCAGGCGCGGACCGCAGGCGCTCTCCGTCCGGTTGCTGGACCCGCCGCCGTCGGTCGCCGAGGCGCGCCGCCGACCCGCGGAGGAGCTGCACGGCCTCGTCGAGGACATGATCAAGCTGCTGGAGCTGAAGGTCCAGCCGGACCTGCGGCGCAACCGGTACCCGGATCGCAAGAACACCAAGCAGATCGCGGAGATCATGCGGGCGGTCGCGCGCGACCTCGACCCGTGATCAGTCACGCCACCGCTTGAAAACAGTGAAGGGCTCCGTGCGGGAATCTCCCCGCGCGGAGCCCTTCACGGCTTTAAGGCGATTCAGGCAGGCTGGACCTGCAGCGACCACAGCGCCGTCGTGACGGCTTCCGCGTCGTTCGGGTCGCCGGTGCGGCTGATCACCGACGCCTGCGCGATCTCGACCACCACGATCTGGTCGTCCTTCGCGGGCGGCGTCGCGGTGTAGGCGTAGCGGTCGCGGGAGGTGATGATGTCCTCCTTGAGCGGCTGGGGCTCGCCCTTGCCGTTCACGTACTGCACGGTGACCTTCCACGGCGTCTCGGCGATCTCCTTCGGCACCGAGATCTGCACCGAGCGGCCCGGCCGCACCTTGAGCTTGCCGGTCGCGCCGGGGTTGGCCGCGCAGACGCCGGACTTGATGTCGCAGTTGCCGATCGGGGCGACGTTGATCGTGTGCCCGTCGGCGTAGAAAGTCACCTCGGCCGGGCCCGGCGCGGAACAGCCGGCCACCGCGAAACCACCGGCCGCGAGCACGGCCACCACCCGGGAACGTCGCATGGCCCGAGATTACCGGCGGCCTCGCGCGGGCCCCTGGGCGGGGAAGCTGCCGGTCGGCTCCGGGCGCAATGGGCGATTTCCGCCGAGGCCGGGCAGCAGCGAACCGCCGCGCTGCACCAGGAACGTCTGCGTCAGGCCGACCGCCAGCAGGAGCGTGACGACCAGGAAGCCGATCCAGTACGTCGGCGGCAGCAGCAGTCCGACCGCGCCGCCCATGCACCACGACAGCTGCAGCACCGTCTCGGAACGCCCGAACGCCGAGGCGCGCGACTGCTCCGGCAGGTCCTCCTGGATCACCGCGTCGAGGCTGATCTTCGCCAGCGCGCTGGCGGTCGCGCCGATGAGGCCGACGATCGCCGCCGTGGCGAGGCCGGGCAGCAGCGTCGCGATCAGCGTCGTCACGACACACGCCGCCACGCAGGCAACGATCACCTGGTCCGCCGAACCGAAGTGCAGCCGCGAACCCAGTGCGTTGCCGACGAATCCGCCGACGCCCGCCGCCGCGCCGATGATGCCCAGCAACAGCAACTGGACGAACGGGCTGTGCCCGGCGTGTTCGGTCTGCGCCTTCACCGCGAAGGCGGCGAACATCATCAGGAAGCCGGTCAGCACGCGGACGGAACCGTTGCCCCACAAGGCAACGACGATGTGCCGTCCCATCGGCTGGCGCTGCCGCTTCTGCTTCGGCTCCGGCCGCGCGGACAGCGACGTCGGGACCTCGCCCTCGGTCACCTCGACCCACGACGGGATCCGCATCGACTGCACGGCCGCGGCCACGCAGATCACCGCGGTGAACCACAGTGCGCCCGAGGAGTTGGAGAGGCTGCTCACCCCGCTGGCCAGCGCGCCGAACACGCCGCCCGCGATCAGGCCGAAGACGGTGATCCGCGCGTTGGTCTTCGACAGCGTGATCTCCGGCGGCACCACGCGCGGCGTGACCGCCGCCTTCAGCACGGTGAACGACTTCGACAGCACCATCATCCCGAGCGCCGCCGGGTACAGCAGCCAGTCGTCGAAGTGCAGCGCCATCACCACGGCCATCAGGCCCTGGCCGATCGACGAGACGCACATCGCGAGCCGGCGGCCGCGCTGGATCCGGTCCAGCGCCGGGCCGATCACCGGCGCGACGAGCGCGAACGGCGCGATCGTGATCAGCAGGTACAGCGCGACCTTGCCCTTGCTCTCGCCGCTGGTCGCGGCGAAGAACAGCGTGTTGGCCAGCGCGATCGCCATCGCCGCGTCGCTCGCGTAGTTCAGCATCACCGCGTACATCAACGAGGTGAGACCGGACTTGTCCGCGCCGTCTGCCTTGGTGGCGCGCTGGAACGCGCCGATCGCCTGACCGCTCAGCTGACGGCTGCGCAGCGCGGCGACCCGCGTGACGGTGAGCTTCTTCGGCAGCTTCGGGACCGACCCGGCGCCGGGGACGGCGGTGGTGTTGAAGGCCTCGTCCTGCTCGTCTTCGACGCGTGGCTCGCCCGCGTAGCCGCCGGTGTCGTAGTGCTCGTAGCCGGCGCTGCCGGGACGGTCGTCGTACGGCCGCGGGTGGACGGGCTCGGTGCGGTGGTCGCGCGGCGGGTACGGCCGGGCGCCGCGCGGGGGCGGCGGCGGACGGTGTCCCATCGGGACGGCGCCGGTGGGCGCTTCCTCGGCGTTCGGCGGGAACGGCGGCGCGTCGTCGTAGAACGCGCTGCGCGGCTCCGGCCGTCCGGGATAACCGCGGGGAGGGCGCTGATCGACGTGCTCGGGCCGCGGTTCGGCTGGACGCGCGCGCGGAGGTTCGGGCTGGATGCGCTCCGGACGCGCCCGCGGCGGCTCCGGCGCGTACTCCGGCGGAGCCTGGCGAACGCGCTGGTCAACGGCCTGATCGACCCGGGTCGGCGGGGTGTCGCGCCACGAGCGGGCCTGCGCCGCGCCGGGCTCGGGAGTCCAGCGGCGCTTCTTCTTCCCACGGCCTTTGCCCGACTGCCCGCCGAGGGGGCTGTCGGAACCGGAGCGCGAGCTGAAGAGGGCCACGGTTCAATCCTGCCTCATCGAGGTCACGTACCGCCCGCTCACGTGCCGGTTCGCTGATTTTCCGGGACGAACTTCACGCGGAACGACGTCGGCCACAGCTTTCCGGTCAGCAGGAATTCGTCCGTGCCCGGGATCGCGGCGATGCCGTTCAGCACGTCCTCGCCGGGCCGGGACGGCGTGCGGAGCTTGCCGGCGTCGATCTTCGCGGTGATCCGTCCGGTATTCGCGTCGATGCGCAGAATGGTCCCGGTCTGCCAGACGTTCGCGTAAACGGTGTCGCCGACGCACTCCAGTTCGTTCAGCTGGTCCTGGCCGACGTCGACGGAACCGGTGACCGCAAACGTTTGCGGGTCGCGGAAGGTGAGCATCGACGACCCGTTGCTCATCACCAGCCGCCCGCTGGGCTGGTGGCACAGTCCCCAGCCCTCGCCGTCGTAGTGCACGCGCCGCAGTTCGGCGAGCGTCTGGGAGTCGCGTTCGATCGCGATCCCGTCGCGCCAGGTCAGCTGCCACAGCTTGGGTCCGAGCACGGTGATGCCCTCGGCGAACAGCGGCGACGGCACCGTCACCTGTTTGGCTGGTGTTCCGCCTGCCGGTCCCGCGGTGAGCGCGGACTTGCCTTCGAGCCCGCGGCTCTCGTACAGCGTCGTGCCGGAGTACTCGAGTCCTTCGGTGAAGGCGGTCGAGTCGTGCGGCAGCGTTCCGAGCACCTGGACGGTGAGCTGTTCGGGCTGGGCGGGCGCGGCTTGGGTGCCCGCGCATCCGCCGAGCAGGGCGGCGGCCACCAGGGGCCAGACGATCCGGGTTCGCACGAGGAACAGCCTGGCACGGGCGGCGCGGATGCGTGCGGCACAATTGGGGGTATGACGCTGCTGTTGACCCTGGACGACGGCTCTCTCCACCGGAAGCTCGCGGACGCTGTCGAGGCCGCGCGGGAGGCCGTGCTGGCGGAAGCACCCGCTGACCAGGTCGGCGAGCACGTCGGAGTGGAACGCGAGGACGCGGTCTCCGCGAGCCACCTCTTCGAAGCCTCGGTGCCCGGATACCGCGGCTGGCGCTGGTCGGTCACCGTCGCGGTGGCCGGGCCGGACGAGCCGGTCACGGTGAGCGAACTGGTGCTGCAGCCGGGCCCGGAGGCCCTGGTCGCGCCCGCGTGGGTGCCGTGGGAGCAGCGGGTGCGCGCCGGGGACCTCGGCGTCGGCGACCTGTTCCCCGCGGACAAGGACGACCCGCGCCTCTCGCCCGCGTACCTCCAGTCGGACGACCCGGCCGTCGAGGAAGCGGCGCACGAGGTCGGCCTCGGCCGGGTGCACGTGCTTTCGCGCTACGGCAGGCTCGACGCGGCCGCCCGCTGGCACGGCGGCGAGTTCGGCCCGCGTTCGGACATGGCCCGTAGCGCGCCCGCGACCTGCGGGACCTGTGGGTTCTTCGTGCCGCTGGCGGGGTCGCTGCGCGGTGCCTTCGGGGCGTGCACGAACGACATCGCGCCCGCGGACGGGCACGTCGTGGACGTGGCTTACGGATGCGGCGCGCACTCCGAGGTGCGGGTCGAGGTGACGTCCTCGGTCCCGGTCGCGGAGCTGGTTTACGACGATTCGCTGATCGACTTCACGCCCGCTCCGGAGCCGGCTCCGGAACCGAGCGTCGCCGCGGACCCGGCGGTGGTGGAAGAAGCGGCGGCCGCGGCAGCCGAGGAGACCGCTGAGGTCGCGGCGGTGGAGCCGGAGGCGGCCGCGGAGGTGGCGGTCGAGGAAGCTGCCGTCGAGGTGGCTGCCGAGTCGGCTTCGGACGCGGCTGAGGAGTCTGCGGCGGAGGAGCCGGTCGTCGTCGAGGCTTCGGCGGCGGGCACTGCTGCCGAAGTGGTCGTCGAGGCTATTGCTCCGGACGCTTCTGATGCGACTTCGGACGAGGACGACTCCGACGGGAGCGATGTCCTCCGGTGAACGAAGTCGCTGGGGGAGCGGCTGATCCTTTCGGGACAGTCCGGCTGCGGGAAGCGGCGCTGAGCGCCTGGCGCGATTCGCCCACCCGCTTCACCGAGGACACCAACTCGGAACGCGACCTGCGCGTCGGCGCTTACCGCGACCGGTTGTTCGTCGAACTCGCGCAGAACGCCGCCGACGCCGCGCAAATCGCGGGCGAACCGGGGCGGATCCGGGTGTCCGTTGTGGACGGTGAACTGCGGTTCGCCAACACCGGCGCGCCGCTGGACACCCGAGGGGTCGAATCGCTCGCGTCGTTGCGGGCGTCGGCCAAGGAAGGGACCGTCGGCCGGTTCGGGGTCGGATTCGCGGCCGTGCTGACCGTCACCGACGAGCCCCGGGTCGTTTCGACCTCGGGCGGGGTCGCGTTTTCCGCGCAGCGCACCCGGGAGGAATCCGGCCGGGACGGCGACGTTCCGGTGCTGCGGCTGCCGTTTCCCGTCACGGAGCAGCCACCTCCCGGGTTCGCCACCGAAGTGCGGTTGCCGCTGAAGGAATCCGGGCAAGGCCTGCTCGACGGTCTGGCGAACGAGATCGAAGACCTCCTGCTGGCCCTGCCGTGGCTCGCCGAGGCCGAAGTGGACGGTCGCAAGTGGACTCGAAGCGGCGACGAGACCGTCGAGATCACTTCGCCGACCGGGCAACGGCGATGGTTGAAGCACGGAGTGTGGGCCGTTCCGGTCGACGCCGACGGCGTCCCGCAGCCGCTCGAAGACGATGTGCTGCACGCGCCGACGCCGACCGACGAAGGCCTTTCGCTCCCGGCCCGGTTGATTGCCGAAGTGCCGCTGGAGCCGTCTCGCCGCCGGGTGCTTCCCGGCGCGGAGCTCACTCGCGCGCTGGAGAGGGCGGCGAGTGAATACGTCGAACTGGTCCGGGCAGTCAAAGCGGAACATCGGCAGACCTTGGTCCCCGCCGCGGGATTCCCGCTGTCCACTGTGGACTCACAGCTGAAAGACCTGGTTTACACCTCGCTTGCGCAGGAACCCTGGCTGGCCACAGTGGACGGTCAGGAAGTCTCCGGACAGCAGGCGCGGGTGCTCGACGTCGACGGGCTGGCTCCGCTGCTGGCCGACGTCATTCCGGGCTTGGTGCAAGCGAATCCCCGGCTGCTCAAGCCGGTCTCCGCGCACATCCTCGGCATCGGCGACGTCCTCGAAGTGCTGACTGGCATCGAGCGCGAACCCGGTTGGTGGCAGAAGCTGTACGCGGAGCTGGCGGTCGCGGTCGAGAGCCACGCGCTCAGTGCGAATCAGCTCGACGGACTGCCGGTCCCGCTGTCGGACGGGCGGACATTGCCGGGCGTCAAGGGTGCGCTGCTCGTCGACGGCAGCAGCGAACTCCGCGAACTTCTGTCCGATGTGGACGTCCCCGGCCTCCGGCTCGTGCATCCAGGTGCGGCGCATCAGTTGCTGGAACTGTTGGGAGCCAAGCACGCGGACGCGCGGCAGCTGCTCGAAGCGGAACAGCTGCAGTACGCGGTCGAGCACAGTGTCGCCGACGTTCAGTCCGGTTTGGACGGAATGAACCTCGCGGGCGCGGTGCTCCGGCTGGTCACCGATTGCGGCGATCAGGCTCCGGAGTGGATCGGCGCGCTGGCACTGCCCGCGGAGGACGGCTGGCGGCGCGCGGACGAACTGGTGCTGCCGACGTCGCCGTTGCTGGACGTCATCGACCCCGAGGTGTTCGAGCCCGGCGGCGCGCTTTCCGTGCTGGACGAGGAATTCGCCGAAGACTGGCCGACGGGAACCCTCGTCGCGGCGAAGGTGCTCGACTCGTTCGCGGTCGTGCTGGACGAGGATCCGCACGAACCCGACCACCACCTGCCGGACGAAGAGCAGTGGTGGGATTCGTTCGAGCAGCCGCCGACGACGGTCGTGTCCATTCGCGACCTCGACCTCGTCGCGGACGACGCCTGGCCGGACGCGCTCCGCCTGATCGCGTCCCGTCCGGAAACGTGGCAGGCACTGCACAGCCCGGACGGCCACGCGGGCTGGTGGCTTGCGCGGTACGCCCTGCTGGCCGGCGAAGCCCCCGGCGCGTGGCGGCTCGCTTCGGCGACCGCACTGGCGGGCCTGTACGACCCGGTCGCCGACCTCGAGTTGAGCGACGACCTGCTCCGCGCCGTCGGCGTCCGGACCGGACTGGACCTGGAGACCGCGGAGGACGTCACCGACCTGCTCGAACGACTCGGCGACCCGCAACGGACGCCGACCCCGGGACTGGTCGCCCGCGCACACGCGGCGTTGGTGGCCGCACCGATCGACATCTCCGACGTCGACGCCCCCGCTCGAGTCCGCGCGGCGGACGGGAGCGTCGTCGAGGAAGCCGTGGTGCTGGACGTGCCATGGGTCGCGGCTGCCCTAGACCCGGCGAAGATCCTCGTCGCGCCCACTGACCCGGAGCGACTGGCGGAACTCCTCGACGTCCCCGTCGCGAGCAGCCTGAAAGCCGAGGTCGAGAGCACCGGCGAGTACGTCGCGTGGGCCGACCTGCCCGCCCTCGCGCTCGCCGCGGACCAACTCGGCATCACGCTGCCGGACGGCGGGGTGCTGCTGCACGACCCGCTCACGGTGGCGATCGAGGGTGCTTCGGCGGAGGTGCCGTGGTGGTCAGACGACCGACTGCACGCGGCGGACACGTCCGAGGGTTTGGCGCGCGCGTTCGCGTGGGCGAGTGATCGGTGGGGCGAGCGTTATCGCATCATGGCGCTGCTGGAAGACCCGGCGCCGCGGACCATGCTGAACTGACGAGCCCTAAAGCCGCTGCGCCGCGGACCAGCTTCGCGTCGCCGGACGGAGGACGCTGTGGCACGGTCCGCTCACGGTGGCGGTCGACTGCACGCGGCGGACACGTCCGAGGGGCTGGCGCGCGCGTTCGCGTGGGCGAGTGATCGGTGGGGCGAGCGTTATCGCATCACGGCGCTGCTGGAAGATCCCGCGCCGCGCACCATGCTGAACTGACGAGCCCTAAAGCCGCTGCGCCGATTTGGACCCGCGCCGAGCCGCCGCGCGTTGCCAGAAAATAATCCCGAACCCGATGAACCCGAGCGCGATCCCGGCGAGGCACGTCTGCACCCACACGCCCTCGCTGGTGAAGAAAAGCACCACGAGCGCGACAAGCCAGAGCGCAGTACCTACGATCACCACCGGCGTCAGGTCGGTGAGCCGCTTCGGCAGGTCCGGCGTGTGCCGCAGGGCGGCCGGAGTGTCCGGGGCGCTGGTCGGTTCTTCCACGGGCCAGAGTTTACCCGGACGGAAACAGCGAGACAGGCGGGGAAATGGCGGAGCAGCGCGAGCGGGCGGGGTCCACACTGGACCGCTTCTTCCGGATCAGCGAACGCGGGTCGAGCACCGGGCGGGAGATCCGCGGCGGCGTGGTCACGTTCGTGACGATGGCCTACATCGTGGTCCTCAACCCGTTGATCATCGGCAGTTTCGCGGCCGACACCCCGTCCGCGCACAAGGACGTGCTCGGGCACATCCTCCCGGTGCCGCAGGTCGCGGCGGTGACCGCGCTGGTCGCGGGCGTACTGACGATCCTGATGGGGCTCGTCGCGAACTATCCGTTCGGCATCGCGACCGGGCTCGGCATCAACAGCCTGCTCGCGGTCACCATCGCGCCGCAGATGAGCTGGCCGGAGGCGATGGGCCTGGTGGTCATCGAGGGCGTGATCATCGTCCTGCTCGTGCTCACCGGCTTCCGCACCGCGGTGTTCCGCGCGGTGCCGCCCGCGCTCAAATCCGCGATCGCGGTCGGCATCGGGTTGTTCATCTGCCTGATCGGGCTGGTCGACGCCGGGTTCGTGCGCAGGCTGCCGGACGACGCGCACACCACGGTGCCGGTCGGGCTCGGCATCGGCGGTTCCATCGCCTCGTGGCCGACCGCGGTGTTCGTCGTCGGCCTGCTGCTCACCGCGGTGCTCGTCGCCAAGAAGGTCAAGGGCGCGATCCTGATCGGCGTGCTCGGCTCGACGGTCCTCGCGATCGTGGTCGAGGCGATCGTGAAGGCCGGACCGTCGAACGGCACCGACCCGAAGGGCTGGAACCTCGGCTACCCGGCGCTGCCGAGCAAGGTCATCGGCCTTCCGGACCTGTCGCTGGTCGGCGATGTGTCGTTCGGCGCGTGGACTCGGCTGCCGATCATCACCGTGGTGCTGCTCGTCTTCACCCTCGTGCTCGCGGACTTCTTCGACGCCATGGGCACGATGACCGGCCTCGGCAAGGAAGCCGGGCTGGTCGGCAAGGACGGGCAGCTGCCGAATGTCGGCAAGGCGCTGTTCGTCGAGGGCCTCGCGGGCGCGGCCGGCGGGTTCGGTTCGGCCAGTTCGAACACGGTGTTCGTGGAATCCGCGTCCGGTATCGCGGAGGGCGCGCGGACTGGTCTGGCGAACGTCGTGACCGGTTTGCTGTTCATCGCCGCGATGTTCTTGACCCCGCTGTACCAGGTCGTGCCGGTCGAGGCGGCGGCTCCGGCGCTGGTCGTGGTCGGGGCGCTGATGATGGCGCAGGTCCGCGACATCGACTTCACCGATTTCAAGATCGCGCTGCCCGCGTTCCTGACCATCGTCGTCATGCCGTTCACGTACTCGATCGCCAACGGCATCGGCGCTGGATTCGTCAGCTACGTCGTGATCCAGGCGGTCACCGGCAAGGCCCGCAAGGTGCATCCGCTGATGTGGGTGATCGCGGTGGCGTTCGTGGCCTACTTCGCCGTCGGGCCGATCCAAGCCGCACTCAGCTGACCGGCGTAGATACCGGGCGCAGGTCGTGAGGTATGCTAACTATATGTCCGGCGACCCGCACGAGCGTTCCCTGGCGAGCCGCTTGCGTCTCGCGGTGGTGCGGCTCAATCGCCGTCTCCGGGCACAGCGGGTGGCTGACGACGTGTCGCTCACGCAGATCGCGGCGTTGTCCACCCTGCACAAGTGCGGCCCGCTGACCCCCGGTCAGCTCGCCGCGAAGGAAGGCGTCCAGCCGCCCTCGATGACGAGGGTCATCGCCGCGCTCGAGGAGATGGGGTTCGTCGAGCGCAGGCCGCACCCGACTGACGGCCGCCAGGCCATCGTCGAGCTGTCCGACGACGGGCTCACGTTCGTGCGCAAGGCCATCTCGGTGCGGGAGGCGTGGCTGGACCGGCAACTGGCCGAGCTCGGCGAGGAAGAGCTCGAAGTGCTCTCCCGAGCCGCGGAGATCATCGACAGGATGGCGGGGAACTAGCACAGGTGACCACCACGGGTAGCGAAACAGGATGTCCGGCCCAATCCACTGCTACCCGGGACACGGCACCGCCGCCGTCCAGTTCCGCTCCACCCGACCCCTCTTCCGTCCCGGCCGGGAAATCGTCTTCCGCCGCGGAATCCCCGGAAGCCAAGACCCGCCGCACGATGTTCTCGTCGCTGCGCGTGCGGAACTACCGGCTCTTCTTCAGCGGCCAGGTCATCTCGAACATCGGTACCTGGATGCAGCGCATCGCCCAGGACTGGCTGGTGTTCACGCTGTCGGGCAACGACCCGGTGGCGCTCGGCGTCGCGGTCGCGCTGCAGTTCATCCCGACCGTGCTGCTGTCGCTGTGGGCGGGCGTGCTCGCCGACCGGGTCGACAAGCGCAAGCTGCTGATGCTCATCCAGGCGGCGAACTGCCTGCAGGCCGTGCTGCTCGGCGTGCTCGACCTGACCGGCGTCGCCCAGCTCTGGCACGTCTACCTGCTGTGCGTGATGCTCGGGACGACCTCGGCGATCGAGGTGCCGACGCGGCAGTCGTTCGTCGCCGAGATGGTCGGCCGGGACCAGGTGGCGAACGCGGTCGCGCTCAACTCGTCGATCTTCAACATGGCCCGCATCGTCGGACCGGCCATCGCCGGGTTCGCGATCACCTGGGTCGGCACCGGCTGGCTGTTCATCGCGAACGCGGCGAGCACGCTCGCGGTGATCACCGGCGTCGCGCTGATGAACCCGGCGAAGCTGTTCCGCGGCCCGGCGATCCCGCGCGCCAAGGGCCAGCTCGTGGAGGGCCTGCGCTACGTGCGCGGACGGCCGGACCTGGTGACCGTCATGGTGCTGATGTTCTTCGTCAGCACGTTCGGCATCACCTACTTCACGTCGCTGCCGATCGTCGCCGCGAACGTCTTCCACACCCAAGCCGACGGGTACGGCCTGTTGTCGACGCTCGTCGCGGTCGGCACCTTCACCGGCGCGCTGGCGTCGGCCCGGCGCGGGGTGAAGAGCCGTCCCCGGGTGCGGCTGATGCTGGTGTCGGCGGCGCTGCTCGGGGTGTTCGAGTTCGTCACCGCGTTCATGCCGACGTACCTGGCGTTCGGGATCGGGCTGATCCCGCTCGGGTTCGCCACGATCACCTTCCTGAACACGGCGAACGCGCTGGTGCAGACGTCGGTGTCGCCGGAGATGCGCGGCCGCGTGATGGGCATCTACGTGCTGGTGCTGATCGGCGGCAACCCGATCGGCGGGCCGATGACCGGCTGGATGGCCGACGCGTTCGGCGGCCGGTCGCCGTTCTACATCGGCGGCGCGATTTCGGCGATCGCGGCGGTGGTGTGCGCGGTGGTGCTGATCCGGCGCGGCGGAGTCCGGATGCCCCGGCGGCTCGGCAACGGCTTGCGGATCCTGTCGCGGGAACGGGTCTGACCTGCGGAAATGGCTGTCCGGAGACAGCGGAGACCGCCGAAAGTCGTCACTCGGGAGGGTGAGACTGAGGTCTCCGCAGGGACGGGCTTGCCTCTATTGGTGAGGTTAGGCTAACCTCATACATGTCCGCTTCGTGGTGGGAGCGGCAGTCAGTTCGGGAACGGACAGAGCCCCGCGACCTGGGAACCCCGGGACGCGGGGCTCTGTTCATGGTCAGGGCTCTTCCCCGCGAGGGCAAGGCCGTTCACGGGGTGAGCGTCAGGACGGGTGCGGGGTCGGGGTCTCCAGCGGATGCTCGCCGGGCCGCATCGGGAGCCGGCGCAGCCGCAGGCCGAAGTACACGTGGTAGGCCACCCGCACGGCATCGTCGTTCGGCAGCAGCACCTCGTGGCGCACGCCGTCGACCGTCTCGATCAGCCGGTCGCCGGACAGCGTCACGCGGCCCTGGGCGGTCGGGCGCGAGCACGTGAGGGTCTGCGTGAAGTGCGACTGCGGCGACGTCGACTGCCACCACGCCATCGGCGCGAAGTCCGACAGTTGCCGTGGGCGGCGCTCGAGGCGGTACTCGGGCTTGCCGTCGCGCAGGACGTCCACGTCGCCGTACGGAGCGTCCAGGAGGAGGTATTCGCCCTCTGGATCGCTCTGCGGCTCGACCGCGGACAGCGCGAGCGGCTGCCGGCTGAACTTGCCGAAGCCGACGTCCACCAGGTACTGCTCCTCGCCGAGTTGGACGAGGATGGCGGCGTGGTCGAGCGGCGGTCCGGGCACCCCGGCGTCGTTGAAAACGCGAGCCGCGTGCAGCGTCGCGGCGAAGCCCAGCTCTCGCAGCAGGGCGGCGAAAAGACCGTTCAGCTCGTAGCAGAATCCGCCCCGATGGTGGCGCACGAGCTTGTCGAAGAGTGCTTCTTCGGTGAGTTCGATGGGTTCCCCGAGGTGCACGCTGAGGTTCTCGAACGGGACGTGCATCAGGTGCCGCTCCTGCAGCAGGCGCAGCGCGGCCAGGTCAGCCGCCGGAGGCACCGGCAGGTCCAGGCGAGCGAGGTAAGCGTCGACGTCCATGGGTTCCACTCTCACACCTCCAGTGCACTCCAGGTCAAGCGAAAAAACGGGGTCCGGCCTGTCGCCAGGCCGGACCCCGGGGTGCCGCTGGCCTCAGCT
>NZ_JBAGKF010000025.1:0-113376 GCF_037034185.1 Amycolatopsis sp. VC5-11 | reverse complement strand
CTAGCGCCCCAATGTGGCATTGGGTGCATGTGACGCAACGAATGCCGCATTGGGTGCGTGGGATGCACCCAATGTGGCATTGGGGGTTTCTCAGCAGCGGGTGCGGGTGTGTCGATCCTGGGCGCGGACGGTCGTGAGGGGAGCCCTGAGGGAATCAGAGTTCCTCAGGGTTCCCCTCACGACCGCCTCTCCGTGGGATTAGGCGCCTGGCGGGCGGTCCCGGACGACGCAGGTGAGCCTGGCGGTGCAGGTGCGGCGGCCTTCGTCGTCGGTGAGCACGATTTCCGACGTGATGGTGCCTCGTCCGACGTGCAGGGGGGTCGCGACTCCGGTCACGGTGCCGGAGCGGACTGCGCGGTGGTGGGTGCAGGACAGCTCAAGACCCATCGCGGCGCGTTCCGGGCCTGCGTTCAGTGCGGCCAGCACCGAGCCCAGGGCTTCGGCGACGGTGGCGTTCGCGCCGCCGTGCAGGAGGCCGTAGGGCTGGAGGTTGCCTTCGACGGGGATCGTGCCGACGACCCGCTCGGGGGTCAGCTCCACGAGCTTCAGCCCGATCTTGTCGTTCAGCTGCTGGTCCGCGGCCGCGGGGTCCATGCCCGCGAACTGGCCCGGCGTGATTTCCGCCGTCTGCTCGGTCACTCTCTGCTCCTCAACCTATGCGACACGCAAGAGTGTCAGACCCTCACCCTAGACTCGCCCCCGTGAGCCCGAGTGAGAACCGAACCGTTGCCAAGACCACAGGCGCCGCCGGTGCGCAGGAACGACCCCGGCTGCTGCTGATCGACGGCCATTCGATGGCCTACCGCGCCTTCTTCGCCCTGCCCGCGGAGAATTTCCGCACGAAGACCGGGCAGGTCACCAACGCGGTCTTCGGCTTTACCTCGATGCTCATCAACCTGCTGCGCGACGAGAAGCCGACGCACCTCGCGGTCGCCTTCGACCTCTCGCGCAAGACCTTCCGGTCGGAGACGTACGCCGACTACAAGGCCAACCGCAGCGCCACGCCGGACGAGTTCCGCGGCCAGGTCGACCTGGTCAAAGAGGTGCTCGACGTGCTCGGCATCCCTTCGCTCACGAAGGAGAACTACGAGGCCGACGACGTCATCGCCACGCTCACCACGCAGGCGGGCGAGGACTACGACGTCCTGATCTGCACCGGCGATCGCGACGCGTTGCAGCTCGTCACCGATCGGGTGACTGTTTTGTACCCGAAGCGGGGCGTCTCCGACCTCGTGCGGTTCACGCCGGACGCGGTGGAAGAGAAATACGGCCTCACGCCGACCCAGTACCCGGACTTCGCGGCCCTGCGCGGCGACCCGTCGGACAACCTGCCCGGCATCCCCGGCGTGGGGGAGAAGACCGCGGCCAAGTGGATCCGGCAGTTCGGCAGCCTGGCCGACCTGATCGACCGGGTCGACGAGGTCAAGGGCAAGGTCGGCAACGCGCTGCGCGAGCACCTGTCCTCGGTGCAGCTCAACCGGCAGCTCACCGAACTGGTCCGCGACGTGCCGCTGGAGTCCGTGCCGGACCAGCTGGAGCTGCGCCCGTGGGACCGCGAGGCAGTGCACCGGCTCTTCGACGAGCTGGAGTTCCGCGTCCTGCGCGACCGCCTGTTCGAGACGCTGAGCAGCGCCGAACCGGAGGCCGAGGAAGGCTTCGAGGTGTCCGGCTCCGCGCTCGCGCCAGGTGCGCTCGGCGCGTGGCTCGAAGCGCACGCCGGAGCGGCCGAGCCGGTCGCGCTGTCGTTCCGCACCACGGGTTCGTCGGTCCGTTCCGACCTCAAGGCGGTCGCCTTCGCCACGGCTGACGGCGAGGGTGCGTACGTCGACGTCACGGCGATGGACGAGGCGGACGACCGGGCGCTGTCGGCGTGGCTGGCGGACCCGAAGATCCGCAAGATCGGCCACGACCTGAAGGTGCCGCTGCACGCGGTGCGCTCCCGCGGCTGGACGTTCGGCGGGCTCAGCATGGACACCGCGCTCGCCGCATACCTCGCGCGGCCGGGGCAGCGCACGTTCGGGCTGGACGATCTGGCCCTGCGCTACCTGCACCGCGAGCTGCGCTCGGAAGCGGGAGACGGCGACGGCCAGCTGTCGCTGCTCGACGGCGGCGCGGACGAGCTGGAGCAGAAGGAAATCTCCGCCGAACTGGTGAAGGCCCGCGCGGTCTTCGAGCTGGCCGGCGCGCTTGCCACCGAACTGGAGGAGCTCGGCGGCGCGAAGCTGCTGGCCGAGCTCGAACTCCCGCTGCTGGAAGTGATCACCGAACTGGAAGCGGCGGGCATCGCGGTCGACGTCGACCAGCTCACCGAGCTGGAGGCGCACTACCTCAGCCGGGTCACGCAGGCCGCGGAATCCGCGTACGAGGTGATCGGCAAGCAGATCAACCTCGGTTCGCCGAAGCAGCTGCAGGTGGTGCTGTTCGACGAGCTGGGCATGCCGAAGACCAAGCGCACCAAGACCGGCTACACCACCGACGCGGACGCGCTGCAGTCGCTGTTCGAGAAGACCGAGCACCCGTTCCTGCAGCACATGCTGGAACACCGCGACGCGACGCGGCTGCGCACCACGGTCGAGGGCCTGATCAAATCGGTCGCCGACGACGGGCGCATCCACACCACGCTGCAGCAGACGATCGCGGCCACCGGACGGCTGTCGTCGATCGAGCCGAACCTGCAGAACATCCCGGTGCGCACCGAGGAAGGCAGGCGCATCCGCGACGCGTTCGTGGTCGGCGACGGCTACGTCGAGCTGATGACCGCGGACTACAGCCAGATCGAAATGCGGATCATGGCGCACCTGTCGAAGGACGAGGGCCTCATCGAGGCCTTCAACAGCGGCGAGGACCTGCACACGTTCGTCGCGTCGCGCGCGTTTTCCGTGCCCGCCGCGGAAATCACGGCGGAACAGCGCTACCGCGTCAAGGCGATGTCGTACGGATTGGCGTACGGCTTGTCGGCGTACGGCTTGTCGCAGCAGCTGAAGATCTCGACGGAAGACGCGAAAGAGCAGATGGAGGCGTACTTCTCGCGGTTCGGCGGGGTGCGCGACTACCTGCAGTCGGTCGTCGGGGAGGCTGCGAAGCGCGGGTACACCGAGACGATCTTCGGCCGCCGCCGCTACCTGCCGGACCTGAACAGCGACAACCGGCAGCGCCGCGAAATGGCCGAGCGGATGGCGCTCAACGCCCCGATCCAGGGCAGCGCGGCCGACATCATCAAGGTGGCGATGCTGAACGTGCACCGCGCCCTCGCCGAAGCGGGCTCGCGCAGCCGCGTGCTGCTCCAGGTCCACGACGAACTGGTCCTGGAAATCGCCGACGGCGAGCGTGCGGACGTCGAGAAACTGGTCCGCGAGGGCATGGGCTCTGCCGCGGAACTCACCGTGCCCCTGGAGGTTTCGGTCGGATACGGACGCTCGTGGAACGAGGCCGCGCACTGAGCTGAGGCACGCCCGGGGCCGGTCGGCGACTGGTCCCGGGCACTCAGGCACAGCGGGGCTGGAACGGACTCGGCGAGTCCGAGCGGGCGGGCACGAGTCGGCCGTGCGGGCGAGGGAGTCCGGCCAGCGATCGCGGTTCGTCGGCGTGGACGAAAGAAATCGGCGGCTCGCCCGTTCGGACGAGCACGAGCGGGGATTCACGGATCTTCGCCGCGGGCAAGGCAATCGGCGGCACATCCGGGCAAGCGCGCGAATCGGCGGCACCGGCGACAGCTCTGCGCCGAAGGCGAACACCGGCACGGGCAACGGGATCGGTAGCGAATCCAGCTGAGCAAACCCGCGCGGGCAACGGGATCGGTAGCGAACCCAGCCGGGCAAGCCCGCACGGGCAACGGAATAGGTAGCGAACCCAGCCGGGCAAACCCGAATCAGCAGCCTCCGCAGATTCGCCGGTCGCCTCGGCCAACCCGCGTCGAACCGGGCGCGGAAGGCCCAGAACCCTTGCCCGCCAACCCAAGCAAGATCGCCACCACCGTCGCGGCGATCTGACTGCCCGCCAGCACGATGCGACTCCCCGAAACCGGTGTCACCCACGAGAAGTGTCTGCACGCCGCTGAACGGGTGAGCTTGCTGCTCCAGCGTGGGCCACTTTCCGCGAACGCCGCCCGGGCCGCCGATCGCGCGGCGTAGGGTCCCCTCGTGGGGTACCAGGCCGAGCGTCGACGCTGGCGGGTTCGCCTGCGCGACCGCACCGGCGGGATCCGCGGGGCAGGCACCATGCTCGACGAGGACCATGTGCTCACCTGCGCGCACGTCGTCGAGCGGGCGGGCGGGCCGGACGCGGACGTCCTGGTCGATTTCGTCGGGCTGCCCGGCACCCCGGTCGGTTCCGGCCGCGTCGTGCCGGGGGCGTGGGTGCCGCCGGGGCCGGACGAGCGCGGCGACATCGCCGTGCTGCGGCTGGCCGAGCGGGTGCCGGGAGCCAAGGGCGCGCCGTTGTACCGGATGCCGTTGTCCGACGGGCAGGCCGTGCGCGCCTACGGGTTTCCGGAAGGCGCGGACGAGGGGCTGTGGACGTTCGGCGAGCTCGCCGGCGAGGGCGGGCCCGGATGCGAATGGGTGCAGCTGGGCCGGAAGAACGACGACCAGCCGATCACCGGCGGGTTCAGCGGCACCGCCGTGCTCGACGAGGAGACCGGCCGCGTGGTCGGCATGGTCGTGTCCCGCTACCAGGCCGAGGGCGAGCGGGTCGCGTGGATGATCCCGGTCGAGACGATTCTCGGCTACCTCGGCGCGGACCGGTGGGGGCGGGGGAGCCCGGCCGTCGACCAGACCTTCGGCCGCGAACTCGACCGGGTCGCCTACGACCCGCAGTTCGCGCGCGAGGTCGTGGGCTGGTTCGGCGAGGGGCGTGGCGTGTGGATCGTCGTGACCGGCGAGGCCGGGTCCGCGAAGGCCGCCGCGCTGGATCTCGCGGTGGTGCTTGCCGACCGGGAGCGTTCGGCGGCGGCGAACGCACTGCGCGACACCCTGGCCAAGGAAACCTTGCCGCCGGCGGGAAGCGTCGACCTCGCGGTGGACGCGGCGGGCAAGACCTCGGCTCAGGTGCGGCAGCGGCTCGCCGAGCGGCTTGACCTCACGCTGGACAACGGGGTGACGCATTCGGGCGTCGGCCGCACGGTGGTGGTGAACGCGATCGACGACGCGGCCGAGCCGGAACAGCTGATCGGCGAGGTGCTCGCGCCGCTCGCGGACCGCGCCGCGGGGCTGGGGATCCGGCTCGCGCTCGGGTTCCGCCGCGAGTCGTCGCCGGGGCTGACGGAGTTGCGGTCGCGCCGGAACGGAGCGCGCCCGGACGGGTTGGCGCGCCGGATTTCCGCGCTGGACAAGCAGATCGACGAACTCGCCGCGATCGAGGAACACCTCTCCGAATTGGCCCCGCGGTTCGCGGTGAGCGACATTCCGCCGCCGCGAGTGCGTCGCCGGCGTGGCGCGGTGAGCCGGTTGCAGGAAGCCGCCGATCTCGGTGAGGTCGCGTGGGCGGAACGACACGTCGAGGAGGTCGCCGGGGTGGTGGCCGCCGATCTGGCCGCGGCGAAAAGCGCACGCGATCGGCTGGACGCGGCACATGACCGCCGTACCGAGTTGAGGTTTCGTCTCGACGGTTACGGAGAGCGCGCCCGCGCAGCTGGCCGGGTGGAGGATCCGCTGCTGGATTCGTTGTACGCCAACGCTTGGCATCTGCTGTACGACGGCGCGTGCGATCCGGAGGAGGCCGCGGCGGCCGTCGAGGCGTTCGGTGCCGCGGTGCGCAAGGGGAATCGATGACCGCCTGCGCCCGCCTGAACTGCTCCGGCACGATCAGTCGCGCCGGGTTCTGCGCGAAATGCGGCTGGGCGCCGGGATCCGAGCCGAAGAAGCCGCCGCCGAAAGCCGACGCGACGCTCGTCATCCCCGCTCCGGGCGCGAGCCGGATCGCCGACACCGTCGTCACGCGGGAGCAGCAGACCGCCGGGCACGGCACCGGCGACGACTACATCCCGCTCCCGGTAGTCGTCCTGCCGGACATCGCCGGGCGCGTCCTCGCCGATCCGCACGTCGCCGAGGACGAACGGTACTGCGGCAAACGCGGTTGCGGCGCGCCGGTCGGCCGCTCGGCGGGTGGCCGTCCCGCGCGCACCGAAGGCTTCTGCTCGCAGTGCGGGACGCCGTTTTCCTTCTCTCCCAAGCTGTTTCCGGACGACGTGGTCGACGGCCGCTACCAGGTGCACGGCTGCATCGCCCGCGGCGGGCTCGGGTACGTCTACCTCGGCACCGACCTGCGGCTGAAGCAGTACGTCGCGCTGAAAGGCCTGCTCAACACCGGCGACGAAGCCGCGGTGCGGATCGCCGAGACCGAGAGCCAGGTGCTGACCTCGCTCGACCACCCGAACATCGTCCGGATCCACGACGTCGCCACGCATCCCGATCCGCACGGCGGGCCGGACGCGCGCTACATCGTCATGGAGTTCGTCGACGGCCTCCCGCTCGCGGAGGTGATGCGGCGCGGCCGCGCGATGCTCGACGGGCCCGAGGGCAAACTCCTGGTCGAACACGTCGTGGCGTACGGCCGGGAGATCCTCACCGCGCTCGGCTACCTGCACGAACAGGGGCTGCTGTACTGCGATCTGAGCCCGCAGAACGTGATCCACGGCGAGAAGCGGGTCAAGCTGATCGATTTCGGCGCGATCCGCAAGATCGGCGACCAGACCAGCCCGATCGTCGGCAACCCGCGGTTCCAGATCGGCGCGACCGAACTGGACGAGCACGGCCTCACCGTGCGCTCGGACATCCACACCGTCGGCGCGACGCTGCGCGACCTGTTCCGCTGCAGCGACGGCTGGCCGCGTCCGGCCGACAAACGGATCGCGCTCGGCGTCGAATCCTTCACCCAGGTGCTCGACCGCGCGACCGGGCCGTACGAGCACCGGTTCGCCACCACCGGCGAAATGCTCGTGCAACTCGACGGCGTCCTGCACGAGATCCTTTCGCTGCGCGATCGTCAGTCGCGCCCGTCGATCTCCACCCTGTTCACCGAGGCGGCGGTACTGCTGGACGCCGGGCTCGGCCAGCCGCGGCCGGTCGGGGAGTGGGTGCGTCGCGCCTGGCGCACCGCGG
This sequence comes from Amycolatopsis sp. VC5-11, assembly GCF_037034185.1. Lineage (NCBI taxonomy): Bacteria > Bacillati > Actinomycetota > Actinomycetes > Pseudonocardiales > Pseudonocardiaceae > Amycolatopsis > Amycolatopsis sp. VC5-11. Next base: position 106,279 of record NZ_JBAGKF010000025.1, on the reverse strand, counting down.
GCCCGCTCGGCGCGCTGCCCGCACCGCTCGACATCGCGCTCGGATTGCCGGTGCCGCACGAGGATCCGCACGATCCGGCGGTCACCTTCCTGCGCACCGTCCGCGCACCGGATCCCGCTCGGCTGCTGAAGAAACTCGAACGCGCGGACTCGACGGTCGAGGTCGAGCTGCGCCGCTGCCGGGCCTGGATCGAACTGTCCGAAATGGACTCAACCGGCACGGAGCAAGCCTCGCGACGAGTGGACGCGGCCGAGAAACTGCTCGGTGCCCGGGCGAAGCACGACTGGCGGATCGCCTGGCATCGCGGGCTGGTCGCGCTCGCCGCCGGTGCCGTGGAGACCGCGCAGACCTGGTTCGAGCGCGTCCACCGCGACATCCCGGGGGAGGAGACGCCGAAGCTCGCGCTCGGCCTGTGCGCGGAGCACTGCGGCGGCCCGAAGAAGGCGGCGCGCTACTACGACGCGCTGTGGGTGCGCGACCATCTGCAGGTCAACGCCGTTTTCGGGCTGGCTCGCGGGCATCTGCAGCTGGACGAGCGCACGGCCGCGGTGGAACTGCTGGACCAGGTCCCGGAGTACTCGCGGCACGACGAGGCGGCCCGGATCGCCGGAATCCGCGTGCGCGCGGGCATCCTGCCGGTGGGCGACGCCCTGCCCGACATCGAGGACCTGGCCGAGGCGATCGACCGGCTGTCCGCGCTGGAAGTGGACCGCGACACCGCGGATCGGCTCACCGCAGAGGTCCGCGAGAGCGCGCTGCGGTGCTACCTGGCCGGGATGCGCGGGATGCCGCCGGGCCCGGTGCTCGGCGAACGGCTCGACGAGCACGGGCTTCGGCTGCTGGTGGAGCAGTCGTACCGGCGGATCGCGCGCCGGGCGGGTTCGGCGGAGTACCACGACGCTTTGGTCGACCGCGCGAACGAGACGAGGCCGACGACCTGGGTGTAGGCGGCGAAGGGGCGAGGGATGAGCAAGGGTTGGGACGTCGAGGTCCATCAGAACCGCTACCTCGGCGAAGGCGACACCGCGATGCAGGCCGTGGTCACCGTTTCCGCGCGCGCCGACGGCGACGCCGCTTTTCGTCCGCCGGGCGCGGAAGTGCTTCTGGTCGACTGCTCGACCTCGATGCGCTACCCGCCCACGAAGATCGCCGCCGCGCGCCGGGCCGCAGCCGCGGCGATCTGGGCCCTCCCGGACGGCGTCGCTTTCGCCGTCGTCCGCGGCACCGAGCGCGCCGACCTGGCGTATCCGGCGGAGTTCGGTCTCGCGGTCGCGTCGAACGAAACGCGGGCAGCCGCAGTCGCCGCAGTGGAGCGGTTCGTCGCGGTCGGCGGCACCGCGATGGGCACCTGGCTGGAGTGCGCAAGGCACCTGTTCGCTTCGGTGCCGGATGCAGTGCGCCACGCGATCCTGTTGACCGATGGGAACAACCAGTCGCAATCTCCGGAGGCACTGCGTCGCGAGCTGGACGCCTGTGAAGGCCAATTCGTCTGTGACGCAAGGGGAATCGGCGACGGCTGGCAACGCGCCGAGCTGGTCGAGATCGGCCGGGTGCTGCGCGGTTCCGTCGACTCGGTGGTGCGCGACGAAGACCTGGTCGACGACTTCCGCGCACTGATGGCCGCGGCGCTCGCCAAGGTCATCCCGTCGGCGCGGCTGCGGATCGGCGTCACCGAGCAGACCACGCTCCGGTTCGTGAAACAGGTCTGGCCGAGCGAATACGACCTGACCTCGCGCTGCGTCCCCGACGGCGACCGGAAAACGGTCCTCTCCCTCGGCTCCTGGAGCGCCGGCGAGACCCGGGAATTCCAGCTCGCGGTCGAGGTTTCGGCAGACGCTCCACCGGAATACGGCTCCGACCGGATGCTCGCCTGGGTCGAGGTCGACGGCTCACCGGATTCGGCGGTGCCCGTTCTGGCGCACTGGACCCGCGACCCGGTCGCACCGACACTGGTCGACCCGAAGGTGCGCCGCTACACCATGCACGCCGAGTTGAGCGAGGCACTGGTCAACGCCGACGAGGCCTACGCCGCGGGCGACCACGCCAGAGCGGCGCGGGAATGGGGCCAGGCCGTCGAAATCGCCACGCGGACCGGCAACACGGAGGTGCTGCGCCGGCTCGCCCGGGTAGTCGAAACGGACGGCGACGACGTGCGCCTGCGCCCCGAGGTCACCCGCAGCGAACTGCTCAACCTGCTGGTCTCCACGGTCTCGAACGTCGGCGGCGAACCTCGCGACACCCGCGCCGTGCCCGTTCCGGACGCCGAACCGGCGATCTGCCTGCAGTGCGGAAACCCGAACCCGTGCGACGCGCGATTCTGCGAGGAGTGCGGCGAACGGTTCGACGGAGGTGCCGCGTGACGCTGCGGACACGACAAGCGCTCGTGCGGATCCGGGCAGTGCTGCTGGCCGGGACCGTGCTCGCGCTGGTCACGTCGTACCTCGCGGTGAGCGGCGTGGTCCGGACAGCCGACCAGATCTCGTCCGCGACCAGCCGGGCGATCCTCGAGGTCGCGGCCGCGCGGGACGCCCTCGTGTCCGCCGACGCCGCCGCCATCGCCAGTTTCGCTTCCGGCGAAGCGAAACTGGCCGGTCCAGGACAGGAGTACGAAAACCGGATGGCGTCGGCGAGCCAAAGCCTCGCGCGCGTCGCGGAGTTCAACCAGGCAGGCGAGCCTGGCACCGGAACCCTGCAAACCGTCGAAGGCCTGGTCGCGTCGTACTCCGGCGCCATGGGCCAAGCGGACGCGCACTTCCGGCAACCCGGCGGGGAACTGGTCGGGCTGGCCGACCTCTGGTATGCCTCGCTGCTGCTGCACGGCCCCGACAACGTCCTCGACCTGCTGGGCAAACTGCAAAAAGACGAACGCGCCGCCCTGGACACCCAGATCTCCGGCACGAGGATGAGCGCGGGCCCGCTGATCCTCTGGCTCCTGCCGCCGCTCGTCCTGCTCGCCCTGCTGGTGTCGACGCAGGTCTTCCTCCGCCAACGCTTCCGCCGCCGCTTGAACCTGCCCCTGCTGGGCGCGACCGCCCTAGGACTGGGCGTCGTCGCGGGTCTGCTGCTGGCCGCCGCCCTCGCCGGACGCCTCGATACCGTGCGCAGCAGCGTGGACGAAGCAGTCGCCGTCCGAGAGAAAAGCATCGAAGCCGCCGACGCCGACGGCCACGCCCGCTTAGCCGCCCTCCTGTACCAACGCTGCGGCCCACCCGGCTGCGGGTCCACTGTGGACGATTTCCGCCGCCAAACCCTCTCCGCCTCGACCACCGCTCCAGCGCAGAACGCCATCACGTCCGCCGCCCGCGCCGTGACGTCCGCCGGAACCGCAGCCACCGAATCCGGCGGCCTGTCAGTGCTGGTCCCGGCCGCCCTGATCCTCGCCGGAGCCCTGACCGTCGTCGGCTTGTACCGAAGGATCGACGAATACCGGTACCGCCCATGAACCGTCCACTGTGGAAGAACTTGCTCCTGCTGGCCGCCGCCGCGCTGGTAGCGGCTTCGTCGGCGTGCGGAGTCGCCGCAGGCAGCAACACGCTGCAGGTGATCGGCGTCTGGACCGAAGGCGAGGAAGCCGCCTTCAACCAGGTCAAGCAACGCTTCGAAGCGAAGACCGGCATCGAAGTCCACTATCAAGGCACGCGCGCGGTAGAGCAGGTCCTGGCCGCCGACGTCCAGCAAGGCGCCGCCCCCGACATCGCAGTCCTGTCCAGCCCCGGCCTCTTGGCCGACTACGCCCGCCGCCAGGAAATCAAACCCCTCGACTTCCTGGAACCCCAAGCCGAATCCTTCTACGGCAGGCAATGGGTCAACCTGCAACGCCTCGGCACCGGAAAGCTCTACTCCGTCGCGGTGAAGGCCGACCTCAAAAGCGCGATCTGGTACCGCCCAGCAACCCTGCCGGGCCCGAAACCCACCACCTGGCCGCAGCTGGTAACCCTGGCGAACAGCCAGAACACCCCTTGGTGCCTAGGCTTAGCCGCCCCTCCCACCTCCGGCTGGCCCGGCACCGACTGGATCGAAGACATCCTGCTGCACTCCGCAGGCCCGGAGATCTACCGCCAATGGTCCGCCGGAACTCTCCCGTGGACCTCAGACCCAGTACGCAAAGCGTTCCAAGACTGGGGCACCCTGGCAGTACACCCCGGCGGCATCCAAGGCGGCTCCCCCTCCGCCCTGCTCACCGACTTCCGAGACGCAGCCCGCCCCCTCTTCGCCGACCCGCCAGGCTGCCGAATGGAACACCAGGGTTCGTTCGCGATGGGCAGCTACCAAACCATGCACCTGCACACCCCGGCCGGCCCCCGCCCGCAACCGGGAACCGACTACGACTTCTTCCCGTTCCCCGGCTCCGGCGCGTCAGAGGTTTCGGCGGACCTGGCCGCGATGTTCGCCGACACCCCGCAAGCCCGCCAGTTCCTGGAGTTCCTGGTCTCGCCGGAAGCCCAGCAAATCTGGGCAGGCAACCCCAACGCGACCGCCTTCTCCGCAGGAACCGCTGTCGCGAAGAACGTCTACCGCGACCCAGTGCGCCGCAAGGTCGCCGACACCCTCACCTCAGGAAAACCCGTCTGCTTCGACGCCTCCGACCTAATGCCCAAAACCATGACCGGCGCCTTCTACCGAGCAATCCTCGAATACACCGCAGACCCCACCCAACTGGAACCGTTGCTGACCCGCCTAGAAGACACGAGAAAAAGCATCCCCAACGCAGACTGGCTCAACGTCCCCTGTGGACAGTGAAGCCGTGAGGGGAACCCTCATTGACTCTGATTCCCCCAGGGTGGCCCTCACGACCGTTCGCCGGTCCGTGAAGGGCTCCTTCACGGACGTGGATTCCCTCAAGGAGCCCTTCACGCCCCACCCGCCAGCGCCCCACCCGCCCGCGATGCGCCCCAATGCGGCATTGGGTGCGTCAGACGCAACGAACGCCACATTGGGTGCGTCGCATGCACCCAATGCCACATTGGGGCGCTAGCCCCGCCACGAACGAAACCGCCACCGATGCACCCAACTGTCGGTGCACCCACACCACCCCCGCACCCCGATACGAAGCTCTCCTGCGGTCTGAGGGTGCTTGTCAAGGCATCTTTCCCGCCTTGACAAGCACCCTCAGACCGTCAGCACAATCAAGCTTCGGGGTGCCCCACGCAAGCAAGTGGCGCGATGTCGCCGCCAGGCGACGAGCCGAGACACCCCGAGGGAGGATTCACCCGCCCCCAAGCCCAGTCAGCGGTACCCCAGTAACCACGACCCCACTTAGCGTGACCCACGCAGGAAGAACCAACCCGGAAGGACCGAGCAATGATCAAACGCCTGTTCCAGACCGTCCTGCGGCACGGATGCTGCTCCGCCTGCACCGGCAAGGGCTGCGGCTGCTGCGCCAACTGCCACTAACCCCCAGGGGCCCGGCACCGAACGCCGGGCCCCACCACGTCGCCCAGGAAAGGCCACCCCCCGAGCTTCACCTCTTGACCCCGCGAATCAGCAACATCACCGACCCCAGCACATCCGCCCGATCCCGCGCCGGATGGAAAACCTGCCAATCCAACGCCACCACGAGCATCGTCCCGAACAACCCGGCCGCGGCCGTAGCGATGTCCAGCCCCTCCGGCAACCGCCCAGCCGCGTCCAACCGCTCCAGCTGCGCCTTCACGACAGCGATCAACTCTTCCCGCAGCAACGCCAACGTGTCGTGCCACCGCCCCGGCGTATGCCACAACTCGCTGACCACGATCTGCGAAAACCCCGGATACTCCGCGATGAACTCCAGCGTCGTATCCACCTGAGCCTCGATCACCGCCAACGGATCGTCGTCCGACCCGGCAGCCCGCAACCGCCCGGCGAGCAAATCCACGCCGAACCGGAGCAGCGAGTCGACGAGCCCGTCCTTGGACCCGAAGTTGTAGTAAACGGTCCCCTTGGCGACCCCGGCCTCAGCCGCGATGTCGTCAACAGTCAGCCCGACCAATCCGCGACTGGCCGACAGCCGCAAGGTGGCCTCGAAGAGCTTCCGTTTGGTCGTTTCCCTCACAGGCTCAGCTCGGGCTTGAGCGCCGAGACCGACCACACCCGGTGTTTGCGCGCCGCGAGAGTGGACAGCAGGATCCCGCCGACGAGGTACGCGACCAGCACCCCTACGTCACCGAGGATCTGCAGCGACGCGCCGGAATACAGCAGGTGCCGGAACCCGTCGATGGCATAGCCCATGGGCAGCACGATGTGCAGCGGATAGAGCGCGTCCGGAATGGTCTGCCACGGGAACGTGCCGCCCGCGCTCACCAGCTGCAGCACCAGCAGCACGAGCCCGAGGAACTTGCCGACCGCGCCGAAGAGCGCGTTCAGCGCGTGCACGATCGACGTGAAAGCCAGCGACACCAGACAGGCGAAGCCGATCGCGCCCAGCGGATGCGCCACGTGGATGCCGACCAGCCAGGTCACCGCGGCGAACAGCACGATCACCTGCCCCAGCCCCAGCACGGCCGAGGACAGCCAGCCGCCGAGCGCCACCCGCAGCGGCGACGCGCCGGCGGTGAGGGCGCGCGTCGACAGCGGGCGGATCAGCAGGAACAGCACGAACGCGCCGATCCAGGTGGCCAGCGAGATGAAGAACGGCGCGAGCCCGGCGCCGTAGGTGCCCGCGGACGCGACGCCGTTCGACGTGACCGCGACCGGGTCGGCGATCGTGTTCGCGGTGGCGGTCCGGGTCGGGTCGTCCGGGTTCGGGATCTGCTTCAGCCCGGCGGCGAGCCCGTCGCGCAGCTTCGCCGAACCGTCGGCGAGCTGGTCGGTGCCGGTGACGGCGGTCTTCTCGCCGCCGTTGAGCTTCGCCGCGCCGTCGCGCAGCTGGTTCGCGCCGTCGGACGCCTGCGCGATCCCGTTGGCCAGCTGCGGCGAGGCCGACGCGAGCTGGTGCGCCCCGTCGGACACCTGCCGGGCGCCGCTGGAGAGCTTCTGCAGGTCGCCGTTGGCGGACTGGATCTTCCCGTTCGCCTGGTTCGCGTCCGTGCGCAGCTTGTCGTAGTCGGCCAGGATCGCGTTCTTGAGATCCTCCGACATCCCGGATTCCTGCAGCTTCGCGGCCAGCTGGCCGCGGTAGCTGTCGATCCGGCCCATCACGTCGGACGAGGCGGACGCGGCCAGCGAGCCCGCGTTCGCCACCTTCTGGTTGCCGTCGGCCACCTGGCCCGCCCCGTCGGCGAGCTTCTGCGTCTGGCTCGGCAGCTGCGCGGTGCTCGATTTGAGCGTGCCCAGCCCGGTCGCGAGACTGCTCGACCCGGTGGCGAGCTGGCCCGCGCCGTCGGACAGTTGATGTTGCCCGGTCTGGAGTTTCGCCGCGCCGTCGGCCAGCTGCTTGGCCCCGTCGGTCGCTTCGGAGATCTTGCCGTAGATGGTGGAGAAGCCGACGAGGAACTTGTCCGCCGCCTCGCTGCCCACCTTCTCCGCGATCGTCTTGCGGACCTGGTCGGCCACCTGTTTCGCGATGGTGCCGGACAGGTAGTTGTTGGCGTCGTTGGTGGTGAGCGTGATGGTCGCCTGCTCCGGCTCGAAATTGCCGGACGACAGCAGCGCCTTCGAGAAGTCGTGCGGGATGCCGATGGCGAACGAGTACTTGTCGTCGCGCACGCCGTCCCGGGCGTCCTTTTCGGACACTTGGTGCCACTGGAAGGTGCCGGACTTCACCAGTTCGTCGGTCACCTCGCGGCCGACGTTGCGCTCGGCCCCGCCGGAGTCCTTCGCGCCGGCGTCCTCGGTGAACACCGCGGCCGGCAGCTTGTCGAGGCGGCCGTACGGGTCGTAGTTCGCGTAGAGGTAGAACGACGCGTACAGCAGCGGCACCATCACGAGCGCGAACATGGCGAGCTTCGGCAGGGTCCCGGTGGACAGCCTGCGCAGCTCGTTGCGCGCGATCCGGAACGCGTTCAGTCCGCCGGCCCGCTTGTGGGGGGTGGTCATGCCCGGTCTCCCTCGGAGTTCTCGGTTTCGGCGGTCAGTTCGGCGGTGTCCGGGAGCTGCCGGGTCTGCTCGGCCTCGGCGGGTTCCGGCGGGGCGTACAGCCGGACCGGGTCCGGCTGTACGGCCTCGCCGACCTTGGCGGGCGGGCAGGGGAGCGCCGACTCGGGCGTCGTCGCGGCCAGCACGGCCACCGCGAACCCGCGGGCGGCGTGCTCCTTCGCGACCGCGGCCCAGGTCTCGACGTTGCTGGTGTGCCGGTCGGGCGCGTCGAGGACGAGCACGCGCACGCCGTCGCGTTCGGCGGCCAGCGCGGCGAGCAGCCGGATGCGCAGCGCGGGCTCGAGATTCTCGAACCGGCTGTCGGCGTACGGAGCCGCGTCGTGCTGGGAGAGCCAGGCTGTGACAGCATCCTTGCTGGAAGGACGGTGTGCGAGCGCCAGTTCTTCGCCGGCGACGATGCGCAGCGACAAGGCTTCGTCCGGCTCGCTGACTCCCGGCGAGTCCACGACGGCCACGAGCCGCCGCAGGTCGCCCTCGGGTTCGGCGGTCACGGTCCCGGTGGTCGGCTTCAACCGTCCGGCCAGCGCGAGCGCCAGCGCGGTGATGCCGACGCCCGGTTCGCCGTGCACGACGGTGAGGCAGCCCTCCTCGACGGTGAGCGAGGTAGGCGGCAACAAGGGGCCGTGGGGACCCTTCAGGGACACCCGGTCGGCACGGACCTGCACTGGACACACTCCACGGATTTTGAACTGACTAGTCAGTTCAAAAGTTAGACCTGACCTGGCGAGGTCGGCAAGGCGGCTCGCCGGACGTCACACCAAAGAGCGGCGGCCTCAGCGCAAGGCCCACGCTGGGTGTGCCTCCCAGGACGTCCACAGCGGCCGGTAGCCCTGCCGGTGCCAGAACACCGACGACAGGGGATTGGTCGGGTTGTAATAGAGGTAGGTGCCGGTCGCGCCCTGGTTCAGCAGCTCGCGGTGCGCGCGGGCCATCAGCGCGCGGCCGATCCCGCGGCCGCGGCTGCCCGGGGCGGTGACGACGTTGTTCACGTACCCCCAGCGCCCGGTCGGCAGCAGCTCGGCGGCCTCGTTCCCGGGCGCGGATTCCACCCAGTCGCATTGCGCGAGCGCCGCCACTTCGCCGTCGGCCTCGGCGAGCCAGGTCGCTTTCTCGCCGAGCGCGCGGCGCAGCGCTGGGCCGAGCAGTTCCGCGGTCTGCTCGCGTTTCCGGTGCGCGACAAGGCCGGTGTAGTCGAAGGTCGCCGTGCACAGCGCCAGCGCCGCCGGGTAGTCGTCGGGTCCGGCGAGGCGGATCGACGCGTCCGCGGCGGTTTCTTCCGGCGCGACGGCGGGGCGAACCGCCAGTGCGGCCAGCGGAACGAGCCCGTGGTCGAGAAAAGCCCGGATGGCCTCGGCGTCGCGGCTCGGCCAGTTGACCACGCACGCCGAATCGGCGCCCGGCGCTTCAGTGTCCACTTGGGACCGAAGCGCGCCGAGCAGCGCGTCGAACGCTTCGGTGCCCGCGGTTTCCGGATCCGGGAACAGCTGCCACACCTCGGCCGCCGACCAGAGCAGGGGAGCGTCGCCCGGACCGTGCCGGTAGCGCTGGAGCATCGCGGAAACCCGCGTGCCGGACGCCGTCACCGCGCGCAGCCGCTCGCCGCCCGCGAGCGGGACGGGCGGCGGCAGGAGCGGGTCGAGTTCGGCGAATCGGCCTGCGGAGCTCACCGCCGCAGCGTAGCCGGTCAGTCGCGGCGCGTGCGGAAGATCGCGGTGCCGGGGAAAAGCCTGCCGCGCAGCGGGCTCCACTGGCCCCAGGTGCGCGTGTGGCCCGCCGGCCATTCCGGTTCGACGAGGTCCTCGAGCGCGAAGCCCGACGCGGCGAGCGCGCGCACGTAGTCGCCGAGCGTGCGGTGGTATTCGACGTACGTCGCGGTGCCGTCGTCGTCGACCTCGACGTACGGCGTGCGGTCGAAGTACGGCTGGGTCGCGGTGAGCCCCTGCGGCCCGGGATCGTCCGGGAAGATCCACCGCATCGGGTGGGTCACCGAGAACACCCACGGCGCGCCGGGGCGCAGCACCCGGCGCACCTCGCCGAACACGGTCTCCAGCGACGGCACGAAGGGGAGCGCGCCGAACGCGGAGCACGCGATGTCGAAACTCGCCGCGGCGAACGGAAGCCGCTCGGCGTTCGCCTGCACGAGGGGGACCGCCGCGCCGGTGCGGGCGTTCCCTTCGCGGGCGTGCCGGAGCATGCCGCCGGACAGATCGGTGGCGACCGGCTCGGCCCCGGCGGCGGCGAGCCAGCGCGAGCACGCGGCCTGTCCGCAGCCGACTTCGAGCACCCGCTTGCCGCGCACGTCGCCGAGCAGCCGCGCGTCTTCCTCGCGCACGCCCTCCGGGCACCAGACGAAATCGGCGTCGCCGAGGAATCCGCCGTGGGTAGCCTGGTAGTCGTCGGCATCCGCGTCCCACCAGGCCAGATTCGCCGCTTCCGCCTCGTTCCCGGCGACTTCGCGATGGGCGACGCCGACCGTGCCGAGCCGTTCCTCGGCGCTCGCGTGGCGGTCCGCCGGGGCCGCGGCGGGCTCGGGCATGCCGGTCTCCTCTCCCGGGTGCGGCCGGCTGGGCGCGGGGAATGCCCGGACCGGCGGAAACGTTGCGAGGAAGGTACCGGGAGCCGAGGGCGACCCTGATTGTGTCCCCCGGACAGGCCCGCGTACGATACGTGTTAGCGCAGTGGGGTTCGCGCTGCCTGGGTGACTACCCACCGGGGCCGCGCATCGTCAGCGGGTCATGCCGCGGTCGTTCACTGGTGGAACGTTTGGTCGCCGGACGTTTGAGCAGGGTCGTCGCATGCCGGTTGCGAGCCCGCCGCGTGCACTGCCGGTAGCCAACTTCACATCCACCTACGACACCCATCCACCGGAGCAACCCGCCTAATGACCACCGACACCGCCACCGCCCCGACCGCCCCGACCGGGGCCCCGCAGGTCGCCATCAACGACATCGGGTCGGAGGAAGACTTCCTCGCGGCTATCGACAAGACGATCAAGTACTTCAACGATGGGGACATCGTCGAGGGCACCATCGTCAAGGTCGACCGCGACGAGGTCCTGCTCGACATCGGGTACAAGACCGAGGGCGTCATCCCCTCGCGCGAGCTGTCCATCAAGCACGATGTCGACCCGGCCGAGGTTGTCGCCGTCGGCGATGAGGTCGAAGCCCTCGTTCTCCAGAAGGAGGACAAGGAAGGCCGTCTGATCCTGTCCAAGAAGCGCGCGCAGTACGAGCGCGCCTGGGGCACGATCGAGGAGCTCAAGGAGAAGGACGAGCCCGTCAAGGGCACCGTCATCGAGGTCGTCAAGGGCGGCCTCATCCTGGACATCGGCCTGCGCGGCTTCCTGCCCGCGTCGCTGGTCGAGATGCGCCGGGTGCGCGACCTGCAGCCCTACGTGGGCCGCGAGCTCGAGGCGAAGATCATCGAGCTGGACAAGAACCGCAACAACGTGGTCCTGTCCCGCCGCGCCTACCTCGAGCAGACCCAGTCCGAGGTGCGCAGCGAGTTCCTCAACGCGCTCGCCAAGGGCCAGGTCCGCAAGGGCGTCGTGTCCTCCATCGTCAACTTCGGCGCCTTCGTGGACCTGGGCGGCGTCGACGGCCTGGTGCACGTCTCCGAGCTGTCCTGGAAGCACATCGACCACCCGTCCGAGGTCGTCGAGGTCGGCCAGGAGGTCACGGTCGAGGTCCTGGACGTCGACATGGACCGCGAGCGCGTCTCGCTGTCGCTGAAGGCGACCCAGGAAGACCCGTGGCGCCAGTTCGCCCGCACCCACGCGATCGGCCAGATCGTGCCGGGCAAGGTCACCAAGCTGGTTCCGTTCGGTGCGTTCGTGCGCGTCGAAGAGGGCATCGAGGGCCTGGTGCACATCTCCGAGCTGGCCGAGCGCCACGTGGAGATCCCGGAGCAGGTCGTCCAGGTCAACGGCGACGTCATGGTCAAGGTCATCGACATCGACCTCGAGCGCCGCCGCATCTCGCTGTCGCTGAAGCAGGCGAACGAGGGCGTCACGCCGGAGACCGAGTTCGACCCCACCCAGTACGGCATGGCCGCCGAGTACGACGCCGAGGGCAACTACATCTACCCCGAAGGCTTCGACCCGGACACGCAGGAGTGGCAGGAAGGCTTCGACAAGCAGCGCGAGGAGTGGGAGCGGCAGTACGCCGAGGCCCACACGCGCTACGAGGCGCACATGGCCCAGGTCAAGAAGGCCGCCGAGGCCGACGCCGAAGCCGCTGCCGACGCCGCCACCGGCATCGAGGGCGGCGACCAGAGCTACACCTCGTCCGCCCCGGTCGAGGCGAAGAGCGGCGGCACGCTCGCCAGCGACGAGCAGCTCGCGGCCCTGCGCGAGAAGCTGTCGGGCGGCGCGTGAGCGACTGACTCGCTGAGTCTCTGACAAGTTCGGCCCCGGTCCTGGTGGACCGGGGCCGAATTGTTTTTCCGGGTCTTGGGGGCTGGCCGCAGTGGTGCGGGACGACGTTGGGCCTCGCGGCGAAATCGGCGAAACCTCGTGCGCGGCACATCCCGACCGCAGCGCGGGCCCGGAGGCGTTGTCGTGCGCCGAAGGCTCGAACACCGGGTCGCGGGCGTCTGCCCGGGCTGTTCTCCGAGGCTCGACGCACCGGGCGCGGGTCAGTTGCGCAGCCCGAGCCCGTCGAGCGTCGCGTGGGCGCCGGGGCGGTAGGTGGTTCGTGTGCGGATTCGCCGGGCCTGAGAGCCAGTCGCGCGGGCAGAACCGGTCGGTTCTCGCGGCGAAACTTCTGTGCAGCACACTTCGACCGCAGCGTGGGTCGGGGGCGTACTCGTGCACCGAAGGCTCGAACACCGGGTCGCGGACGGCCGAGCCGTTCTCCGCGGCTCGACGCACCGGGCGCGGGTCAGTTGCGCAGCCCGAGCCCGTCGATCGTCGCGTGGACTCCCCGGCGGTAGATGGTTTCGTGCGCGGATTCGTCCGAGCTGAGGAACCAGTCGTCGAGCGGGCTTTGCGAGCGGATCGTCAGCTCGACGCTCACCAGTCCGTGCATCGAGGTCCAGAGCAGGTAGCCGCATTCCTGCGCGACGACGTCCGGCGGGCAGACCCGGTCGATTTTCGCGACGAACTCGGCGAAACTCGTGCGCAGCACTCCCGACCGCAGCGCCGGGTCGGGGTCGTAGTCGTGCACCGAGCGCTCGAACATCAGGCCGTAGCGGGCCGGGCTCTCCAGGGCGAATCGGCGGTAGGCGAGGGCGACCTCGACCAGTTCGGCGATCCCGTCGTCCTGCGGAACGGTGCGCAGTTCCTCGCCCAGCAGGTCGAAAGCCCGTTCGTACAAGGCGTCCAGCAGGCCGGTGCGGCCGCCGAAGCGCGTGTACACCGTGATCGTGGACGCCCCGGCTTGTTCCGCCACCGCGCGCACGGTCAATCCGGCGACGCCTCGTTCGCTGAGGACGGTCAAAGCCGCGTCGAGGAACCGGCCGCGGTTGTGCTGCTCCGCCGGCCGTGTCGAGAGATGCCGGGTGGCCATCTCCCACCCCCTTTTGCCCGTGCTCCGCGGGAAGCGCGTCCGCTTCTCGCAAGCAGAAGATACGATATTCACGGCTTCTTGGGAACGTCGTTCCCGGACCGTCCACAAGCGACCGCCCGGACCGGGCGGGCGGTGCCGAGCAGAAGGAATCCCTCCCCATGACCCAGCCGGAACCCGGCATTGTCGTCGTCACCGATGCCGGGAGCGGCCGCTATGCACAGCGCGTCACGACCGCGGGCCACGAATTCCTCGCCGACGAACCGGAGAGCGCGGGCGGTGCGGACGCCGGTCCCACGCCGTACGACCTGCTGCTGTCCGCGCTCGGCACCTGCACCTCGATGACGCTGCGGATGTACGCCGACCGCAAGGGGATCCCGCTGACCCGCACGACCGTCCGGCTCCGGCACGACCGCGTGCACGCCCGCGACTGCGAACGCTGCGAGACCGAGGTCGGGCTGATCAGCCGGATCACCCGGGAAATCTCCCTGGAAGGCGACCTCGACGACGCCCAGCGCGCGCGGCTGCTGGAGATCGCGGACAAATGCCCGGTGCACCGCACGCTGAGCCACGAGATCGCGATCGAAACCCACGCGGTCTGACCACGGACTTCAGCACCAACGCCGAGGACTCAAGCAGAGCCTTGCGGGCGCAGCTGAAGCGTGTCCGCAAGGCTGACGCGGGTGGCGTGAGCGAGGTTCGTCCGTGAGGGCCACCCTGAGGGAATCAGAGTCCCTCAGGGTTCCCCTCACGTACTCGCCGTATTGCGCCGAGGTTGACGTCCTTCGTCGGTACCTCGCGGACCCTGTCGTGAGAGCGGCGGGTCAGGCGCGTTCCAGCGAAACCGAGGGGACCCAAGCACGTTCGAGCGCGGCTTCGCGGGCGCGGCGGCGGAGGCCGGCCAGGCTGTGCTTCGCGGGCACGAGCAGCGCGCTGAACCACGTGCGCCGGTACTCCGCTAGTGCGTCCGAGACCTGGCGATAGGAGACGCAGTGCACCAGACCCGGGGTGCCGAGCCGGTGCTTCCCGACGTGCTTCTCCGCCATTGTTCCTCCGTGTGGGCGACCCTTCCGCCGCGCACGGTACGCACTCGACCCGCGAAAACAGCGCAAGCACGCGGCGTGTCACCCACATCAGTTCGGCTACGCCCGAAAAAGTGCTTGCGTTTGCGCGGAGGGTGTGCGGGTACGTGTGCGATTGCACGTGCAGGGGGTCCGGTGTCGCCTGAGCGGGTGACGGCGGGGCGCGTTGCTCGTCCGGCCACGAGCGGAGCGACCCCTCGGTGCGGCGAAGTCGTTCGGCCGTGGCGGTGGTCGGATGGCCGACAATCGGCACAGTAGGGTGTGGCCATGCTGCGAGTGGGCCTGACGGGCGGGATCGGTGCTGGGAAGTCGACGGTGGCGAACCGGCTGGCCGAACACGGGGCCGTCGTCATCGACTCCGACCGCATCGCGCGCGAGGTCGTCGAGCCGGGCACGCCCGGGCTGGCCGCGCTGGCCGAGGCGTTCGGCGGGGAAATCCTCGCCGAGGACGGTTCGCTGGACCGTCCCGCGCTCGCCGCGCGCGCGTTCGCGGACGACGAATCGCGCAGGCGGCTGAACTCGATCGTGCATCCGCTGGTCGGGCAGCGCACCGGCGAGCTGATGGCCGCGGCGGCGGACGACGCGGTGGTGGTGCACGACGTGCCGCTGCTCGTGGAGAACGACCTCGCGCCCGCGTATCACCTGGTGCTGGTGGTCGACGCGCCGGTGGAGGTGCGCGTGCGCCGGCTGGTCGAGGTGCGCGGCATGCCCGAGACCGACGCGCGGGCGCGGATCCGGGCGCAGGCCGCGGAGGAACAGCGGCGTGCCGTCGCGGACGTCTGGCTCGACAACGGCGGAACGCCGGACGTCGTGCTCGCCGAAGTGGACGCGTTGTGGGCGGACCGCCTGGTGCCGTTCGAGGCGAACCTCCGGCTGCGCAAACCGCGTCCGCCCGCCTCGCCGGTGATCTCGCCGTACGACTCGAGCTGGCCGCTGCAGGCCGAACGCCGGCTGGCGCGGCTGCGGCAGATCGCGGGTTCGCGGCTGGTGCGCGCGGACCACATCGGGTCCACCGCGGTGCCGGGCCTGCCCGCCAAGGACGTCCTCGACCTGCAGCTCACAGTGTCCTCTTTGGACGATGCGGACGCGCTCGCCGAGGCGCTCGCCGACGCCGGTTTCCCGCGCCGCGAAGGCGAATGGTGGGACGACCCGCAGGGCGGCGACGGGAAGTGGCTCAAGCGGTTCCACCAGAGCGCCGACCCGAAGCGGCCGGTCAACCTGCACGTCCGGTCCACCGAAACCCCGGCGTGGCGGCTCGCGCTGCTGTTCCGCGACTGGATCCGCGCGCACCCGGACGAGCGCGACAGCTACGCCCAGGTGAAGGAAGAACTGGCGCGCAAGCACTCCGCGGACGGCACGGTCGAGCAGTACGCGGAAGAGAAGCAGGGCTGGGTCAACGAGGCGTTCGTGCGCGCGGAGAAGTGGGCCGGGCAAAGCGGCTGGAAGCCCTGAGCCGGAAAACCGGATGCGGATCCGCCGGGTGCGGGTTACCGTTCGCGGCATGAAGCGCGCCCAGTCCACGACGACGCCGGATCCCGTCCCGGCGCGCTGAACACTGCCATTCGAGCCCGGGGCGAGCGCCCCGGGCTTCGTCGTGCGCTCGCCTCGCCTTCCGTGAGGAGACCGCCATGCCCGACCACCGCAAACTCGGCCGCGAACTCGGCCTGTTCGGCAGCGACCCGCTGATCGGGGCGGGACTGCCGTATCTGCTGCCCGACGGCGCCGCCGTGCGGCACGTGCTGGAGGAGTACGTCCGCGAGATCGAACGCCGGGCCGGCTACCGGCACGTGGCGTCGCCGGTGCTGGGGAAACGCGAGCTGTACGAGCTTTCCGGCCACTGGGCGCATTACCGCGACGACATGTTCCCGCCCATGGACCTCGGCGGCGAGCAGGTCGTGCTGCGGCCGAGCCTGTGCCCGCACCACGCGCTGATCTACCGTTCCCGCGCCCGCAGCCACCGCGAACTGCCGCTGCGGCTGGCCGAACTCGGCGGGATGTACCGCGCCGAACTGTCCGGCGTCCTCGGCGGGCTCAGCCGGGTGCGGGCGATCCAGTTGAACGACGCGCACATTTTCTGCCTTCCCGAGCAGGTCGGCGCGGAGGTGCGGGGTGCGCTCGCGCTGATCCGCCGCGTGTACCGGGACCTTGGCTTGAAACCCGCGCGCTACCGCCTTTCCTTGCCGGACAACCGCGGCAAGTACGCCGGTGCAGCCGACGCGTGGGAGCAGGCAGCCGAGGTGCTTATCGACGCGCTCGACGGCATCGAGTACGAACGCGGTCCCGGCGAAGCCGCGTTCTACGGCCCGAAGATCGACATCCAGATCGCCGACAGCTCCGGCCGCGAATCGACCCTGTCCACCGTGCAGGTCGACCTGCACCAGCCGGAGCAGTTCGGGCTCGAATACGTCGGCC
This sequence comes from Amycolatopsis sp. VC5-11, assembly GCF_037034185.1. Taxonomy (NCBI): domain Bacteria; kingdom Bacillati; phylum Actinomycetota; class Actinomycetes; order Pseudonocardiales; family Pseudonocardiaceae; genus Amycolatopsis; species Amycolatopsis sp. VC5-11. Next base: position 89,268 of record NZ_JBAGKF010000025.1, on the reverse strand, counting down.
CGGACGGCCGCGCGCACCGGCCGGTACTGGTGCACCGCGCGGTGCTCGGCAGCCTGGAACGCGTGCTGGCACAACTGATCGAGGAACACGGCGGTGCGTTCCCGCCGTGGCTGGCACCGGTGCAGGTGGCGGTGCTTCCGGTTGGCGACGCGGAACTTGCGGCGGCCAAAGCGGTCGCGGAGGAGGCGATGGACGCCGGGTTGCGCGCCGAGGTCGTTCCGGCGGACCGGGGGAGCCTGGGCGCGCGGATCCGTGACCGGCGGCTGGTGCCGTACCAGGCGGTGCTCGGCCCGCGGGAGGCTGACGAGGGGCTGATCGCGCCTCGGCTCCGGGACGGCCGGAAGCTGGATCCGTTGCCGGGCAAGGAGTTCGTGGCTGCGGCGGTGGCCCAGGTGGCGTCCCGCAGCAGCGAACTGTGGAGCTGAAAGCACCCCAATGTGGCATTGGGTGCGTCAGATGCACCCAATGTGGCGTTCAGTGAGCTGCATGCACCCAATGCCGCATCGGGGCTTCTCAGCAGTGCGCTCCGCATCGTCTTGGCGAGTACCGCGACGGCGAACCTGGGGCTAAGACCCGATCAACCCGCGCTCGAAAGCCACCGCCACCGCGGCCGCCCGGTCCTTCACGCCGAGCTTCGCGTACGCGTGCAGCAGGTGCGTCTTCACGGTTGCCTCGCTGATGAACAGCTTCTTCGCCGCTTCCTTGTTCGTCGACCCGCGCGCGACGAGGTTCAGCACCTCGATTTCCCGCTGCGACAACGGTTCCTGGGCCGGTGCGCGCATCTGGCCCATGATCCGGCTCGCGACCGCGGGGGAGAGGACTGCCTCGCCGCGGGCGGCGGCGCGGACGGCGCGGAACAGTTCCTCGCGCGGCGAATCCTTCAGCAGGTAGCCGGTCGCGCCCGCTTCGATCGCGGGCAGCACGTCGGAATCCGTGTCGTACGTGGTCAGCACGAGCACGCGCGCCGGGTTGCCGAGGCGGGCGAGTTCGGTGATCGCGGCGACGCCGTCGGTTCCGGGCATCCGCAGGTCCATCAGCACGACGTCCGGGCGAAGGGCCTCGGCGAGCGTGACCGCCTCGGCTCCGTGCGCGGCCTCGCCCAGCACCTCGAAGCCGCGCTCGCCGGTGAAGATGCCGCGCAGCCCGTCCCGGACGATCGGGTGGTCGTCGGCGATGAGCAGGGTGATGGTCATGGGGCCCCCTCGGTCGGATCCAGTGTCGCAGCCGGGATCGCGGGCAGGCGCGCCGAGATCGCGGTGCCGCCGCCCGGTTCGGACTCGACGTGCAGGGTGCCGGCGAGGCGTTCGGCGCGCCGCCGCATGCCGGGCAGGCCGTGCCCGCCTTCCGCCGACGGCGGCGCGGGCGGGTGCGCGGGATCGAAGCCGACGCCGTCGTCGCGCGCGTCGAGAGTCACCTCGTCGCCCATGTACGACAGGGTGATCCCGGCTCGGCTGGCCCGCGCGTGTTTGGCCACATTGGACAGTGCTTCCTGGGTGATCCGCAGCAGGCTGGCTTCCAGCTCCGGATGCAGCGGGACGGCGGTCCCGGTGGTCGAGAATTCCGCGGGCACGCCGGTACGTTCGCTCCACAGCCGCGCGACCTCGCCCAGCGCTTCGGGCAGCGTCGCGGTTTCGAGCGGTTCCGGGCGCAGCGCGGCGACCGAACGCCGGGCCGCAGTGAGGTTTTCCCGCGCGAGCTGGGTGGCCGCGACGAGGTGGCGTTCCCATTCGGCCGTGTCGCCGCGGGCCTGGGCGGCGGCTTCGAGCTGGGTGATGATCCCGGTGAATCCCTGCGCGAGCGTGTCGTGGATTTCCTGGCTCAGCCGCTGCCGCTCGTCGAGCACGCCCGCTTCGCGCGCCTGCGTGAGCAGTTGCCGCTGCAGCCCGCGGTTCTCCGCCTCGGCCGCAGCCAGCTGGTCGAGCATCCGCTTGCGTTCGGCGTTCTGCCTGCCCACGGCGGCGAAGACCGCGCCGCCGCCGCTGATCGCCGCGGTCTGCACAGTCACCAGCGCGATCCAGATCCCCGGCGAGACCGACAGGGCGTGGATCGGCCCGCCGAGCGTCATGGTGTTGATCAGCAGCGACGTGACGCCGATGCCGAGCACGGCCAGCACCATCGGCTTCATCCGCATGGCGGCGAAGAACGCGTAGATCATGAAGATGACGAAGTACGTTTCGCGCGCTTCGAGGATCGCGCCGAACGTGACGACCCCGGCGAACGCCGCCGCGGCGGTCACCGGGTGATCGCGGAGCTTCGGGCTGAGCACGACGGTCGTCAACAGCAGCCAGACCGCGGCGCCGGCGGCGATCAGCAGGGTGGTCGTCCGGTAGTCGCTCGTCCGGCCGCTGCCCAGCACGGTGAGCAGGACGGAGACCGCCAGCAGGAGCCACGCGAGCACGGTCTCGGCCTGGCTGAACCACCGGTGCCACCGCACCGGCGTCCTTTCTTTCCACCCCACCGCCGGAGGCGTCAGCGAGCCCCGCCAGTCGAGTTTGACCCCCCGGAGGTCTTCGAGCCTCACGCCTTGAGGTCCTTCAGCTGCGGCCAGATCCCGGCCCAGGAGCCGATCCGGCCCTCGAGCAGCCAGATCGGCATGTGCCGGCTGGAATTCGGGACGCCGAGCCGGTTGTCGACCTCGCCGACGACGCGCGCGGACCGGAAGTGCGCGGCCAGCTTCGCCGGTTCGCGGCCGACGAACAGCACGGTGTCGGCGTTGTCGTTCGGGCGGCCGAAGTACCAGAAGCCGCGGCTCGCGCTGTACGCCTCGGGCAAGCCCTGCTCCGGCCCGTAGCGGCCGAGCGCGCCGGCTTGCCAGTACCCGCCGGTGACGAGCGCGGTGCGGGTCCGTTCCTCCGACGGCAGCGCGCGGTACTGCTTGGCGACGGACGCGGCCAGGTCCGGCCAGCCGTATTCCTCCATCGCGTACGCCGGGCGCGGCGCGGTCGGATGCTCGACCAGCCACTGCTCGGGCCACACCGGGAGCGCGTAGGGCAGGCTGTAGAGCGCGGAGAGGACGAACAGCGGCCACGTCGGAACCCAGCGCCACCACAACGCGGGCCGCCGGTCCTGCAGGTGCACCGCGGCGGCTGCCCACAGGATGCCGAAAGTGCCCGCGGCGTAATAGAACCGGCCGTTGCCGATCAGGAAGATCGCGAAGACGCCGAGCGCGGTCCAGCCGAGGAACCGGTACGCGCGCAGCCGGGCGCTGCCGATCAGCACAGCCAGCCCGTACAGCACGCCCAGCGCGCCGATGACCAGACCGGCTCCGGCGAGCAGCGCGGGCACGAACATCGCCCGGCCGCCCGCTTCCTCGACCTCGCGCGACACCGCGTCGCCCATGCCCAGCTGCGGCCAGCCGTTCGCGGCTTGCCACAGCAAGGTCGGCACGCACGCGACCGCGGCGATCGCCGCGCCTGCCCACAGTTTGGGGCGGCGCAACAGGTCCCGCGGCCCGAAGACGAGCGCGGTGATCGCGGTGACCGCCCAGAACCCGCCGATCAGGAACTTCACGTTGAGCCCGACCGCCGTCGCGACGCCGAGCCACAGCAGCAGGTTGTCGTCGCGGGTGCGGATCCAGCGCACCAGCAGCCACAGCACGATCGTCCACAGCAGCGGGTCCACAGTGGACGTCGCGAGGTAGTGGCCGCTGCCGACGAACTGCCCGCAGATCGCGTACGCCGCGGCGGCGCGGGTCTGCGCCTTGCGTTCGCCGCCCATTTCGCGGGCGATGAGCGCGGTGAACACCACGCCCGCGGCGGTCGCCAGGATCGCCGGGATCCGGAACACGACGAGCGAGCCCGGCGCGACCGAGTTCGCCAGCCAGGCGAGGAACGGCAGCACGGGCGGCTGGTCCGCGTAGCCCCACGCGAGGTGCTTGCCCGCGGCGAGGAAGTACAGCTCGTCGCCGAAGTAGCCGTAGCGGCCGGCGGTGGCGAGGAGTACGGCGGCGGTCCCCGCGGCGAGCAGGAAGACCGGCCGCCGGGCGAACCCGGCGAGCGCGCGGCCGGGCGTGCTCGGTGCGGTGGCCGTGGTCACGGCATCCATCCTGCTCCCTGTCGGCGAATCGGGGGCTGGCCTCGCCCGCACCCTACGGGCGAGGCCGTCCGCCGTCCCACTGCGGGTGCCGCCGGTCAAGTCCCGGTGTTCGCCAGCTCGGGCCAGATTTCCGCCCACGGCCGCAGCCGCGCCGTGGCCAGCCACATCGGGGTGCCGTCGAGCACACTCGGCTTCGCGTTCCCGGTCGTGACCGTGCCGACCGGCTCGAGGTGGGCGAAGCGCCCGAGCAACGGCCGGGGATCGGCCCCGACGAACAGGACGTCGCGCGCCGAATCGGGCGGGACGGCCAGCGTCGCGTACCCGCGGTTCGGGCTGGTCGGCGCGGGCAGGCCCAGGTCGGGGCCGTAGCGGTCGAGCGCGCTCGCCGTCCAGTAGGTCTCGCCGACGATCGCGGTGTGTGCCGGGTCGGGCACGCCGCGGAACGCCTTGGCGACCGACTGCGCCGCTTCCGGCCAGCCGACCTCACCGAAGGAGAAGGCGGGCGTCGGCAGCGACGGGTTCTTCTCGACCCAGGAGTGCGGCCACACCGGCAGCGCGGCGGGCAGCATCAGCAGCGCGGAAAGCACGAAGACCGGCCACGTCGGGATCCAGCGCCACCACCGCGCCGCCTGCCCGTTCTCGAGCTCCACCGCCGCGACCGCCCAGCACGGCACGAACATGCCCGCGATGTAGTACGAACGGCCGTTCACCGCGATGAACACCACGGCCAGCGCGAGCGTCGTCCAGGCGAGGAAGCGGTAGGAACGGAACCGCGGCGAACGCAGCAGCCGCCACAGGCCGTAGCCGAGCAGCACGAGCCCGATCGGGACGCCGGCGAGCAGCAGCACCTGCGGGATCCAGGTGAGCCGCCCGCCCCAGGACTGGCCGACCTCGTGCGAGATCGCCGCGCCCATGCCCAGCTGCGGCCAGCCGTGCTGGGCCTGCCACACGAGCGTCGGCACCAGCGCCAGCGCGGCGATCGCGGCCCCGGCCCACAGCAGCGGGCGGCGCAGCAGGTCGCGCGGGCCGCAGATCAGCAGCGCGATCCCGGCGACGATCCAGAAGCCGCCGATCAGGAACTTCACGTACAACGCGAACGCGGTGACGATCCCGGCCCACAGCAGCAGGCCGTCGCGCCGGGTCCGGATCCAGCGGACGAGCAGCCAGAGCAGGACGGTCCAGAGGAACGGGTCGAGCGTCGAGGTCGCCAGGTAGTGGCCGCTGGCGACGAACTGGGTGCAGGCGGCGAAGGTCGCGGCGGTGATCGCCTGCGCGCGGGCGCGCCCGCCGAGTTCGCGGGCGACGAGCGCGGCGAACACGACGCCGGCGAGCATCGCCAGCATCGCCGGGAGCCGCAGGACGAACAGCGAATCCGGCGCGATCGCGTCCATCGCGCGGGCGAGCAGCGGCAGCAGCGGCGGCTGGTCCACGTAACCCCAGGCCAGATGCCGTCCGGCGGCGAGGAAGTACAGCTCGTCGCCGAAGTAGCCGTAGTTGTTCGCGGTGAGCGCCATCGGCACCGCCATCAGCGCGGCGATGCCGAACACCGGCGTCCGGGCGAACGGCGCGACCGAGCGGGCTGTCGTGGCTTCTTCCTGTGTCGTGGTCATCGCGCTCACTCCCAGCGGAAGAATCGGGCGGCGAGCGTCGAGCACACGACGGCGAACACCGCGAGGGCCACCATCGGCAGCAAGTGCGGTGCGTGTCCGGCGGCGGTGTCGCGCAGGCTGCCGAGCGTCGCCCCGAGCGGCAGGACGTCAGCGATGTGCTGCAGCACCGGGGACAGTTGCTCCTTCGGCACCCAGACGCCGCCGAGCGCGAGCATCGGGAAGAACACCGCCGCGCCGATCCCGTTCGCCGCGCGGGCGCTCGGGACGAACGCGGCGAGCAGCGTGCCCATCGAGAACAGCGACACCGCGCCGAGCAGGGTGACCGCGAGGAAGCCGCCCGGATTCTTCGGCAGGGCCATGCCGAGCGCGATCGTGCCCACCCCCACGACGAGCACGATCGCGACCACGGCGCTGGCGAGGTTCACCAGCAGTTGCGCGGCGAGCAGCCGCGACGGCGGCATCGGGCTGGCGGCCAGCCGCTTCAGCACCCCCTTCTCCCGGTGCGAGGCCATCGCGGCCGGCAGCATGTACACCGCGAGCATGCCGAGCAGGAGCGCCACCGCCATCGGCGCGATCACCGTGGCCAGCGGCGACTCGCCGCCGTACTGGGCGCTCGGCTCGCGCGACCCCGGCATCAGCCCGAACACCAGCAGCAGCGCCAGCGGGATCCCGAGCACCGCGGCGGGCGCGCCCGGGTCGCGGAGGAAGATCTTCGCCTCGGCGACGGTCAGCTTCGAGAGCATTTCCAGGTCCCCCTCAGTCCAGTTTCCGGCCGGTCAGCGCGACGAACGCGTCGTCGAGGCTGGCCTGCTCCACCCGCAGATCCCCCGCGACGACGCCGGTGCGGGCGAGGAACGACGTCACCGCCTGCAGTGCGCCGTCGCCTCCGGTCACCACGAGGTGCGCGCCGTTCCGCTCGACCTTCCGCACGCTCGGCAGCCCGGTCAGCGCCTGCGGGTCCACCGGCGCGGACGGGCGGAACCGGATGCGCTGCTCCCCGCCGACCCGGCCGACCAGCCCCGCCGGGGTGTCGGTCGCGACGACGCGCCCGGCGTCGATCACCGCGATCCGGTCGCACAGCCGTTCCGCCTCCTCCATGAAGTGCGTGACGAGCACGACCGTCACGCCTTCCGCGCGGACGGCTTCGACGAGGTCCCAGGTGTCGCGGCGGGCCTGCGGGTCGAGACCGGTGGTCAGTTCGTCGAGCACCACCACCTCGGGGCTGCCGATCAGCGCGAGCGCGATCGACACGCGCTGCTGCTGGCCGCCGGAAAGCTTGCGGTAGAAGGTGTTCCGCTGTTCGGTGAGCCCGAGCATGCCCATCAGCCGCGCCGGATCGGCCGGCGTGCGGTACATCGCGGCGAACAGGTCGAGCACCTCGCGGACGCGCAACCGGTCGGGCAGCCGGCTTTCCTGCAATTGGACGCCGAGGCGCTGGCGCAGTTCGCGGACGTCGCGCCGCGGATCGAGCCCGAGCACCGAAACGGTGCCGCCGTCGGGGGAGCGCAGGCCCTCGACGCATTCCACCGTGGTGGTCTTGCCCGCGCCGTTCGGGCCGAGGATCCCGAAGATCTCGCCCTGCTCGACGGTGAACGAAACGTCTTCCACGGCGGTCTTCTGGCGATAGCGTTTATGGAGGTTCCGCACCTCGATGACCGGCATTGCCTGGGAGTCCCCTCTCGAATCGCAGCGGTTGCTGCCTTCGAGAATCCCGGCCGGAGCCGCCGATCGGATCAGCGGAACGGCGCGACTTCCGGTCCACCGGCTGTCCGCCGCGCATCCACCGATCGGTGGATGCGGAAGTAGATCATCGGGTTGTCGCGCCCGGTGTGCACGGCGCTGTCGACGCCGAGTTCGCGCCTGAGTTCGTTGAGGCAAGCGTACGCGTGTTTCGCGCGGGCGCGTGCCGCGGTGAAGTACGGGGTCTGCGATTTTTCCAGCCAGCGCACCACTTCGGTGCCTTCGGTGAACGGCAGCGGGGTGGCGCGGTGGAACACGTCGTGCACGCTCACCGCGGCGTCGATTTTCGGGAAGACGTCGGAGAGGTACCACCTCGCGAAGCGCGCGCCGTGGTCAGCGTCGATGAAGAGATAGTCCACATCGGACAGCACCGTGCCGGCGAGGGTGCGCGCGTCGCCCTGGCGGAACTCCCAGCGGCCCTTCGCCAGCGCGTGCGGGACGGTCTTGGTGGCGTTGCCGATGAGGTCGATCGTGGTCAGCTTGCCGGTGCCGTTGTCCGCCAGCGCGCGGAGGATCCAGCTCGTCGACCACCCGTGCAGCGAACCGATCTCCACGACTTTCTCCGGGCGCAGGTGCCGCAGGAGCAGGTAGGTGATCTCCGCTTCGACGTCGTCCAGTTGCGTCTTCATCGCCGGATGCGCCTTGCGGTGCGCCCGCTGAGCGTCCTTCGCGGCGCGCAACGCTTCGGTGTGTTCGCGATACAGCGAGCGGACGAGGTCGAGCGTCACCTGGTGTGCGGTTCGTTCCATGCCGCTGATGGTGGCCGGGCGAGCCGCCCCGGGTAATCCGGCTGACCGCCGGGCGGGGGAGGGGAATCCCCCGTTCCCGGTTAGGGATGCCTGCGCCAGCCGAGCGTCATGTCCTTTGTGGACAGCCAAGCGGCGAGGTCGTATCCGTGCGCGGCGAGGCCCTCGACGGTGGCGTAGGCGACTTCGAGGGCATACTCGCCGTCTTGCTGCGAGAGCAGGTTCCCGGCGACGGCGGCGAGCAGTTCGTCGGTGTCGATCACCCGGACCGAGATCTTGTCCTTGAGCACGAGGTCGAGGTAGAGGTCGGTCGCGACCCAGCGCGGGCCGTCGCGGTGCACGCGCACGACGTCGAGGTAGAAGTCCTGGTCGCGTTCGTGGCCGGGGCTGAACCAGAAGTCGGTGATCCGCAGCCCGAGTCCCGGCAGCAGCCAGGACTCGAGGTAGTGGAACTGCGCCCGCCCCGGCGCCGGGCGCGCCAGGTACAGGCCGAACGGCTCCTCGCGGAACTCGTCCACGTCGCGGCGGATGCCCTTGTTGTCGATGTTCACGCGGGCGGCCGGGTCGAACCTCTCGACCTTGGGCGGGTGCAGATCGGTCATCCGCCCATCCTGCCTTGCCCGCGCCCTTCGCGAGAATCGCCGGAAACTTCCGCCGGAAGCCCGGCCGGCGGGCTAAAGTTCGCGGGTCATTCGGTTCTCCTGGGGGGACGCGCACTTGTTCGGGATCATCAGACCCTGCCGGCACCGGCTGGCCGGCCGGCTGCACGCGGACTGGATGGCACACCTGTGCGGCCTCTGCCTCGCGCTGCGCGACCAGCACGGGCAGTTCGCCCGCGTCGTGACGAACTACGACGCGCTGATCGTGTCGGCGCTGGTCGAGGCGCAGACGCCGAGCGGACCCCGGCGGGCCGCGGGACCGTGCCCGCTGCGGTCGATGCGCCCGGCGTCGGTCGCGGTCGGCGACGGAGCCCGGCTCGCCGCGGCGGTGTCGCTGGTCCTGGCCTCGGCGAAGGTGGACGACCACGTCGCCGACCGGGACGGCGCTTTCGCCCGGCGCCCGGTCGCCGGTGCGGCACGGCTCGTCGCCCGACGCTGGGCCGCGCAGGGCGGCCGGACCGGTGCGGGCATCGGCTTCGACACAGCGGTCCTGACCGAAGCGGTCGGCCGCCAGGGCGAGCTGGAACGCGCGATGCGCGCCGGGGACTCGCCGTTGCTGGCGACCGAACCGGCTGAGCTGGCTTCGTCCGCGGCGTTCGCGCAGACCGCGGTGATCGCCGGACGCCCGCGCAACCGCGCACCTCTCGCCGAGGCCGGACGGCTGTTCGGCCGGGTGGCCCACCTGCTCGACGCGGTGGAGGACCTGGCCGCGGATGCCGCGTCCGGGTCCTGGAATCCGTTGCTGGCCACGGGAACCGCGCTGGACGAGGCCCACCGGCTGTGCTCGGACGCGGTGCTCGGGGTCGAGCTGGCGTTGCGCGAGGCCGAGTTCACCGATTCGGCGTTGGTGCACGCGTTGCTGGTGCACGAGCTGCGGCAGGCGGTGCGGCGGGCGTTCGGGCATCACCACCTGCACGGCCAGCAGCCGCCGCCCGGGTGGATCGGGCCGGGGCCGACGCCGCAGCAGTCGCCTTACGGACCGGGGCCTGGGGTGCCTGGGCCTGGGCAGCCGGGGATGCCCGCGTACGGGCCGCCGCCGGGCTACGGGGCTCCGGTGCCGGGGTACGGACCTGCGGGCATGCCCGGATCCGGCGGTCCTCCCGGTCCTGGCGGGCCGGGTGGCCCGGGTGGTCCCGGTGGTCCGGACGGTCCCGAGCCGCCGGAGGGCGGGGATTCGCTGGACGGCAAGGGCGGCGGCTGCTGGGTGCCGAAGTTCGCCGTCCCGCCGAAACGCCGGAACTTCTTCGCGGGCTGCGCCATCGCGACGTACATGTGCTGCTCCTGCCAGTTCTGCTGCCGCGACCCGTACCCGGGCCCGTGGAGCGGCGAACCGAACAGCGGCGGCTGCGACTGCTGCGATTGCGGCGGATGCGACTGCGATTGCTGCGGCGGGTGCGACTGCTGCAGCTGCTGAGCCGTCCGCGGGCTCCCCGCACCGCCGTCCGGGGAGCCCGCGAAGACGGCAGATCCCCAGCTCAGCGGGGCCGTCGCGGAAATTGTCGGTGCCCCGGCCTACCCTGGTTCCCGTGGCTTTCGCAACCGAACACCCCGTCCTCGCCCAGTCCGACTTCCGCCCCGTCTCCGAGGTGCCCCGCGCCGGCGGCCGGTTCGAGGTCGTCAGCGAGTACCAGCCCGCGGGCGACCAGCCCGCGGCCATCGACGATCTCGAACGCCGGATCAAGGCGGGCGAGAAAGACGTCGTGCTGCTGGGCGCCACCGGCACCGGCAAATCGGCCACCACCGCGTGGCTGATCGAACGCGTCCAGCGGCCCACCCTGGTGATGGCGCCGAACAAGACGCTGGCCGCGCAGCTGGCCAACGAGCTGCGCGAGCTGTTCCCGCACAACGCGGTCGAATACTTCGTCAGCTACTACGACTACTACCAGCCCGAGGCGTACATCGCGCAGACGGACACCTACATCGAGAAGGACTCGTCGATCAACGACGACGTCGAGCGGCTGCGCCACTCCGCCACGATGAACCTGCTCTCGCGCCGCGACGTCATCGTGGTCGCGTCGGTGTCCTGCATCTACGGCCTCGGCACGCCGCAGTCGTACCTCGACCGGTCCACGAAGCTGGAGGTCGGCGGCACGGTGGAGCGCGACGTGCTGCTGCGCGCGCTGGTCGACGTGCAGTACTCGCGCAACGACATCGCCTTCGCGCGCGGCACGTTCCGCGTCCGCGGCGACACGGTGGAGATCATCCCGGCGTACGAGGAGCTGGCGATCCGCGTCGAGTTCTTCGGCGACGAGATCGACAAGCTGTACTACCTGCACCCGCTCACCGGCGACATCGTGCGCGAGGTCGACGAGGTCCGGATCTTCCCGGCCACGCACTACGTCGCCGGGCCGGAGCGGATGGAGAAGGCGATCCGCGGCATCGAGGCCGAACTGGAGGAGCGGCTGGCCGAGCTGGAGAAGCAGGGCAAGCTGCTGGAGGCCCAGCGGCTGCGCATGCGCACCGCCTACGACATCGAGATGATGCGCCAGGTCGGCTTCTGCTCCGGCATCGAGAACTACTCGCGGCACATCGACGGCCGCGGCGCGGGTTCCGCGCCCGCCACGCTGATCGACTACTTCCCGGAAGACTTCCTGCTGGTCATCGACGAATCGCACCAGACGGTGCCGCAGATCGGCGGCATGTACGAGGGCGACATGAGCCGCAAGCGCAACCTCGTCGACTACGGGTTCCGGCTGCCCAGCGCGGTCGACAACCGGCCGCTCACCTGGGAGGAGTTCTCCGACCGGATCGGGCAGACGGTGTACCTGTCGGCGACGCCGGGCCCGTACGAGATGGGCCAGACCGGCGGCGAGTTCGTCGAGCAGGTCATCCGGCCCACCGGCCTGGTCGACCCGAAGGTGGTCGTGAAGCCCACCGAGGGGCAGATCGACGACCTGGTGCACGAGATCCGCGAGCGCGCGGACAAGGACGAGCGCGTCCTGGTCACCACGCTCACCAAGAAGATGGCCGAGGACCTCACGGACTACCTGCTGGAGCTGGGCATCCGCGTCCGGTACCTGCACTCGGAGGTCGACACGCTGCGCCGGGTCGAGCTGCTGCGCCAGCTGCGCGCGGGCGACTACGACGTCCTGGTCGGCATCAACCTGCTGCGCGAGGGCCTCGACCTGCCCGAGGTGTCGCTGGTCGCGATCCTCGACGCGGACAAGGAAGGCTTCCTGCGCAGCGGAACCTCGCTGATCCAGACCATCGGCCGCGCGGCGCGGAACGTGTCCGGCGAGGTCCACATGTACGCGGACAAGATCACCGACTCGATGAAGTACGCGATCGACGAGACCGACCGCCGCCGCGCCAAGCAGGTCGCCTACAACGAGGAACGCGGCCTCGACCCGCAGCCGCTGCGCAAGAAGATCGCCGACATCCTCGACCGCGTCTACACCGAAGCGGAAGACTCCGACGAGGCGGTCGCGGTAGGCGGTTCGGGCCGCAACGCCTCGCGCGGCAAGAAGCCGGAACAGGGCGACCGCGTCCGCAGCTCGGGCATGCTCACCGACAAGAACGTGGGGTCGATGCCGCGCGCCGAACTGGCCGACCTGATCCAGCAGATGACCGACCAGATGATGCAGGCCGCCCGCGACCTGCAGTTCGAACTGGCCGCCCGGCTGCGCGACGAGGTCTCCGACCTGAAGAAGGAACTGCGGGGGATGGACGCGGCCGGAATCAAGTAATTACACCGTTTCCGGTACCATTACACCATGGCGATGAACATCAAGGATCCGGAAACGGAGCGCCTGGCCGCGGAGGTGGCCGAGCTGACCGGCACCACCAAAACCGGCGCGGTCCGCGAGTCGCTGCGGATCATGCGCGACCGGCTGGTCGCGCAGCGGCGCGCGGAGCGGAACGCGGACGAGTTCGTGCGCTTCCTGCAGGAGGAGATCTGGCCGCAGGTTTCCCCGGAGAACCGGGGCACGCCGGTCAGCAAGGCCGAGCGCGAGGAAATCCTCGGATACGGGCCGGGTGGCGTGTGATCATCGACAGTTCCGCGATCGTGGCGGTGCTCATGGGCGAACCGCTGGCGGTGCCGATCGCCCGGGCGATCGGCGCCGAACCGCTGGCGGTGCCGATCGCCCGGGCGATCGGCGGCGCGGAGGAATGCCGGATCGGGGCCCCGACCCTGGCGGAGACCTCGATCGTGCTGGCGCACAAGGAAGGCGAGCGGGGAGCCACGCTGCTGGCTTCGTTCCTGCAACGGCGGCGGTTCGACATCCTCACGTTCGGCGAAGCGCACTGGCGGACCGCGCAGACCGCGTACCTGCGCTATGGCAAGGGCAGGCATCCCGCCGCGCTGAACTTCGGCGACTGCCTCACCTACGCGGCCGCGATGATCGCCGGGGAACCGCTGCTCTGCATCGGCGACGATTTCCCGCAGACCGACCTGGAGCTGGTCAAGCTAGCGGAGAACTGACGGCGATCAGCCGGGCGGGCCCCCCAGCCGGGGGTGCGCTCCAAGCTGAGGCACCCCCGGTTCCCGGACCCTCGTATCGACTTTCACAGAAACATGCGCCCGAAGCAATGGGTTCGAGGGCACAGCCGAGGCAAGAAAGTCTCCTGTCCGCGGTCGCCACCGGCGAACCACGGCCGCAAGGGTCAGTGCTTCAGCACCTTCTCCACGTACGCCTTCACCGCCGCGAGTGCCGGTTCGGACCGCCACAAACGCTCTACCTGCGCGTCGTCGGACACGCGGTTCTCCGCGATCCGCTGGTGGTACGGCTGCCGCAGCTGCTGCTTCGTGTGCGCGAAGGACTCCGCGGGCAGTTCGCCGAGCCGGGAAGCCAGTTCGCGGGCGCGGGTGAGCATCTCGTCGGCGGGCACGATCTCGTCGACCAGGCCGCGGGGGAGCGCGTCGGCCATGGTGACCGTCGCGCCGCTGTAGATCAGCGACGGCAGTGGGGTCGTGCCGTACGTGCAGCGCAGGATTTCCAGCGCCGACAACGGGAACGGCACGCCCACCAGCAGCTCCGTCACGCCGATGCGGCCGGGGCCGTCCGCGGCGATCCGGTGGTCGCACGCCGCCGCCAGGACCATGCCGCCCGCGATCGCGTGGCCGTTCACCGCCGCCACCACCGGGCGCGGGAAACCGAACACGGCCAGGAACGCGTCCGACAGCGCGGGCAGGAAATCGCCGACGTAGCGCGCGCCGCCCTCGTCGATCGCGAGCAGGTCCACTCCGGCGGAGAACATGTCGCCCGCACCGGTGAGCACGACCGCGCGCGCCCCGGCAGCTTCGGCCTCTTCGAGTCTGATCACCAGTTCTTTGCAGGTGGCGGTGTCGAGGGTGTTGCCGCGCCCGTGTTCGAGGGTCACGAGTGCGACGCCGGCGTCGAGTTCCAGGTGGATCGTCACGCGCCGAACCGTACCGGACATCCGCCTAGCTGGTGACGTCCTTCCGCGCGAACCGGCGGCCCGCCAGCAGCAGGAACACCGTCGTGTAAATGACCGACGACAGCACTCCGCTGGCCAGGTTCGTCCAGTCGATGTCGGTGGAGATCAGGTCGATCCAGGCGAACGAATAATGCGTCGGCAGATAGTTCCGCAGACCCTCCAAAGCGGTGATCTGGTCGAGGATCTGGGACAGGATCGCCACCAGCACCGTCCCGCCGACCGCGCCGAGCGGGGCCTCCGTCGACACGCTCAGCAGCAGCGCGAGCCCGGCGACCCAGGCCAGCTGCACCACGATGTACACAGTGGACATCAGCAGCGCCAGCAGGCTGTCGCCGAAGCCGACCGCGTCGCCGGTGGGGCTGATCGCGTCGCCCGCGCCGTACCAGATGATGCCGACCAGCAGCGAAACCACCGGCAGCAGCACCAGCGCGGCGATGGACAGCAGCCCGGACACCGCGGCCTTCTGCCGCAGCAGCCGCTGCCGCGGCACCGGGATCGCCAGCAGGTACTTCAGGCTCGACCACGACGATTCGCTCGCGATCGTGTCGCCGAAGAACAACGCGACGATCATCGGAAGCAGGAACGTGCCGGACACGAAGAACGCGAGCACCACGAAGTTCGGCGCGCTCGCCGTCGCGAGGTCCACGAATCCGCCGGTGCGGCGGTTCGGATTCGCCTGCCCGATCTGGAACGCCACCACGAGGATGAACGGCAGCACCGCGACGAACGCCAGCACCAGCTGGGTCCGCCTGCGGCGCAGCTGCCGTTTCAGCTCCACGCCGAGCCGCAGCGTCCGGTCGGCCCGGTAGCCCGCGACCGCGCCGTCCGGGCCGACCTCGGCCGGTTCCGCGGTGGCCAGGTCGCTCAGTTCCTGCAGCGCGGCCGGGTCGGTGTGCACCCCGCCGGAACCGTTGCCCTCGCTCATGAATCCTCTCCCACCAGCTGCAGGAACGCGTCTTCGAGCCGGCGGCGCGGCCCGGCCTGCTCGACCGCGACCCCGGCGCGCACGAGCGCCGCGACCGCGTCGGCGCGCGGCATCCCGTCGAGGTTCGCGTGCACCAGATCGCCCTCGGTCTCGATGTCCGACACCCCGCCGATGCTCTTGAGCGTCGCCGCGGCCGCCGCCGAGTCGTCGACCCGGAACGTGGCCTCGCCGCTCGAGGCCGCCAGCTCGCCGACCTCGCCCGAGGCCACGAGCCTCCCGCGGTGCATGACCACCACGTGCGAACACGTCTGCTCGACCTCGGCCAGGAGATGGCTCGAGACGACGACGGTGCGCCCGGTGGCGGCGTAGCGCTGCAGGACCTCGCGCATCTGGTGGATCTGCGGCGGGTCGAGCCCGTTGGTCGGTTCGTCGAGCACCATCAGCTCCGGCAGCCCGAGCATCGCCTGCGCGATCGCGAGCCGCTGCCGCATGCCCTGGCTGTAGGTCTTCACCCGCCGGTGCACCGCGTCGCCGAGCCCGGCGATCTCCAGCGCCTCGGTGAAATGCGCCTTCTCGGCAGGCCGCCCGGTCGCCGCCCAGTACAGCTCCAGGTTCGCCTTGCCGGACAGATGCGGCAGGAATCCCGAGCCCTCGACGAACGACCCGATCCGCGACAGCACCGGCGCGCCCGGCGCGATCCGGTGGCCGAACACGCGGATCTCGCCCGCGGTCGGCGTGATCAGGCCCATCAGCATCCGCAGCGTGGTCGTCTTGCCCGCGCCGTTCGGCCCGAGCAGCCCGAGCACCTGGCCCGGTTCGACGCGGAACGACAGGTCCGCCACCGCGGTGAACCCGCCCGCGTACTGCTTGCGCAGCCCCTTGATCACCAGCGGCGTCTCCGCGAGCTCCGGGTCGACGTCGTGCGCCCGGCGGCGGCGGATCGCCGCGACCGCGACGAACGCGATCGCGACCAGCAGCGTCGCGCCGATGCCGATCAGCTGCCCGACCGGCAGGGGAGCGCCGACCGAAGCGCCGGGCACCACCGGGACGGCGAGCGCCGCGCCCGGCGCGAGCCCGACCCGGAACACGCCCGGCTGCGCCGGCACCGAGTACGCCTGGTCCGTCGTGCCCACCACGAGCCGCAGCGAATGCCCGGAGTCGATCGGCCGCACGACGCCCGGCAGCGTCACCGTGACGTCGACCGGCGTGCCGTCCGCGGGCAGCCCGGTGACCCGGAACGGCGCGACCGCGTTCGCGGGCAGCACGCGGGTGCCGTCCTGGCCGACGTCGTACAGCTTCGCGAACAGCACCGCCTCCGGCTGCGGATGCGCCGGATCGGTCGCGACCTGCAGCCGGACCGTGCTCGAACCCGACAGCAGCACCTGGCTGTCGAACGGCGCGGTGCCGAACTGCGCGGCCTGCCCCGGCGGGTCGCTGCTGAACAGCGGAGCCAGCCGGGAGGTGCCCGCCGCGAGTCCGTTGAGCCCAGGAATTCCGCTCACTGCGGCCGGGTTCGCGCCTGCGGGCCGGACGATCGGCTGCGCCGGTCCGGTGAGCGCCACCTGCTTCCGCTCGGTTCCCGCGCCGCTGAGGCCCGGGTATGCGGCGGCGTTGACCGTGCGCACCGACGGGGTTCCGTTGGCACGCAACGTGCCTTGGACGTCGTAGCTGAATCCGTGGCCGGGGTCGCCCTGACCGGTGAGCGACGACCACAGGAAGTCGCCGATCTTCGCGCGCAGCTGCGGTCCGGGGACGCCGCCGTCGTGCCCGCCGGTGTACCAGATCGTGCGCACCGATCCGCCCGCCGCGGTGATCTGCCGCGCGGTGGCGTCGGATTGGTCGAGCCCGAAGAGCGTGTCGCTCTCGCCCTGGACGAGCAGCGTCGGCGCGGTGATCTTGCCGGTGACCGACGAGGGGGAGACGCGGTGCAGCAGCGCGACCGTCTCCGGGCTGGCCTTGCCGGTGGTCGCGAGTTCCGCGTACGCCTTGCACACCGCCGCGGTGAACCGGCCGCACGGATCCGTGGACGGACGCTCGGCTCGGGCACCAGCCGGTGGCGCGGCGGCTTGCGGCGCGGTGCCGCCGCTGTTGCCCGCGGTGCTGCCGTTGTCGTTGGTCTTCTGTCCTGCTTCCGGCGCTTCGGCGGACGGCGTGCTCGCCGCGGCCGCGCCCGAACCGGCGGAGAAGAAAATGCCCGCCCAGCTCTTCTTGAAGACGCCGTCCGGAGAGAACGCGCCGGCCGCCGGGGTCTTCGCCGACGGAGCGTTCGTCGCCGCGGCGTTCGGCACGAGAGCCTGGCCGAGGTCGTTGTAGGTGATCACCGGCGCGAGCGCGCGCACCCGGTGGTCGGTCCCGGCGAGCAGCAGCGACAGCGAACCGCCGTACGACGCCCCGGTCACGCCGATCTCGGGCGCGCCGTCGGAGCCGGTCGCCACGTCGTGGCTCGCCGCCAGCCGGTCGACCAGCCTGCGCGCGTCGGCGACCTCGCCGTCGGGGTCGTTGAGCCCGATTTTGCCGGTGCTGTGCCCGAATCCGCGCGCGGACCAGGCGAGCACCACGAACCCGCGCTGCGCCAGTTCGCGCGCCTGCGGGTCCACACTGGACTTGTCGCCGCCGAAGCCGTGCGCGAGCAGCACGGCGGGCGCGGGCGTGTGTTCGGGGTAGTAGGTGGTGGTGTCGATCCGCACCTGGTCGGGGGAACCCGGTGCGGCCGGCATCGAGAGGAAGGCGTCCTGGGTGCGGACCGGCGCGGGACCGCGGTCGCGAGTCGCCCAGACAGTCACCGCGGCAGCGGCGACCAGCACCACGGCGGCGACGGCAGCGAGCCGGGAGCCGCGGGTGCGGGGAAGCGGGATTCGGGGCACGACGCGACGTTATGACGATTTTGCTGAGAACGGTGACACGGGCTCACACGGATCAAATACAGTTCACCCGCTTGGCACCGTGACCGGCTGATTCCGGCGTCCAGGTGCGAACCCGGACAGTCGCCGGTTCGGCCGTTCGACGCCCGGAGTGACGAAGGAGACACGGCCGGTCCAGTGATGAGGGCAACCCCGGCTGGCGTTCGCAGCCCGTAACCGGCAGACTGAACGCGCTGTGAGGGGAGTATTCCTTCGCGGCGGTGTCGTCAGCACGGTGCACCCGGCGAGTCATTCGCCGAGGTCCCCGGCACCGTCGGCCGGTTTCGCACCGGCGGGAGAGACCTCCGGTTAGTTGCTGCTGCGCACTATCCGGAGGTTTCAGAGATGACCGTCCCCCTGTGGCTGTGGTTCGCGACAGTCGGCGGGCTGCTCGCGCTGATCGCCATCGACCTGGTGATCGTCGACCACAAGCCGCACGAGGTGACCACCGGCGAGGCCGCTCGCTGGGTGATCTTCTACATCGCCTGCGCCGTCCTGTTCGGAGCGGGCATCTGGTTCTTCGCCGGGCACGACCCCGGCGTCCAGTTCTTCACCGGGTACATCACCGAGTACTCGCTGAGCGTGGACAACCTGTTCATCTTCATGATCATCATGACCTCGTTCAAGGTGCCCGCGATCCACCAGCACCGCGTGCTGCTCGTCGGGATCCTGCTCGCGCTGGGCATGCGGAGCGTGTTCATCGCGGTCGGCGCGGCGCTGATCAACCAGTTCGTGTGGGTGTTCTTCGTCTTCGGCGCGGTGCTCGTCTGGACCGCGATCAGCATGCTGCGCGGCAACGGCGACGAGGAGGAGTACCACGAGAACGCGCTCACCCGCTGGGTGCGCAAGCTCTACCCGGTCACCGACGACTACCGCGGCCACAAGTACCTGGTGAAGGAAGACGGCAAGCGGAAGATCACCCCGATGCTGCTGGTGATCGTCGCGATCGGCTCGGCCGACCTGCTGTTCGCGGTGGACTCCATCCCGGCGATCTTCGGGATCACCCAGGAGGCGTTCCTGGTCTTCACCGCCAACGCGTTCGCGCTGATGGGCCTGCGGCAGCTGTACTTCCTGCTCGGCGGGCTGGTCACGAAGCTCGTGTACCTCAGCTACGGCCTCGCGGTGATCCTCGCCTTCATCGGGGCGAAGCTCGTGATCCACGCGCTGCACGAGTACCACCTCGCGCCGGACTGGCTGGACATCAACAACTGGATGTCCCTCGGCGTGATCGTCGTGGTCCTCACCGTCACCACGGTGCTGAGCCTGGCGAAGGCCAAGCGCGACGAACGCCGGGCGGTAGAGGCGAAATAGGTCGTTTGCCTTGCTAAGGATCGGGTACGGTCGTCGGCATGCGTCCTGCCGACATCGAAGTCCTCGCCGTCCCCGGCCGTCCCGCGCTGCGCGGTGATCTCCTGCTCGCCGCGGTGAGCAGTCCCGACCTGGAAACCGATCAGTACCGCAGCGCGATCCGGCGGATCTCGCTGTCCGGCGGCGAATCGCCGTGGACGCAGGGTCCGCGCGATTCGTCGCCGGCCATCTCGCCGGACGGCCGGTGGGTCGCGTTCCTGCGCGCCGGCGACGGGAAGGGCGCGGAAGGCAGTCCGCAGGTGCACGTGATGCCCGTCGACGGCGGCGAATCGCGGAAGCTCACGTCGCTGCACCTCGGTGCGGACGCGCCGGTGTGGGCCCCGGATTCGCGCTGGCTCGCGTTCACCGCGCGGGAAGCCGAGCCGGGCCGCTACGGCACCGAGGACGCCGACGAGCGCACGCCGGAGCCCGCCGCCGAGGCGCCGCGGCTGATCACGCGGCTCGACTACCGCATCGACAACGTCGGCTTCCTGCGCGACCGGCCCAAGCGGCTGTACGTGCTCGACACCTTCGAAGAGGGCGAGCCGGAAGCGGTGACGCCGCGCGACTACAGCGTGAACCAGCCGGTCTGGACGCCGGACGGCGAGCGGGTGGTCGTGACCGTGCCGCACGACTTCGACCGGACGGAAACGCGCGAGCACGACCTCGTTGCGTTCCCGGTCGACGGTGGCGCCCCCGAGGTGCTGGCCGCTTGCGCCGGGTACGCCGATCAGCCGGTGTACGCGCCGGACGGCACGCTCTACTTCTTCGGCACGTCCCATGAGGACGGTGTCGTCGTCGCTTCCAACATCGGGCTGTACGCAGTCGTGCCGGACGGGAAACCGCGGCGGCTGACCGATGTGGAGACCGTCGACGTCGAGCCCGGCTCCGGCCCGGCGCTTCCGCTCGGCGACGAGGTCCTGGTCGCGGTGCGCAACCGCGGTGCGGTGGAACTGCGGGCGATCCCGACGGATGCCGACGGTACGAAGCTCGACGACTTGCGCGTGCTGCACGCCGGGCATTCGGCGGTCCACGGATTCGCCGCGGACGGCGACACGGTTGTCGCGGTAGTGGCCGATTTGGACACCGCGGGCGAGCTGGTGGTGCTCGGCTTAGACGGCCCGCGCGTGCTCACCGATTACTCGAAGCCGTTGCGGGACAAGGGTCTTTGCGAGGTCGTGGAGCTCGAAACGACCGCGCCGGACGGCTACCCGGTGCACGGCTGGCTCGTCCTTCCCGACGGCGAGGGCCCGCACCCGGTGCTGCGCGTGGTGCACGGCGGGCCGTTCGCCCAGCAGGAATGGACGGTGTTCGACGAGGCGCAGGTGTACGCGTCGGCCGGGTTCGCCGTCGTGCTCGGCAACCCGCGCGGATCGGCCGGATACGGGCAGTCGCACGGTACTTCGGTCGTGCACAACATGGGCACCGTCGACGTCGACGACGTGCTCGCCCTGCTCGACAAGGCGCTGGAGCGGCCGGACCTCGACGCGTCGCGGACCGGGATCATGGGCGGTTCCTACGGCGGGTTCATGACGAGCTGGGTCGCCGCGAAGCACCCGGACCGGTTCCGCGCGGCGTGGAGCGAGCGCGCGGTGAACGCGTGGGACTCCTTCGCGGGCAGCTCCGACATCGGCTACTACTTCACCGAGGGCTACGTCGGCGCGGACCCCGACGAGCAGCGGCGCCGCAGCCCGCTCAGCTACGCCGCCGACGTGCGGATCCCGTTCGCCGTCGTGCATTCCGAGCAGGACTGGCGGTGCCCGCTGGAGCAGGCGCAGCGGCAGTTCGTGGCGCTGCGCCAGGCCGGCGTCGAGACGGAGTTCCTGCTGTTCCCCGGCGAGGGGCACGAGCTGACGCGCTCCGGCAAGCCGCGGCACCGGGTGCAGCGGTTCGAGGCGGTGCTGGCCTGGTGGTCCCGGCACCTCAGCTGAGCAGCGTGTAGTTCAGCTCCTCGCACACCCGCCCGAGCGGCACGTCGAGCCCCGGATGGTCCAGCGGAAGCAGGACGTCCGGGGCGATCGGCAGCGCCGCGCCCGCGGGCGGGTCCCACAGGCACAACGAGGGCTTGCCCGCGTCCATCGACGAGCGGTACCAGAGCCCGTCGAGGTCCGGCATCGCGCCGCGGATCGCCCGCGCCCACGCCTGGGTGATCTTTTTCGGGCCGCTGGAGATCTCCTGCGACGCGCCGACCCGGGTGGGCCACAGCCCGGTGAGGTCGAGCAGTCGCAGCACGCGCGTCGGGCGCACCACGACCAGCCGCGGGCCGCGCGTCGTGCGGTCGACCGTCGAGGTCGTCTGGAACACCTCGGCGACGCTCGTGCGCACGGTCAGGCCGAAGTACAGCACGCCGTTGCCCGGGTCGGTGACCGGACGGCCGCCGCGGCCGGGCTGCTGCTGGTCGAACCGGCCGTGCGGGAGCGGGCCGGTGTAGCGGAAGGTGTTCCACTGCTGCGGATGGTTGCCGTGTGCGGTGAAGATGCGGACCAGCCGGGTCTCGGGCTGCACCGAAACCACGTCGTGGCTGCGGTCCAGCCCCTTGACCAGAGCAGACCGCGCCGGAGGCGAGGGGAGCCGGGCCATGCGGGGGAGGTCGTCCGTCCTGTGTCGGGGCAGGGGGCGGGCCTGCGCCGCGGTGGGCGGGCGGCGCGCAGGCGGGGAAGGTCAGCGGGTCAGAACGGCGAGCCGAGCGTGGCGACGAGCCGGGCCACCTGCTCGGGGTCGCCGCCGGCGAGCAGCCACTGCCGCGGCGTGGCCGGCCGGTCGCTGATCACCAGGTCGGACTGCGGGGTGTTCATGAACGCGGCGACGACCAGCGCGGGCTGGTCTTCCGGGACGGCGCGCAGCACGGTTTCGAGGCCGGGCAGCACGCCCGCGCCGTTGAACTGCCACGCGGGCAGCCGCCAGCCCTGGTCCTTCCAGCCGGTGAGCCTGCCTTCCTTGAGGCGGTGCCGGATCCGGCTGTCGTCGACGTTCAGCATCTCGGCGGCCTGGCCGACCGAAAGCGCGGAATCGGCGAGCACGGCGTGCGCGGCGACGGTGCGCGCGCGGAAGTCCGGTTCGCCCTCGTCGCGCGGGCTCAGGTCGAGCCCCGCGTCGGTCAGCGCGGCGCGCTGGTCGGGGGAGAAGTAGTGCGAGGGGTCGGGGTTGGGCGGCGACAGCCTTCGGGCCGCGTCCTCCACGAGCGTGAGAAACTCGTTCGCGTCGGCTTTGAGGCCGGCTCTTGCGAGAACGTTCTCCAGCGCTATCGACATACGCTCAGCCTAGCGCGTGTGTGCGGGTTCGTGCGGTTTCTCGCCTTTTTGTGGGTGAATTCACCAAAGATCGACACGCATCGCACAGAAGTCAACACGATGGGTAGGCGAGTTCGGGCCAGTCTGCCCCGCACCGGGTGGCTTGTCCAGGCTTTCGAGTGCTTGACACTCCCGGACCGCCGATTTACGTTGCGAACGAGTAATCGGTTTCCCGCCCTCGGGTGCGGCCCGTGCTCCGCCGTCCGCGGCGGACGCTGGGGGGACAGGGGGTGGGGCGTGCCTGGCGGCTCGGCGGAACTCCGCCGGGCCGCCAGGCACGTCGTTTCCCCTCGCATCGCGCTCTCGTCTCGGACGTCTTCGGCGGGTTTCGCCGGGTCTTCCCGGCTCGTCGGATCGTCCGCCGCCCTCGGACGGTCTCAGACGCCGGTCCCATCCTCCGGTCTCCTGCGGCTTCTCGTGAGCGGCAAGGCCGGTTCTAACCGGCATTGCCACGCACGAGGCCCCGCCGCAGTTCGCCGGGTGCCGCCGTTGCGCGGTAGTCCGGTCAGCGGTGCGAGCTCTGCCGGTCGATCAGCTGCGCGTCCAGGGTCGTGGTGACCGGCTCGCGGGTGCTGTCGGCGATGCGGGCCAGCAGCAGTTGGGCGGCGACCCGGCCGATCTCGTACGCCGGCTGCGCGACGACCGTCAGCGGCGGGTCGATGAGCGTCGTCCACGGGGCGTCGTCGAACGAGACGATGCCGATGTCGCGCCCGGCCCGCAGGCGCCGTTCCGCGAGCGCCTCCAGCACCCCGATCGCCATCGTGCTGTTGGCGACCAGCAGCGCGTCCGGCGGCTCCGGCTGGTCCAGCAGGTCCCCGGCGGCGTGGCGCGCGCCTTCCGCGCGGTATTCGGCGCGGCGGAAGACCGCGTTCTCCTCGCCGACCGCGTCGAGGTAGCCCGACAGCCGGTCGTCGGCGGTGCGCACGCCGGACGGCCCGGTCAGGCACGCCACCCGCCGGTAGCCGTTCGCGACGAGGTGCCGGGCCGCCTGCCGGGCGGCGCGGCGGGTGTCGACGAGCACCTGGTCGCCGTCGGTGCCGGGCAGCGGCCGGTCGACCGCGACCACCGGGATGCCGAGCCTGCGCAGCCGCGTGACGCTCGTGGCCGGTCCGGTGGGGGAGAGCAGCACGCCCGCGACGCGTTCCTGCAGCGCGACGTCGAGGTACCGGCGCTCCTTGTCCTCGTTCTCGTCGGAATTGCAGAGCACGACGGAATACCCGGACACCTGCGCGAGATCCTCGACCCCGCGCGCGATCGAGGTGAAGAACGGGTTCTCGACGTCGGAGATGATCAGCGCGAGCACCGCGGTTTCCTGGCGGCGCAGGTTTCTCGCCAGTCCGTTCGGGTGATAGCCGAGCTCCTCGGCGGCCTCGAGCACCCGGGCGGCCAGCTCCGGGTCCACTGTGGACTTGCCGTTCAGGGTCCGCGACACCGTGGCGGTCGAGACGCCCGCCCTGGCGGCGACGTCGCTGATCGTGGCCACCGAGCCTCCTCGTCCTGGCTTCCTTGACACCCCGGTGACCGCAGAATACCGTCCCGGTAATCGTTTACCGTCCGATTGCCGGGGGTGCTGCGATGCAACCGGGCCCGTTGCTCGGCATCGACATCGGCACGTCCAGTTCGAAAGGCGTCCTCGTGGGTGCGGACGGCACTGTACTGGCGCGCGCCGCCCGCCCGCACAGCACCTCCCGCCCGCGCCCCGGCTGGTTCGAGCACGACGCCGACACCGTGTGGTGGGCCGGGTTCGCCGAGCTGGTGCGCGAATTGCTGGCCGGCGGCGAGAAACCCGCCGGGCTCGCGGTGAGCGGCATCGGCCCGGTGCTGCTGCCCGCGGACGCCGACGGCCGTCCGCTGCGCCCGGCGATTCTCTACGGCGTCGACACCCGGGCGGGTGCGGAAATCGCCGAGCTGACCGCCGAACTCGGCGAAGAGTCCATTGTGGAACGCTGCGGGAGCGCGCTGTCGAGCCAGGCGGTCGGCCCGAAGTGGCGGTGGCTGTACCGGCACGAATCCGACGTCGCCGCGCGGGCCCGGCAGTTCCTGATGGCGAGTTCGTACCTCGTGCGGCGGCTGACCGGCGAATACGTGCTCGACCACCATTCGGCGAGCCAGTGCGACCCGATGTACGACCTGCGCGCGGGCGGCTGGGCGGAGGACTGGTCCGCGCTCGTCGCGCCGGGGATCGACCTGCCGCGGCTCGCCTGGCCGACCGAGGTCGTCGGCACCGTCACCGCCGCGGCGGCCGCCGAGACCGGGTTGCCGGCGGGATTGCCGGTCACCTGCGGCACGATCGACGCGTGGGCCGAGGCGACCAGCGCGGGGGTGCGCGACCCCGGCGACACGATGGTCATGTACGGCACCACGATGTTCCTCGTCCAGGCCGTCGCCGAGGCCCGTCCGGTGTCCGGGCTGTGGGCGACGCGCGGGGTTCTCCCGGGCAGCTTTTCGCTGGCGGCGGGGATGGCGACGTCCGGCGCGATCACCGACTGGCTGCGGGAACTCTTCGACGGCGACTTCGCCGAGCTCGTCGCTTCGGCCGGTCGGGTTCCGGCAGGCAGCCGCGGATTGCTGATGCTGCCGTACTTCGCGGGCGAGCGGACTCCGGTGCCGGATCCGTTGGCGCGCGGCCTGATCGCCGGGCTGACCACCTCGCACGGCCGGGCGGAGCTGTACCGCGCGGCGTTGGAGGGGACGGCATACGGGGTGCGGCACAACCTTTCCGCGATGGGCGCTCCCGCGCGCCGGTTGGTAGCGGTCGGCGGCGGCACGCAGGGACGGGTGTGGACGGGGATCGTCAGCGATGTGACCCGGACGCCGCAGCATCTTCCGACGGAAACTGTCGGCGCGTGCTTCGGGGACGCGTACCTGGCGGCGGTGGCGATCGGGCTGGAGCCGGATATCGAGGCGTGGAACCCGGTTGCCGAGGTGATCGAGCCGGATCCGGTTCGGGCGGACCGGTACGACGAGTTTTACGCGCATTACCGAGCGTTGTATCCGGCTACCGTGGAGACGGCGCATTTCCTTGCGCGCCAACAGGATTTGGCGGCGGAGTGAGGCGCCCGGCGAAGTAAGCGCCCGGGGTGAGGCCGGTGAGCGCGCGGCATTCGCGGGTGAGGTGCGGCTGATCGGAGTACCCGGCTGCGACGGCCAGCTCGGCGAGGGTTGCGGTGGCGGGTGCCAACGCGATGGCTCGTTGCAGGCGCAGGATGCGCCGGTAGGTGGCCGGTCCGTAGCCGACCGCGAGGGTGAACAGCCGACGTGCCTGCCGTTCGCTTCGGCTCGGTTGAGCCGGAGGCCAGTCAGAGTGGTCGGCGGCATTCGATGACGGTCGCACGCCCGGGTGCGTCGATTGCCCAGCGGCGGGTGCTTCTCCTTCGCCTTGGCCCAGAATCCCGGCAGCCTCGGCGGCGAGGTGCGCCAGCATCCGCTCCACCACCGGATCCGCGGCAGCTGCCTGCTCCGTCGCGATGTCGGCCATCGCGTCGGCGAGGTCGCGGCCGCTGAGGATTTCGTCCGCGAGAGCCGCGCCGCGGCGGTTCCACAGGTCCGGCAGCGAGACGCGGCTGTCGCGCAGATCGTCCGCGCCCACGCCGAGCATCGCGGCCGCCGCGCCCGGCCGGAAGCGCAGGCCGCGCAGCCGCGTGCCGGGCGGGAACACCGACGTCCACGCAGTCGTGTCCGGTCCGGCCACGAACACCTGGCCGGCACCGGCGACCAGGTCCACGCAGCCGTCCGGGACGATCCGCTTCGGGCCGGGCTCGGCCGACTCCCAGCGGCACCGCACGAGGCGGCGCAGCGAGTGCGGCGGCGGGCTTTCCGAGTACACCCCGCGATCATCCCTCGCGGGTACGACAAAATGGCGCCCATGACCCCGATCGATGCCCTGGCCTGGGTCCACGTGCGGGACCGGCGGCTGCTGTCCGTCCGCACGACCGGCAAGGAAAAGTTCTATCTCCCCGGCGGCAAGCGCGAACCGGGGGAGGGCGACGTCGAGGGGCTGTGCCGGGAGATCCGCGAGGAACTGGGCGTCGCGCTCGACCCGCTCAGCTTCCGTTTCTTCGCGCTGCTCGACGAGCAGGCGGACGGATTCGCCGACGGCCGCCGCGTCCGGATGACCTGCTACACCGCCGACCACGCCGGCGAACCGGAGCCGTCGGCGGAGATCGCCGAGGCCGCCTGGCTGCGCGCCGCGGACGCCGCCGCCTGCCCTCCCGCCGGACAGCGCGTGCTGCGGATGCTGGCCGACGCCGGGCTCGTCGACTGATCACCCTGCGTCAACCGGGGGATGCGCGAGCGTCATCGGCATCGTGCGTGGTGATCGCGCTCGTACGCGCACGTCCCCTACCCCCATCAGGGTGAAATGGAGCTGATTTTCTCGGGTTGGCTAACGCCGTGTAACGGTCTGGCGAAGAACCAGACGTCGCACTCGCGGGAAGTGCGCTCGAGAAGAGAAGACCTCTCCATGGGTGTTCCTGGCGCGACCCGGCCCACGGCGGCCCGGGGGGAATCGGGCAGGCTGCGGCCGCTCGGAAGCGCGGTGGTCGTGGTCGGCGTCATCGCCGTCGCGGTCACTGTCGCGTGGTACGTCATGCCGAAAGCGACCCCGGACCGGCCCGCACCGGCCGCGTCGGTGCCGTCGGTGACCGTCGAACCCGCGATCGTGCGCGAGGTGACCCGCACGGTCGTCTACGAACTGGCCGGCGAGGACGTCGCGCACAACCTCACCTACGTCGCGACCGGCGGCGACCTCGAACAACAGGCCGAGGTGCGGCTGCCCTGGTCGGTGACCGTGCAGCGGAAGGCTCCCGCCGAGCAGCCGGTGTTCAGCAGCCTGGTCGCGCAGAGCACGGGGGCGCTGCTGTGCCGGATCCGGGTGGACGGGCAGGTGGTCGCGGAGAAATCGGTGGCCGGGGAGGGGCGGCAGCTCAGCTGCAGCGCCTGACTCAGGTTGGAAGGCCTCCGGGGGCGCGGGGCATCGGCGGAGCGGACCCGCCTGCTTGCGGCACGCCAAGTTGTTCTCGCGGAAGCGCGTGATCGGGGCGGTGTGAAGCTCTCCGGGGCCGCGCAGGCATCGGCGGGACGGATCCCGCCCGGCTGCAGCGCGCCGAGTTGCTCTCGCGGAAGCGTGTGACCAGGGCGGCTTCAAGCTCGCCGGGCCGCGCAGGTGGCAGAGCGAGCCCGTCCAATCGCCAGCACGCCAAGCTGTCCTCGCGAACCTTCGCCGTGCCCGCCCGGGAAGCCCCGCAGCGTCGACGAGCGAAAGCGGCCCGCTTCACCGCCCCGAACCCGGGCCTGCGGCAGGATCACCCCCGTGAACGGTGCGATCGGATTCGGGCCCGCGCTGATCGCCGTGCTCGTGGTGCTGGCGCTCGCGGGCGCGGCGGTCGTCCGGTTCGGGCAGCTCGGGCAAGGGCGGGCGGTGCTCGTCGCGGCTGTCCGCGCCGTGGGGCAGCTCGCGCTCGTTTCGCTGGTCATCACGGTGATCCTGCGGTCGGGCTGGCTGACCGGCCTGTTCGTCCTCGCGATGTTCTCCATCGCCGCCGCGACGTCCGCCGGCCGGATCGGGGTGCCGCGGCGGATCGGGTGGGTCGCGCTTTCGCTGGCGTCCGGCGTGCTTCCGGTGCTGGCGCTCGTGCTCGGGTCGGGCGTCGTTCCGGCGAAGCCGATTGCCGTCGTGCCGGTCGCAGGGATCGTGATCGGCGGCTCGATGACCGCGACCTCGCAGGCGGCCCGCCGTGCGCTCGACGAACTCAAGCAACGCCACGGCGAGTACGAAGCCGCTCTGGCGCTGGGATTTCTGCCCCGGCACGCCGCGTTGGAGATCTGCCGTCCGTCGGCGGGGCACGCGTTGATCCCGGCGCTCGATCAGACCCGGACGGTCGGCCTGGTGACCTTGCCGGGCGCGTACGTCGGCGTGCTGCTGGGCGGGGCGAGCCCGCTCCAAGCCGGGACGACGCAGGTGCTGGTGCTCATCGGGCTGCTGGCCGCGGAGGCGATCGCGGTGCTGGTGACGGTACAGCTCGTCGCGGCGGGGTTCGTCCGCCGCGACGAGCGCGCTCAGCCGAGCGGGGCGGCCAAGTGAGACCGGTCGTTGAAGCCGCGGATCAGCCAGTTCTCGCCGTGCACCACGAGGTGCGAGATCGAGCCGTTGTCCGCGCCCAGGAACGCGAACCGCTCCAGCGCGCGGCTCGCCTGCGCGAACGCCTCGCCGATCACGCCGCCGTGGGTGAACACCGCGACCCGCTGGTCCGGATGCGCCGCGGCGATGCGGGTGATGGCGGCCCGGATCCGCAGGCCGAACGCCTCGTCGGATTCCGCGCCGGGCAGGACGTCCCACCGCTGTTCTTCCCACAGCTTCCGCGCGAGCGGATGCCCCTCGGCGGTGTGCTTGCGGAACAGCCCGTTCTCCCATTCGCCGAGGTTGATCTCGCGCAGGTCCGGCTCGACGGCCGGGGTGAGGCCGAGCTTTTCCGCCAGCGGCGCGGCGGTCTGCGCGGTGCGCCGCAACGTGGTGACGTACAGCGCTTCGATGCGTTCTGAGGCCAGCCGCTCGCCGACGCGGGCGGCGTGGTCGCGGCCTTCCGGCGCGAGGTCCGGGTCGGCCTGTCCGTTGACGAGATCGAACGGCTCGCTGAGCCGTTGCGGCATCGATTCCCCGTGGCGCACCAGGAAAATCTCGGTGGCGCCCGAGGGCGGGCTGAAGCGGTGCTGGCGGTACTCGACTTCCTGTTCGGGCGTGCTCATGCCCCGACCCTAACCGGTCGGCTCACCCGAGTTGCTTGTCCACGAAGCACCACCGCCACGTCTCGCCCGGCTCGAAGCTGCGCATCACCGGGTGCAGGGTTTCGTGGAAGTGCTGCGAGGCGTGCTTGCCCGGCGACGAGTCGCAGCACGCGACGTGCCCGCACTTGAGGCACATCCGCAGGTGCACCCAGGTCATCCCGGCCTCGACGCATTCGGCGCAGGAATCCCGGGTGCTGGGCTCCTTGTCCGGCCATGCGTGGCTGAGGTGCTTGCAGGACCCGGCCGTGGCGGCGGGCGTGCTGAGTTCGCGTTCGGCCACCGGGGGTTCCTCCTCGTCGCGGTCGAGCATGGATTCTTCGATGTCGAGGCGAGCCAGCACGCGGCGCAGCACCGCGTCGTCAGCACTGCCCCGGTCGCGTGCCTTCAGGAACACGTCGCGTTCGGCTTCGAGCAGCTGGACGCGCAGCCGACGGTAGGCGTCGCTGGGGGTTTCCGCGAGCGTGCTCTGCCTGCCGAGCTGTTCCCACGCGGAGTCGGACCGGTCCTGCAACCGGTCGCGCAGCCGCTCGATCACCTCGGGCGGGTCTTCCGGGCGGCGCAGTTCCTCCAGCTTCGC
Source organism: Amycolatopsis sp. VC5-11 (assembly GCF_037034185.1). NCBI lineage: Bacteria > Bacillati > Actinomycetota > Actinomycetes > Pseudonocardiales > Pseudonocardiaceae > Amycolatopsis > Amycolatopsis sp. VC5-11. The sequence goes on along the minus strand of NZ_JBAGKF010000025.1, from coordinate 59,256 downwards.
GAGCGCGGCGCGGGTCATGTCGTGCAGCACGGCGGCTTCCTGCAGCGCGTCCTCCGCCGGGTCCGGCCGGGGCAGCCGCAGGCGGCGGATCAGCGGCGGCAGCGTCATGCCCTGCACCGCGAGCGTCCCGGCCACCACGACAACCGCGGCCAGCACGAGCACCGCGCGCTGCGGAGTGTCCGCGGGCAGCACGAACGCGGCGGCGAGCGTGACCACGCCGCGCATCCCGGCCCACGCGATCACCGCGGAATAGCGCCACGGCCACACCTTGCCGCGTTCCAGGCCCAAGGTTTTCAGGAGCCGTTTCACCACGCCGATGCCGACCATCCACAGCATCCGCGTGAGGATCGTCGCGGCGAGCACCGCGGCGCAGATCCCGGCGAGCTGCCACAGCGACAGCCCGCTCTTGCCGACCTCGTGCAGGATGCCCCGCACCTGCAGGCCGATCAGCAGGAAGACCATGTTCTCCAGCAGGAACTGGACGGTCTCCCAGTTCAGCCTGCTGGCCAGCCGCGACGGACCGGACTGGATCCGCGGCGTCTGGTGCCCCTGGATCAGCCCGGTGACGACCACCGCCAGCACGCCGGATCCGTGCACCGCCTCGGCGAGCAGGTACGCCGCGAAGGGAACCGCGAACGACAGCGCGGTGTCGGTGATCGTGTCTTCCAGCTTCGCGCGCACGTACGTCACGATCAGCCCGACGAGGAAGCCGACGACGATCCCGCCGACGGCCGCGAGGAGGAAGTCGAGACCGACCTGCCAGAGGCTGACCGCGCCGGCGATCGCCGCGATCGCGGTCCGCAGCGCGACGAGCGCGGCGGCGTCGTTGAAGAGGCTTTCGCCCTCCAGCAGCCGGACGAGCTTGCGCGGCATCCCGACCCGCCGGGCGACCACGCTCGCCGCCACCGCGTCCGGCGGCGCGACGACCGCGCCCAGCGCGATCCCGGCGGCCAGCGGCAATCCCGGCACGACCAGCCAGGCGACCAGCCCGACGCCGAACGCGGTGAACACCACCAGCCCGACCGACAGCAGCGCGATCGGCCCGCGCAGCTTGCGGAACGCGACGAGCGACGTCTGGATCGACGCGGAGTACAGCAGCGGCGGCAGCAGCCCGATGAGGACGATCTCCGGGTCCAGTTCGTACTGCGGCACCCCCGGGACGAACGACACCCCGACGCCGACCGCGACCAGGCACAGCGGAGCCGACCAGTCCATCCGGCGCGCGACGACGGTCACCAGGAGAACCGTCAGGACCAGCGCCACCAATTCCGCTGCGATTTCCACCGGACAATCATCGCCTGCGGTCCCGGAGCACGCGCGGGGGCCAGCGTTAGGCTGCGGTTCGTGACGACGGTGGAGACGCGGGCCGGTGCCGTCCGCGGCGAGGTGCGGGACGGAGTCGGGTTTTTCCTGGGGGTGCCGTTCGCGGAGCCGCCGGTGGGGGAGCTGCGGTTCCGCCCGCCGGTGCCGGCGGCGTCCTGGACCGGGGTGCGCGACGCGACGGAATTCGCGGCCAAGGCTCCGCAGCCTGACGTGACCGGGAAACGCTTCGTCGGCGACGAGGACTGCCTGTACGTCAACGTCTACGCGCCTGAAGCACCCGGTTCGTACCCGGTGCTGGTGTGGATCCACGGCGGGGGCGGGGTGATGGGCGCGCCGCACCAGTTCGACGCGTCCGCGTACGCCCGCCGCGGCGTGGTCGTCGTGACCGTCGCGTACCGGCTCGGGGTGCTCGGCATGCTCCGGCTTCCTGGCGTTTCCGACGGGAATCTCTCGCTGCACGACCAAGTGCTGGCGCTGGAATGGGTCCGCGACAACGTGGCCGCGTTCGGCGGCGACCCGCGGCGCGTCACCCTCGCCGGGCAGTCCAACGGCGGCCGCACCGTGGGGACATTGCTGGCGGTTCCGGCCGCGAAAGGGCTGTTCGGCCAGGCGATCGTGCAGAGCGGCACCGGGGTCGGTTCGGTCGTGCACACTCCGGCCGAGGCGGAAGCAGTCGGCGAGGCGGTGCTGGCCGAACTGGGCGATGGCGACCTGCGCACGTTGCCGGTCACGGAGATTTTGACCGCGCAGCAACGGGTCACCGCTCAACTCGGCACGCTCGTGACGTACCGGGTGGTGGTCGACGGAGATCTCCTGCCGCAGCGGCCCGGCGAAGCGGTCGCGGACGGCGCGGCCCGGGAAGTCCGGATCCTCACCGGCACCACGGCCGACGAGCAGGATCTGTTCTCCTGGCTGCAAACCGGCGGCGCGAAACTGCTCGGCACCGGATCGACGATGCTCGAACCGGACGTGATCGCGCGGATGACCGAGGCGTACCGCGAACTGCTGCCGGACTGGCCGGAGGACCAGCTGGTGAACCGCGTCCGCACGGCGGGGGACTGGTGGCTGCCAGCCATCCGGCTGGCCGAAACCCAGCACGCGGCGGGCGGCACGGCGTGGATGTACCGGCTGGACTGGCGGATCGCGCCGCGGGGGAAGGGCCTCGGCGCGGCGCACGGGGTGGACCTGCCGTTCGTGTTCGACGACGTCCGCAACCCGAATTGGCGCTTCCTGTTCGCCATCGCCCGCCCCGATCCGGAACGGCTGCGGGCGATGGCGGAGGAGATGTTCGAGACGTGGGTCCGGTTCGTGGCGACCGGCGATCCCGGCTGGGCGGCTTACACCCCCGAGGACCGCGTGACCCGGTTGTTCGACGACGTGAGCACGACCGTGTCCGATCCGGATTCCGGACAGCGGCGGCTGTGGGGCTAGCGAGCCACGCCCGCTAGCCCCGCCGCGCTTACGCGTGGACGGTCTGCGTGCCGGTGTTCCAGCCCGCGACCCGCACCGACGGAGCCGAACCGTGCAGGTCTGCCGTGCGGTAGGTGGCGGTGAGCGTCACCGATTCGCCCGGCCACAGGCTGACCTGGTTGTCCGACCAGGACACCGGGAGCACCGGCGTGCCCGTGCTGTCCACCAGGTGCGTGTCCACCATGAACGCCGGGGTCTTGCCCGACGAGGTGTTGGTGAGCTTCACCGTGGTGACGGTGGTGCCGTCCGGACCCGGAGCGGAGGTCGCCGCGGTCGCCACCTTCGCCGCGCCCAGCTTCGACAGCCCGGACAGGTCCGCGTAGGACGACGTCGGCGTGTAGTACCAGTCCGACTTGCTCCAGTTGAGCTTGTCGTCCTTGGTGGACAGCCAGTACACGTTCCGGCTGACCTCCTTGCCCGCCGAATCGGTGAGCACCAGCTTCGCCAGGTAGGTCGAGGAAAGCCCGCTGACCGAACCGATGTCGAGCGCCTTCGCGTGCGCGCCGCCGCCGTTGACCGAGAAGTTCTTCTTGGTCTTCGAGAACTTCTTCGTGCCGTCGGTGTTGAACAGCTCGACGCTGGCGGTCAGGCCGGACGCCTTCTTCGTGGTGGAGTTGACCACCTCAGCCGCCTTGGTGTCGTACGAGTACTGGATGTGCAGCGGCTCGTTCGCCTTCTTGGCCCCGAAGTAGGAGCCGTTCTGGTCGAGGTAGGCGTCGAACAGCTGCCAGTGCAGCGACGTCCAGCCGCTGTTGAGCATCCAGTAGATGAGCCCGGTCGACGGGTCCTTCGAGTCGGTGAAGTTGCGGGAGTGCGATTCGAACTCCGCGCGGACGTTCTCGTACTGCGCCAGCTGCGCCTTGCGGACGAAGTCGTCCAGGCTCGTCGGCTTGCCGTAGCGGCCGGCCAGCGCGTCGCCGAAGATCTTCAGGTTGGCGAAGGTCTCCGACTCGGAGCGGTGGTACTGCGGCGCGGACGGGTTCTTCCAGAGCGTTTCCAGCTCGGCGGGCGTCATCATCCGCTTGAGCGTGTCCATCGTCGGGATGTCCGGCCCGGCGCTGGTCTCGGAGTTGAAGTTCCACGCGCCGCCCGCGTCCTTGTGCGCCTTGTCGTACCAGTAGTTCGGCGGGACGTAGTCGTACGGGCCGTTCATCTTCATCCCGGACGGGCCGAGCTTCGGCGACGCCTTGGCCGACGCCGCGGAGATCACCGCCGCGGGCCAGTCCGCCGCCGACAACGCGTCGAGGTAGCCCTTTTCGATCCGCGCGTCGGGCGCGAAGTCGCTGCCGATGTGGAAGGACAGCACGCTCGGGTGGTCGCGCAGCCGCTCGGCCTCGGCGGTCATCGACGCCTTGGCGACCGGGTAGTCGGCCTCGGTCCACGGCTCGCCCTTCTCGTCGCCGTTGACCTGGCCTTCCCACTTGTCGCAGCATTCCCAGCCGGGCATGGTCAGCACGCCCATCCGGTCCGCGAGGTCGAAGAACGCGTCGGGTTCGATGTGGCCCTCGAGCCGCACCGTGTTGAGGCCGAGGTTCTTGACGTAGGCGAGCTTGTCCGCCGCCCGGCCCGCGTCCCAGCGCAGCAGCAGGTCGGGGGACCAGCCGCCGCCCTTGATCATCAGCGGCTTGCCGTTGACGACGTACTGCCGTCCGCCGCTGGAGTTCAGCGGAGCCTTGACGTCGCGGATGCCGAAGCTGGAGTGGCTCGCGTCGGACGTGGTCCCGCTGACGCTCGCGGTGAGGTCCAGCTGCTGCATCGGCTGGCCGCCCATGCCGGCGGGCCACCACACCAGCGGCTTGTCGACGCCGATCACCGGGAAGGTGACGGTCTTCTTTTCGTGCGCGGCAAGGGAAACGTCCTGGCTCACCGGCTTGCCCGCGACGGTGCCGGACACCGTGGTGCGGACCGGCTCGTCGGAGTCGTTGCGGACGTCGGCCTTCGCGGTGAGGTCGGCGTGGTCGAGCGCGGGCACGTTCAGCTTCGTGACGACGTGCGCGCCGCGGAGCGCGACCGGCCCGCTGTGCCGGACGACGACCTCGCGCGCGAGCCCCATGTTCTGGTCCGGCGGGGTCTGCGCCCAGTCGATCCAGCCCATCGACAGGTCGTTGTTCGGGTCGTTCGGGTAGACCTTGAACGCGACGCTGTTGACGCCCTCGTGCACCTGCTTGGTCACGTCGAGGTCGTGCCGGGTGTAGGGGCCGTTGACCTCGTCCTTGGTGGCGACGCGGGCGCCGTTGACCCAGACGTCGGCCTTGGACAGCACGCCGCTGACGTCGAGGTAGGTGCGCTGGGACGGGTCGGCGACCTTGATGTCGGCGCGGTACCACCACGGCACCTTGAAGTCCGCGGCCGGCACGTTCTTCATGTTCGTGGAGTAGAACGGGTCGGAGTAGCGGCCGTTGGCGAGCAGCCCGGCGTACACCGTCGACTGCGAGCCGACCGGGTACCAGCCCTTGGCGTCGAAACCGGGCTTCGACACCGAGGCGTCGTCGGGCACCTTGGCCGAGGACTGGATCAGATAGCCGGGGATCGCGGCCTGCCCGGGTTCCGGCCCGGCCGAAGCGGCCCCGGCGACTCCGGGGATCAGCGCTGCGGTCAGGGCGGCGACTGCTAACAGCCGTCCGGGCATTCTTGGCCGGCGTGGGGTCACGAGCGGTCCTCCTCGGGCTCCTGGCGGCGGCGATTGTTAGTAAAGTTCCTTAACGATTGCCGGTGATAGTAGCCGCCCGGAGGAGCCGGGAACAGACCTCGACGGGGTCTTTTCGCCCGATTTTCGCCTGCGGTTCCGCCTAGAGCGCGTCGACGTAGTACCAGCGCCCGCCCTCGTGGACGAACCGGCTGTTCTCGTGCTGCGAGTCGTCACGGCCCTGGTAGCGGTAATGCGCGCGGAACTCGACGGTGCCCTCGTTCTGCAGCAGCGATCCGCCGGTCCGGCCGAGGATCTCCAGCCGGGTCCACTCCTGTGCGGGGTCGAGCCGCAGCCGCTTCGGACGGGTGTCCGGATGCCAGATATCGAGCAGGTACTCGGGCTCCCCGACGGCGAACGCGCAGTAGCGGGACCGCATCAGCAACTCGGCCGTCGGAGCGTTCTGGTCGCCGCGGTGGAACCGGCCGCAGCAGTCGGCGTAGGGCTCGGGCAGCCCGCAGGGGCAGGGGTTCGTCACGCTGCTGATTCTGTCTCCAGCGCGAGAGCCTGCTGCACCCAGGCGGCGATCTGCTCGGCGTCGACGTCCTCGGCGCTGCGCAGCTTCACGTGGGCCATCTCGCGGGCGCTCGGTTCGAGACCGCCGCCCTCGATCAGTTGGCCGCGCCAGAAAGCGAGCGTGACGTATGAGCTGTAGGCCTTCGCGAGGCAGACCGGGTTCTTGCCCGCTTTCCAGGTAGGCGCGCCGTGGTAGAGCACGGCCGGTTCGGGCATCGCGTTGTCGAGCGCGGGCAGGAGAGCGGCGTAGACCTCGCGGAGCACTTCAGGCTGCGCGGCGACGTACTCGGCGACGGTCGTGAACTTCGGCATGGCTGGTCCTCTCGGCTTTCTGGTGCTGCCGAGCCTGCCTGCCGATGGTTATTACTGTCAAGACTAATTTTTTTGTCGGTGGACGGCATTGCTCGGACGACCACGATCGCGATCGATGGCTCATCCGGCACCGGGCGGGCCGCGACGACCAGATCGTGCGTCGACGTGAGCCCTGCCAACCGGTGCGCACCTTCGCGGGTCAGAACACTGTCGACGATGTCCGCCGGAGGACGGGATCCCGCATGCGCAGCCACCGTGTCATGAACTCGCCGAACCGGTACGGCCAAGCTCGCGAGTCGATCCGCACGGCTCAGCCGCGAGCCCGGCGCACTCCGGCCGCGGCGGCTTCCTGCGATCCCTTGACCGCGAGCTTGTCCGCGCGCTCGTTCTCCGGAAGTCCGGCGTGGCCCTTGACCCACAGCCACTCGACCTCGTGCTGCTGACAGGCGGTGTCGAGGCGCTGCCACAGGTCGGCGTTCTTGACCGGCTGCTTCGCCTGCGTCTGCCAGCCGTTCTTCTTCCAGCGCGGCATCCACTGGAGGATGCCGTTGCGGACGTACGTGCTGTCGGTGTAGATCCGCACCACCGACGCGCGGGTGAGGCTTTCCAGCGCGCGGATCGGAGCCATGAGCTCCATGCGGTTGTTGGTGGTGACGGTGTCCTCGGCTCCGTACAGCTCGCGCTCGTGCTTGCCGTAGCGCAGCAGCGCGCCCCAGCCGCCCGGTCCGGGATTGCCGCTGCACGCGCCGTCGGTGTAGATCTCCACGGCCTGTTCCGTCTGCTCCGCCACGCGGCGACCCTACCGTTCCCACGTGCTGGGAGCCGGAATGCCATGCCGGGTCCGGTGTTGTCCCCTGGACACTCACGGAAGGGATCCGGACATGGCGGTGGAGTTCGCACAGGCGTGGCAGGACTGGAAAGCGGAACGGGAAAAGACGCTGGCCGATCCGTACGGCTGGCTGGCCCTGGTGTCGCTCGACTGGCTCGAAGATGCGCCCCGGACCTACCCCGGCCTGCCCGGCCGATGGTGGCAAGACGCCGAAGCCGCGTACGTCGATCCGGACGGCGGGGAGTTGCGCCACGAAGGCACCTTGCTGACTGATGTCCACCGCTTCGAGCTAGTGAACAGCGGCGCGGGCACCCGGGTCACGGCCGGTTCGGTGGAAATCGAGATCGCCCGCCGGTCGGGGTACTTGATCCGGGTGCACGATCCGAAAGCCCCTGTGCTGCAAGCCTTCCACGGGGTCCCCGCGTACGAACCCGATCCGGCTTGGGTTCTGACTGGCCGTTTCGAGCCGTTCGACGAGCCCCAGCCGACGACTGTGGGAGCGGTTGTGGAGGGACTGTCGCATGTCTACACGGCACCTGGGCGGGTTGTCTTCGAGCGGGATGGGGTTGAGTACACGCTTACTGCGTTCAATGGGAAGACTGGCGGGTACAGCATTCTTTTCACTGATGCGACTAGCGGGGTGACTACCTATGCCGCCAACCGTTCGCTGCCGGTCGCCGAGGCTGGCGCGGACGGGACGGTGACGCTGGACTTCAATCGGGCGGTGAATCTGCCGTGTGCGTTCACGGACTTCGCTACGTGCCCGTTGCCGCCGGAGGGGAATCATCTGCCGTTCGCGGTGGAGGCGGGCGAGAAGCTGCCTTACGAGCGGCAGCAGGCTATTTGATCGGCTCGGCGCTGTCCCCGGCCAGAAGCAGCTGCGGCACCTGAGTAAGCGTCCAGCCGGACCCGGCCGGGGTCAGCACCCAGACGACGTCGAACCGTTCGTCCGGCCACTTCTGCGGCGCAGCAACCCCGAAGGCAGCCGCGAGGGCGGGAATCTCCTCGTGCTGCCAGCTGATCAAGGTCGGCTCCGTCCGCCGGGCGACCTCGGCCGCGAGTGCGCTCTCGCTGCCCTTGGCATAAGTGGTGAGGACGGTTTTGCCCAGCCGCTCCGCCACCGGTCCGGCCGTCTCCCTGGGCCGGGTGCCCTCGCCGCCGTTGCCGCCTGCCGCGTAGACAGCGGTCGGGCGAGCGAGGCCTTCCCTCAGTGAACCTGTCGCTGGCGCGAACAACTCGACGAGCGCACCGGCCCGGGTCCAGCCGCGAACAGTCAGGGAATGGGAATCGGGGCTGCCGTTCACGTCAATCCCTTGCGGCCCGGTCGAACCGGACGGCTTCTCGGCGTGCCGGATGATCATCACCCGCGCCCCGCCGGGCTGGGCAGGCGGCATGGCGGCGGCTTTGGCTTGCTTTGACGCGCAGCCGGTGATGAGCAGTGCTGCGCTGCCCGCTGCGCCGCCGAGCAAGGTCCGCCGTGACCACAGTTGCGCTGTCATGCCGCTCCCCGAGTGCTGTGAAGTTGACCTTCGCCTGAGTACTCGGGGGAGGTGGCTTGGGCAACGCGCCACGCGCGGGTGCGGCCGAATCCCGTTGGCGGGCTTGGGATTTCCGGAGCGTCCTGGCCGACAGGGGACAAAACGAGCGCCTCCCGGTCACCCCCGGAGTTCGCGGTCCGCTGGCGGAAGCCAGTCGCGATCGGGCAACGGGAGGCGTCCGCTGCGCACGTCCAGGTCGGCCCGGGCGTGCACGTAGAACTCGTCCCGCTTGGCTCCGATGGCGTGATAGAGCCCGATGAAGTCGTCATGGCTCATCGTTTTGCCCCGGGCGACCCAGCTGAGCTTCCAGACGGTCTCGTGCCAGCGGCGTCCGGCGTCGACTGCGGCCGGGGAACCGAGAAGCAGCACGGTTTCCCATTTGGTCGCGCGCTCGTTCTCGGCGTCGGCGAGGGCGGCCAAACCCTCCTCGAGGTCCACGGGCAGCGCGCCCGCCGGGTAGCCGCGGGTCGCGGCGATCCGATAGGACAATTGCGCGCACGATTTCAGCGCGGTGGCGTACTCGGCGTAGGCGCTGAGCCGCTTGTAATCCCATCGCGTCGAGTACTGGCGGCGCCACTTGCTGCGCTCGACCAGCGTCGTCGCGGTGAACGAGGCCGCGGCGCCCAGGAGCACCGCGGCCAGCGTCAGGAGTTGCTGAACAGCGGGGTTCACCAGCCGCGTTCGCGCCACTCCGCCAGATGCGGACGCTGCTCGCCCAACGTCGAGTCGTCCCCGTGCCCCGGATAGAACCACGTGTCGTCCGGCAGTTCGCCGAAGATCCGCGTCTCCACGTCGTCCAGCAGCGACTTGAAGTCCTCCGGCGAGCCGGTCTTCCCGACCCCGCCCGGGAACAGCGAATCCCCGGTGAACAAGTGCGGGTGGCCGGACGGATCCCGGTACAGCAGCGCGATCGAACCCGGCGTGTGGCCGCGCAGGTGGATCACCTCCAGCGTCACCGTGCCGACCTTCAGGGTGTCTCCGTGTTCGACCAGGAAGTCCGGGGGGACCGGCAGCGGTTCCGCGTCCAGCGGGTGCGCCGCGGTGTTCGCGCCGTTCGCTCCGGCTACCGCGCCCAGTGCCTGCCAGTGGTCGGGGTGCTGGTGGGTCGTGACGACGGTGCGCAGCGCGGGGCGGTCGGGGCCGTGGCCGATCAGGTCCGAAATGCGTTCCGGGTCGTTGGCCGCGTCGATCAGCAGCGCTTCGTTCTCCTCGCGGCACACGAGCAGGTACGCGTTGTTGTCCATCGGGCCAACGGAGAGCTTGGTGATGGTGAGCCCGTCCAGCGTCCGGCGGGCGGCGTCGCCGCCCGGTTCGACGTGTCCGGTGTACGTGTCGGCGATGTTCACGAGGTCCCACCGTAGCCGGATCACCCATGCGGTGGCCACGCGGCCGTTTTTGTCGGTGCCTGCTGTCAAGATCTCCCTATGACCTCTTGGATCGACCCGCTCGCCAAGCTGGCGCGCGAGAACCTTCCGCCGGACGTGGCCGAGGCATGGGAAACCGTGTTCCGGCCCGCGGTGCGGCTGAGCGCCGGTGGGAACGGGGCGCGCGTCGGGTCTCTCGGCGGGAACCCCGCGCTGCCCGCGGACGTGGAGTGGCCCGTCTGGCGGGGCGAGCTGCCGATGAACTTCGTCGCCTCCGTGGACTGCGCTGCGCTGCCTCGGGTGCCTGGCGGGATCGAGTTGCCCGCGTCGGGTTCGTTGCTGTTCTTCTACTGCGACGACTGGTTCGAGGCCGATGGGCCGGTCGATCTGACTTCTCTCGGCGGGGTCGTGGTCGTCCCGGCCGGTGCCGAGACCGCGGAACGGGCCGCGCCGGAGGGGGTCGAGGTTTATCCGCGGCTCGAGGTGTCCGGGGAAATCGTCGGCACCTTCCCGAACTCCCAGCAGGAGGTGCTGCGCCGCACGCTCGCCCGCGACGGGCTGCCGCTCTCCGACCCGGACAACTGGTCGGAGGAGTTCTTCGACCTGCTCCGCGAGTCCTCAGCCGCGCCGTACCACCAGATCGGCGGCTGCTCCTGGCCGGTCCAAGGGCCGCCGGAGGACGAGGTCGCCGCGGCGGTCTTGCCGGAGGACGCGTCGGAATCCGCCCTCGCCGACGAGGCGTTGCGCTGGGTCGTGCTCGCCCAGATCGACAGCGACGGCGACGCTGGCCTCACGTGGGGTGACGTCGGCGTTCTGTATTGGCTGATCCGCGAGGACGACCTCGCCGAGGGCCGGTTCGACCGGGTGCGGTGCGTTATGCAGAGCGGGTGAGCCCTTACCTGCGTCGGTGTCGTGTCGGCGATTGTGGGCTGGCGTGCTGCGGGACCGCTGGGGCTGAGGCGTTGCGCACGGTGTCGTGGCGGGCTGGCGCGACCGGGTGCGGTGCGTTGTAGGGCGGTGAGCTCTCACCTGCGTTGGTGTCGTCGGCGATCGTGCGGTGGTGTTGCGGTGGTTCGGGATTGCTGAGCTGAGGCATTGCGGACGTCGCCGAAGGCCGGTGTGACCGGGTCCGGCGTCGTGCAGAGTGGTCATCTGCGTAGGTGCTGTGTCGGCCGTTGTGCAGCGGTGTGGCGTGGTTCGGGGCCGGGGCATTGCGGACGTCGCCGAAGGCCGGTACGACCGGGTCCGCGCGTCATGCAAACCGGCTAAGCCCTCCCCGGCGCCGATTGCGTTGCAGCCATTCCGTCGTGCAGCAGTGTTCGCACGGGGCGAGTTCCCCGGGGATCACCGAAGCCCAGGCGATCCGCACGATCTCGTGGGTGTCCCGGCCCATCCGCTCCTGCCGCTGCTGGCCCCTGCGCAGCCAGTAGCAGTCGGCGTCGTTGTGGTAGGCGTGGCCGCCCGCCGTGTGGTAGCCGGTCGGCAGCACCCCGGCGTCGAGCTGGCGGCAGTCGGCGCAGTAGGCCTTTGTCATGCCGTGCCGGCACTCGTCGTCCTCCGGCGGTGCGGGCGGGCGTCCGGTGGGGCGGGCCGCCGTCGCGAGGTCGGCCAGTTCGGCTAGCTGGGTGCGGGCGGCCGGGTCCTCGGCATCCCGCCAGGTGATCTCGTGCTGGGCAGCGCAGGTGCGGAGGCGGGGGAGGAGGTCATCCGAATCATGACCGTCCAGCGCGGTGCGGAGATACTCGCTGTCGCTGTACAGGTGCACGCGGACCGGCCTTTTCAGGCTTTCGAGTGCTTCCACGGCAGCCGTCAGCGCCATCCGGCCCGCGGTCGTGTCCGCCGCCCCGCCGGTGAGGGTTTTCCGATGGTCGCCGTAGGCCAGCAGAGCGGACCAGCCGCCCGGTCCCGGGGTGTCGCCGCCTTTCCCCGCCGCGTAGATCCGCACTGCTCCGGCTTCTTCGCTCGCCACGCCCCGAACGTATCGGCAGGGGGCGACACTTTTCGCGAAACCCGCCCGAAGGCGCTGCCCCGCGCCGGTTCCCGGGGCCCGTGCACCCGGGCCGGACGCACTTCGCCGACCTGTATCGTGGAACCGGGCCAGCCCGCGCATCCGCTCTGCCGCGCGGGGCCTCCGACAGCGTCCGGCGACCCCGCCGCGGGCCGCTTCCCCCGGCCCCCGGAGAGCGGAAAACCCCAGGCAGAACACGTGCGGTCCGGTTTTTGTCGGTGGTCGTCCCTACCCTGGGCACGTCCGTCGGCACCGGATCTCCCGGCGGGCCACCGAGCAGAACGATGGAAGGGACGAAGGCGTGGCTGATCGCCTCGTTGTTCGCGGAGCGCGCGAGCACAACCTCCGCGGCGTGGATCTCGATCTGCCCCGCGACAGCATGATCGTGTTCACCGGCCTGTCCGGGTCGGGCAAGTCGAGCCTGGCCTTCGACACGATCTTCGCCGAGGGGCAGCGGCGGTACGTGGAGTCGCTGTCGGCGTACGCGCGGCAGTTCCTCGGCCAGATGGACAAGCCGGACGTCGACTTCATCGAGGGCCTCTCGCCCGCGGTGTCGATCGACCAGAAGTCGACCTCGCGCAACCCGCGGTCGACCGTCGGCACCATCACCGAGGTCTACGACTACCTGCGGCTGCTCTACGCCCGCGCCGGCAAGGCGCACTGCCCCAAGTGCGGCGAGGCGATCAGCAAGCAGACGCCGCAGCAGATCGTCGACCAGGTGCTGGAAATGACCGAGGGCACCCGGTTCCAGGTGCTCGCGCCGGTCGTGCGCGGGCGCAAGGGCGAGTACCTCGACCTGTTCCAGAACCTGCAGCAGCAGGGCTACGCGCGCGTGGTGGTCGACGGCACGGTGCACCCGCTCACCGACCCGCCGAAGCTGAAGAAACAGGAAAAGCACCAGATCGGCGTGGTGATCGACCGGCTCGCGGTCAAGACCAGCGCGCGGCAGCGGCTCACCGACTCGGTGGAAACGGCGCTGCGGCTGGCCGACGGCCTGGTCGAGCTGGAATTCGTCGACCTCGACGAGAACGACCCGCACCGCGTGCGCGGCTTCTCCGAGAACCTGGCCTGCCCCAACGGCCACCCGCTGGCGATCGAGGACCTCGAACCCCGGTCGTTCTCGTTCAACTCGCCTTACGGCGCGTGCCCCGAGTGCACCGGCATCGGCATCCGCAAGGAGGTCGACCCGGAACTGGTGGTGCCGGACGACGAACTGTCCCTCGCCGAAGGCGCCATCGCGCCGTGGGCGGGCGGGCAGAGCGCCGACTACTTCCTGCGGCTGCTGGAATCGCTGTCGGAAGCGGTCGGGTTCCGCATGGACACGCCGTGGCGGCGGCTGCCCGCCCGGGTGCAGAAGGCAGTGCTGCACGGCGTCGACGAGCAGGTGCACGTCCGCTACCGCAACCGGTACGGCAGGCAGCGCTCGTACTACGCGGCCTTCGAGGGCGTCATCCCGTTCCTGGAGCGGCGCCTCGAGCAGACCGACTCGGAGTACATGCGCGAGCGGTACGAGGGCTACATGCGCGAGGTGCCGTGCCCGGCGTGTCAGGGCACGCGGCTCAAGCCGGAGATCCTCGCGGTCACGCTGGAGCACGCGACGCAGGGCGACCGGTCGATCGCCGAGGTCTGCGCGCTGTCCATCGCGGAGGCGTCGGAATTCCTCGACGAACTGGTGCTCGGCCCGCGCGAGGCGATGATCGCGGGCGCGGTGCTCAAGGAAATCCAGGCGCGGCTGCGCTTCCTGCTCGACGTCGGCCTCACCTACCTGTCGCTCGACCGCGCGTCCGGCACGCTGTCCGGCGGCGAGGCGCAGCGCATCCGGCTGGCGACGCAGATCGGCTCCGGACTGGTGGGCGTGCTGTACGTGCTGGACGAGCCGTCGATCGGCCTGCACCAGCGCGACAACCACCGGCTCATCGAGACGCTGACCCGGCTGCGCAACCTCGGCAACACGCTGATCGTGGTCGAGCACGACGAGGACACCATCCGGGCCAGCGACTGGGTGGTCGACATCGGCCCGGGCGCGGGCGAGCACGGCGGGCACATCGTGCACAGCGGCCCGTACAAGAAGATCCTGAAGAACAAGGAATCGATCACCGGCGCGTACCTCTCCGGGCGGCGGCAGATCGAGATCCCGGCGATCCGGCGGCCGGTCGACAAGAAGCGGCAGCTCACCGTGGTGGGCGCGCGCGAGCACAACCTGCGCGGCATCGACGTGTCGTTCCCGCTCGGCTGCCTCGTGTCGATCACCGGCGTGTCCGGGTCGGGCAAGTCGACGCTGGTCAACGACATCCTCGCGCAGGTGCTGGCGAACAAGCTCAACGGCGCGCGCCAGGTCCCCGGCAGGCACACCCGGGTCAACGGGCTCGCCAACGTCGACAAGCTGGTGCGCGTCGACCAGTCGCCGATCGGCCGCACGCCGCGTTCCAACGCGGCCACCTACACCGGCGTGTGGGACCACGTGCGCAAGCTGTTCGCGGCCACCACCGAGGCGAAGGTCCGCGGGTACCAGCAGGGCCGGTTCTCGTTCAACGTCAAGGGCGGCCGCTGCGAGGCGTGCGCGGGCGACGGCACGATCAAGATCGAGATGAACTTCCTGCCGGACGTCTACGTCCCGTGCGAGGTGTGCAAGGGCGCCCGGTACAACCGGGAAACGCTCGAGGTGCACTACAAGGGCAAGACGGTGTCCGACGTGCTGGACATGCCGATCGAGGAGGCGGCCGAGTTCTTCGAGCCGATCAAGGCGATCCACCGGCACCTGCAGACCCTGGTCGACGTCGGTCTCGGCTACGTCCGCCTCGGCCAGCCCGCGCCGACCCTGTCCGGCGGCGAGGCGCAGCGCGTCAAGCTGGCGAGCGAACTGCAGAAGCGCTCCACCGGCAAGACCGTCTACATCCTCGACGAGCCGACCACCGGCCTGCACTTCGAGGACATCAGCAAGCTGATCGGCGTGATCAACGGGCTGGTGGACAAGGGCAACACGGTGATCGTGATCGAGCACAACCTCGACGTGATCAAGACGTCCGACTGGATCGTGGACATGGGCCCGGAAGGCGGCTCCGGCGGCGGCACGGTGATCGCCGAGGGCACGCCCGAGCAGGTCGCGGCCACCGAGGGCAGCTACACCGGCGAGTTCCTCGCGCAGGTGCTGAACCCGGCCTGATCCGCATCCAGCCGCTCTGAGCCGAGCTGCGAAGAGCCGTCCGGTCCCAGGACCGGGCGGCTCTTGGCCGTCTGGCGGGCGGGTCAGTCCTTTCCGGTCGTGCGCTCGACGACGGGGGAGAGCGGGCCGTAGGACAGCGCCCGGAGGCGGAAAGCAGAGCCTTGTTCGCCGGGCAGGAGCGACAGCGCGCATTGGGTCGCGTTGGGATCGGTCACTTCGACCGGGACGAAGTCCGGCGTGCCCGGGCGGCGGATCTCCAGCAGGAAACCGGCCTCGTCGGTCGAGCGGTCGGTCCAGGTGAAGTGCAGGTTCTGGTCCGCGGCCGGGGTCGCGGCGAGGTCGGCCGGGGCGGACTGCTGGGCGGCGGCGCCGGGCGGGGCAGCGTTGCCCGCCGTGACGGTCGCCGACACCGGACCGGCGAAGGACCGGATTCGGTAGTAGAACGGCGTTTCCGGGATCAGGTTCGGATGGGTATACGAGGTCTGGCCGGGCGGGAGGTACTGCAGCGCGGTCCACGGTCCGTCGGCCGCGTTGGCGTATTCGAGGAGGTAGCCCGCCGCGGCCGGGTCGGCAGGCCAGTGCAGCACGACGTTCGTGGGCGAGGTGAGAGTCGCGGTGAAGGCGGGGGCCGTTGGCGGCGGCGAAGCGGTGCCGCAGCCGACTAGCGTCACGGTCAGCAGCGCGGCCAGTGCGGCCAGGACGGTTCGGGCGGCGGTCGGCACGGCAAGCCTCCTCGATGGTTCAGGCGGCGGCGTACCCAAGGAATGGCCAGCCTAGGAAACGGCGGTCAAGATCGACAAGCACGCGTTCCGCTGATCGGGAGAGAGGGGCGGGCTGTGGTCCTCGAAAAGAAGAGGGACGCCGAGTACACGTTCCGGAGCGACTGGTGGCTGCCGACTCTCCCCGGGCGGGTGTTCGACGCGATCGTCGACCTCGAGTCGTATCCGCGGTGGTGGCCGGACGTCCAGTCGGTGCGCCAGGTCGACGACGACACCGCCCAGGTCGTCTGCCGGTCCCGGCTGCCGTACCGGATCGTCGTCGCGATGCACCGGGAGCAGCAGGACGCGGCGGGGCTGCGGGTGCGCGTCCGGTTGAGCGGGGACCTCGACGGGCTGCTCGCCGGGGCGATCCACGCCGACGGCGGGGGTTCCCGGCTGGAGATCACGCAGCACGTTCAGGTGCGGAAACCGTTGCTGCGCAGGCTGGACGTCATCGCCCGGCCGTTCTTCCGCGCCAACCACGCGTGGATGATGCGGCGCGGCCACCACGGGCTGGCCGGTTACCTCGCGGCGTCGAGATGAGTCGAGATAACCGGCCAGAACGAGCGGCCTAGCTGGCGACCGGTTCCGGAGCGGCGGCCGGAGCCCCGACCGCTCGGCGGCCCAGGAGCACCGCGGCGAGGATCGCGGCGAGAGCGGTCAACCCGGCGCTGAAGCCGAAAGCTACCCGGAATCCCGACGCCAGCGCCTCCTTCTCCGAAGCGCCTCCGCTCAGCACCTCGGCCGTGCGGGTCGCGGCGGCGGTGGCGAGCACTGCGGTTCCCAGCGCGCCGCCGACCTGCTGGGTCGTGGTGATCAACCCCGAAGTCACGCCGGAGTCGTCGGGGGTCGCGGCGGACATCGCCAAGCCCATCAGCGCCGGGATCGCCATTCCCGCCCCGGCGCCCATCAGGATCAGCGACGGCAGCACGTGCGAGGCGTAGCCGCCAGCCGTCTGGACCTGGGTCAGGTAAAGGAACGCGACCGACGTCGTCAGCAGACCGGCGACCAGGACCGCGCGCGGGGAGAAGCGGCTGTTCAGCCAGTCGGCCAGGCCGAGCGAGAACGCGGCGATCATGACCGGCGTCGGGACGAAGGCGAAACCCGTGGTGAGCGCGTCGAAACCGAGCACCTGCTGCAGGTACAGCGCGGTGACGAACTGGAACCCCAGGAATCCGGCGACCATCACGACCATGGTCAGGTTGGCCCCGCTGATCGCGCGCACCCGGAGCAACCGCAAGGGCAGCAACGGAGTGCGCGTCCGGGCCTGGCGCAGCAGGAACAGCAGGAGCAGGGCGACCGCCGCCGCGAGAGTCAGGATGGTCAGGAACGTCCACCCGGCATCGCCTGCCTGCACGATGCCCAGCACCAGCAGCATCACCCCGGCGGTGACCAGCAGCGCGCCCAGGACGTCGATGCCGGTGCGCAGGCCGAGACCGCGGTCGGAGGCGACGACCAGCGGAGTCAGGACGAGCGCGGCGATGCCGATGGGCAGGTTGATGTAGAAGGTCCAGTGCCAGTCGAGACCCTGCGTGAGCGCGCCGCCCGCGACCATGCCGATCGACGCGCCCGCGGCTTGGGTGAAGCTGTAGACACCGAGCGCGCGGACGCGGGCGCGCGGCTCGGGATAGAGCGTCACGATCATTCCCAGCACAACCGCGGACGCCAGCGCGCCGCCGACGCCCTGGACAAATCGCGCGACCACCAGCGTGGTGGCGTTCGGCGAAAGGCCGGCCGTCAGCGAAGCGGCGGTGAAGACGACGATGCCGGCGAGGAACACCCGCCGCCGGCCGACCAGGTCGCCGAGGCGGCCGGACAGCAGGAGCAGGCCGCCGAACGCGACGAGGTAGGCGTTGACCACCCAGGCCAGTCCTGGCGCGCTGAAGCCCAGGTCGGTCTGGATCACCGGCAGGGCCACCGCGACGATCGAGCTGTCGAGCACCACCATCAGCGAGGCGGCGGACAGCACGGCGAGCGCCGCGCCGCGATGCCGAGCGGTTTCGGGCATGACAAGGTCCTCCATAACCGGCACAGGGGAGAGTTTCCGCTGGTCGTAGCCAGGGCATCTCTTGTTACAGTGCCCATCATGTGTGACCATGGAGCACTGCGGAAGGAGGCACTTTCATGTCCCAGGGGAACATCGCTGTGACCGACGAGGCCACGGACTTCGACCCGGCGAAATTCGCGGTGTGCACGGTGATGGAGGTCGTGAACCGGATCAGCGGGAAATGGGTGATCGGCATCCTGCTGGAGGCGACGCGCGGTCCGGTGCGGTTCACCGAACTCGAACGCTCGGTGCAGGGGATCAGCCGCCGCATGCTCACGCTCACCCTGCGGAACCTGGAACGCGACGGCCTGCTGACCCGCACGGTCTACCCGACAGTCCCGCCGCGCGTCGAATACGAGGCGACCGAGATGGCGCGCGAGCTGTACGACTCGCTGTCCGGGCTGGTCGACTGGGCGGAACGGCACCGCGAGGCGATCGCGGTTTCGCGGCAGGGGTACGACGGCCGCACTGCTTGCTGAATTGGAAAGGCGCCGCGGCCGTGCGCACGGGGGACGTGCACGGTCGCGGCGCCGTAACAGTCCGCGCCCGGGGGGAAGGGACCCGGGCGCGGACTGGGTCTCAGGCGTTCGCCGGGACGGGCTGCGCGGGCTCGGCCGGTTTGTCGTCGAGCAGGGTCGCTTCGTCGAACGGGGCCTGTCCGGCGAAGACCTGCCGCGAGCGGTCGCGGTCGAATTCCTTCATCCACGATCCGATGAGGACGGTCGCGACCGCGTTGCCGGCGAAGTTCGTCAGCGCCCGCGCCTCGGACATGAACCGGTCGATGCCGAGGATGAAGCCGACGCCGTCGACGAGTTCCGGGCGGTGCGACTGCAGGCCGCTGGCCAGGGTCGCGATGCCGGCGCCGCTCACGCCCGCCGCGCCCTTCGACGCGATGATCATGAACAGCAGCAACGTGATCTGCTCGCCGAGCGCGAGCGGCTGGTCCTGTGCGGTGGCGATGAACAGCGTCGCCATCGTCAGGTAGATCGCGGTGCCGTCGAGGTTGAACGAGTACCCGGTGGGCACCGTGATGCCGACGACCGGCTTGCTGACGCCGAGGTGCTCCATCTTCGCGATCAGCCGCGGCAGCGCGGATTCCGAAGAGGACGTCGACAGGATCAGCAGGAATTCGCGGCCGAGATAGCGCAGCAGGCTGAAGATGTTGACCCGCGCGCCGAGCCACAGCACCGCGCCGAGGACGCCGAACACGAACACCAGGCACGTCAGGTAGAAGCCGAGCATGATCACCAGCAGGCTGCGCAGCGCGCCCCAGCCGGTCGCGCCGACCACCGCGGCGATCGCGCCGAACGCGCCCACCGGGGCGGCCCACATGATCATCGCGAGGACGCGGAACACGAGCCGCTGGATGTGCTCGATGCCGCGCAGGATCGGCTCGCCGCGCTTGCCGAGCTTCTGCAGCGCGAACCCGGCGAGCAGCGCCACGAGCAGCGTCTGCAGCACCTGGCCCTCGGTGAACGCGGACACGAAGGTCTTCGGGATGATGCCGAGCAGGAAGTCGGTGGTGCCCTCGCCGCCCTTCGCCTGCTGGTGCACCTTCGACACGTCGGCCGGGTTGAGGTGCAGGCCGCTGCCCGGGTGCAGCAGGTTGCCGACGACGAGCCCGATCGCGAGCGCGAACGTCGACATCACGATGAAGTAGACCAGCGCGGTGACGCCGACCTTGCCGACCTTCGCCGCCTTCGCGACCGAGCCGATGCCCAGCACGATGGTGCAGAAGATGATCGGCGAGATCATCATCTTGATCAGGTTGACGAAGCCGGTGCCCAGCGGGGCGAGGCTCTTGCCGACGGACGGCCAGAGCAGCCCGACCGCTACGCCGAGCACGACGGCGGCGATCACGGCGAGGTACAGGTAACGCGTGCGGTCGCGCTTGGGCGCGCTCGCTTCGGGGGTCGGTGTCGGCACCGTTGCCTCCAGCTCGGTGGGGGGAACGCGGGTCACTATGCGGGGCGGATATGACCGGCGTCACCGTTGTGTTCATTGAGTTCGCGGCGGGTCTGTCCGGTGTGGACTTCCCGGCAGCGGCGCCGGAGTGCTGCCGGACCCGTGCGTGTGCTGGTATGAGCGGGTGCCCCCGACACCTCGGATCCGGACGAGCCGCTGGAGCCTGGCCCGTCAGCTGCTGGTGCTGCAGCTGGCGATCCTGCTCGTGCTCGTCTCCGGCGGCATCACTATCGCCTATCTCGACGCCCGGCGCACGACGACCGACCGGGCCGGGGAGCAGTCGCTCGCGGTGGCCCGTTCGATCGCCGACGCGCCGGACGTCGCTCGGGCGGCCGCCACCGCGGACCCGACCGCGACGCTGCAGCCGTATGCGCAGCGGGTGCTCGTGGACACGCGCGTGGACTTCGTGACGATCATGTCGCCGCAAGGAATCCGTTACACACACCCGAATCCGGCGTTGATCGGGCAGCGGTTCCTCGGGCACATCGAGGCGGCCCAGCAGGGCGGTGTCGTGTCCGAGACCTACACCGGTTCGCTCGGCCCGTCGGTGCGCGTGGTGGTGCCGGTGTTCGACGGGAACCACCGGGTGGTCGCGCTCGTCGCGGTGGGCATCACGATCGCGGCGATCTCGGCCGAGGTGCAGGAACGCGTCTGGCCGCTGCTCGGCGTCGCGGCGGCGGTATTGCTGGTGGGCGCCTGCGGGGGCTGGCTGGTGAGCGCGCGGCTGAAGCGGCAGACGCGTGGCATCGCGCCCGCGGAGCTGAGCAATCTGTTCGAGTACCACGAGGCGGTGCTGCATTCGGTTCGCGAGGGTGTGCTGCTGGTGGATCGCGACGGCCGGGTCGGGCTGTGCAACGACGGCGCCCGCACCCTGCTGGGGCTGACCGGCGACCCGGTCGGGCAGCCGCTCGCTGACCTGGGGCTGTCACCTGAACTGACGGCCGCGTTCACCGCGCCGGAAAACCGCACCGAAGAACTGCACCTGACGGATTCGCGGGTGCTGGTCGTGAGCACGACGCTCGTCAGCTCCGGCGGACGCGCGCAGGGCACCGTCGTGATCCTGCGCGACCACACCGAACTCCAGACCCTCACCGGCGAGCTGACCACCGCGCGCAGCCTGGCCGAAGCTCTGCGGTCGCAGGCGCACGAAGCGGCGAACCGGCTGCACACGGTCGTGTCGCTGGTGGAACTCGGCCGTCCCGAGGACGCCGTGGAGTTCGCGACCGCCGAACTCGCGCTGGCGCAGGAGCTCACCGATCGCGTGATGACCGCGGTCGCCGAACCGGTGCTGGCCGCGCTGCTGCTCGGCAAGGCCGCGGAGGCGAGCGAACGCGGCGTGGAGTTCACCATCACGCCGGACACGATGATCGACGACCTCGGCCCCGGCGTCGCCGGACGGGACCTGGTCACGATCCTCGGCAACCTGATCGACAACGGAATCGACGCGGTGGTGCGGGAATCCGGGACGCGGCCGGCGGTGGTCGTCACCGCGCGGTCCGAAGATGACGGTCTGCTGCTGCGCGTCGCGGACAACGGCCCGGGCGTGCCGGAGGAAGCGGTGGGGGAGATGTTCCGCCGGGGCTGGTCGACAAAGGCCGGGGACGAGCACGGTCTCGGGTTGGCGCTGGTCGTGCAGGCGGTCCGGCGCTACGGCGGCACCATCGACGTCGGACGCGACGGCGGCGCGGTGTTCACCGTACGGTTGCCGAGGCAGGAGGTGTCGTCGTGATCCGCGTGCTGGTGGTGGAGGACGAGCCGGTGGCGGCCGAGGCGCACCGGCTGTACGTCGAGCGGCTGCCGGGATTCGCCGTCGCCGGCGTGGTGCATTCCGGTGGCGAGGCGCTGCGCTTCTGCGAGCGCGAACCCGTCGACCTGGTCCTGCTGGACTTCTATCTGCCCGACACGCACGGCCTCGCCGTCTGCCGTTCGCTGCGCGCGGCCGGGCTGCCGATCGACGTCATCGCGGTGACCTCCGCGCGCGACCTCGCGCTGGTCAAAGCCGCGGTCTCGGTCGGGGTGGTGCAGTACCTGCTCAAGCCGTTCACCTTCGCGTCGTTGCGGGACAAACTGGAGCGCTACGCGTCGTTCCGCGAGGCGTCCGGCGAGGTCACCGGGCAGGCGGAGATCGACCGCGCGCTCGGCACGCTGCGCACCACCGAAGCCGCGCCGCTGCCGAAAGGCATGAGTGCGGAGACGCTGGACGCGATCACCGACGCGCTCGCCGGGGCCGGTGAAGGGCTGTCCGCCGGCGGTGCGGCGAGCGCGATCGGGGCGTCCCGGGTCACCGCGCGGCGGTACCTGGAGTACTTGGCGGACAACGGATTGGCCCAGCGCGAACCGCGATACGGGCAGGTCGGACGGCCGGAGGTCTGGTACCGGCTCAAGCCTGGCTGAGCGCTGACCGGACCCGTCAGCGCTTCGTGCGCACGCGGTAAGCGGACTCCCCGAAAGTGTGGACATCGAAGTTCACACCACTCAAGGGGAGCAAGAAATGACGCAGAAGACCGCACTGGTCACCGGCGGCGGCAAGGGCATCGGCCGGGCCATCGCGGCGCGGCTGGCGCACGACGGCGCGCTGGTCGCCGTGCACTACGGCAGCGACGAAGCGGCAGCCAAGGAGACCGTCGCGGCGATCGAGGCGAACGGCGGGCAGGCATTCGCGGTGCAGACGACGCTGGGCGTCGACGGGGACGCGGAGACGCTGCTCGACCGGCTCTCGGCGGAGCTGCGCGAACGCACCGGCGAGGTCGCGCTCGACATCCTGGTCAACAACGCGGCGACCGGCGCCGGTTCGATCACCTCGGCGACGTCCGACGAGTTCGACCGGGTGTTCGCGGTGAACGTGAAAGCACCGTTCTTCTTGGTGCAGACGCTGTTGCCGGTGCTGCGGGACGGCGGCCGGATCGTCAACATCTCGTCCGCGGACACGCGCATCGCGCTGCCGTTCGAGCTGGCGTACAGCATGACGAAGGGCGCGCTCGACGTGTTCACCCGCAGCCTGGCGCAGGAGCTCGGCCAGCGGGGGATCACGGTGAACGGCGTCGCCCCCGGTCCGACGCCGACCGACCGCACCGCGCACATGTTCGCCGACGAGCGGATGCGGGCGGGGATGGCGGGCGCGTCCGCGCTCCGGCGGGTCGCCGACGCGACGGACATCGCCGACGTGGTGGCGTTCCTGGCCTCGGCGGACTCGCGCTGGGTCACCGGGCAGGTCGTCGACGCGACTGGCGGCACGTTCCTCGGCCCGGCTGGCGTATAACGGCCTATACGGCTCGGCTTCGGACTTGCCGAAGCCGAGCCGCCGCTTCGCGGGGAGGGAAAACCGCAGCGATCAGCGGGGCCGCCCCGGCGCGTCCGGCCGGGTCTGCCACGGGTGCGGGCCGTCGAGCGGCCGGTACTCCACGCCGAGCGCGTCCAGTCGCGGCAGATGGTGGTCGCGCAGCCGGGGCAGAAACTCCGCGTAGTCGCGCGGTCCGCTGCTCCACGCGACCTCGGCGAACGCCGACAAGCGAGGGAACGCCGCGTAGTCCGTCCGCCGCACGATGTCCAGGTGTTCGGACCACAGCTGCGCCTGGACGCCGCGCACGTGCGGTCCGGATTCGGGCTCGAAACCGTAGAAGTGTTCGAGATCCTGGAGATACCCGACCGGGATCGGTTCGTCCGGGTGGTCGCTTTGCCGGTGGTCGAGGTACACGCCGTCCTCGGGGCAAAGCACCACCTCGTGCCCGCCCTTCACCGCCAGCGAGGCGCGTTCGCGGTCCTGCCACACGCCGATCACCATCGCGGGCAGGTCGCCGCCGTCGAGGACCTCGTCCCAGCCCATCGGCGTGCGGCCGCGCGCGACGAGGTGGTCGGCGATCGCCCGGACGAACCGGTGGTGCGCCTCGGTGACGCCGGGCACCTCATCCCCGCCGAGCGCGAGCACCGGGGACGGGAAAATGTCCAGCACGTGGTCGAAGACCGTGCGGAAGAAGTCCAGAGTGGACTCCGACGGATCCAGCAGCGACGTGCTGATGCCCCAGGAAGTCCAGACCTCCCAAGGGGTGTCGCTGGCCGGGCCGAGTTCCGGGTACGCGGTGATGGCGGCGCGGGCGTGCCCGGGAATGTCCACTTCGGGCACCACGGTGATCGCCCGCGCGGCGGCGTACGCGACGATCTCGCGCAGATCGTCCACAGTGTAGTAACCGCCGTGCGGGCGGCCGTCGCGTTCCGGACCGTCGTGCCTGCCGACCATCGAGGATTTCCGCCAGCCGCCGACCGACGTCAGCCGGGGGAATTCCGGCGTTTCGATCCGCCATCCCTGATCGTCGGTGAGGTGCAGGTTCAGCACGTTCATCTTGTGTGCGGCCAGCAGGTCGACGAACCGCAGCACCTCGGCCTTCGTCCGGAAGTGCCGGGACACGTCGTAAAGACAGCCGCGCCAGGCGAAACGCGGATGATCGGTGATCGTCCCGCACGGCAGTTCGACCGGTCCATTGTGGATCGACACGGCACGGAACGCGTCCGGACCGGCCAGTTGGCGCAGGGTTTGCCGACCGTAGAACTCGCCCGCGGCGTCGGCCGCTTCGAGAGTGACGCCGTCCGGCGCGATGTGCAGCCGGTAGCCCTCGGCGGGCAGATCCGCGGTGCGCACCTCCACCGGAGCGGGCCACGGGCAGGTGCCGGGCGCCGCTTCCGCGGACACCGGGCGGGGGAGGAGAGTGTCGAAACCGGACATGGTCATCCCTTCACGGCCCCGGCGGTTCCGCCGATGAGTTTCCGTTGCACCAGCACGAAGAACACCAGCACCGGAATCGTCATCAGGGTGGACGAGGCCATCACGGCGCCCCAGTCGGTGTCCTCCGGTTTGAAGAACACCAGGATCGCCTGCGGCAGAGTCTGGTTTTCGGTCTTGGAGATGATGAACGTCTTGGCGAACAGGAAGTCGTTCCACGCGTGGATGAACGCGAGCACGCTCACCGCGACGAGCCCGGGCGCGACGAGCGGGAACAGGATCTGCCAGGTGAACCGCATCCGCGACGCACCGTCCAAAGTGGCCGCTTCCTCCAGTTCGGCGGGCACCGCGGCGACGAACCCGCGCAGCATCCAGATCGCGAACGGCAGGCTGAACGCCAGGTGCACCAGCACGAGCGAGCCCAGTTCGTTGAGCCCGAACGCGGGCACCGTGCCGCCGACCGAGCGCATCAGGAAGAACAGCGGGATGGTCAGCGCTTCCACCGGCACCATTTGCGCCACCAGCAGCATCACCAGCAGCACCGCGCGCCCGCGGAACCGGAACCGGGTGAGCGCCACCGCGGAGAGGAACGAGAACACCAGGGACAGCAGCACCACGACGACCGCGACCACGAGGCTGTTGAGGAAATACCGGCCGAACCCGGACACCGTGAGCACGCGCTGGAAACTGTCCAGCGACGGCGAGAACGTCCACGGTTTCGGATGCGCCGACTGGATTTCGCCCGCCGGTTTGAACGCCGAGAGCACCATCCAGTACAGCGGGAACGCGACGATCCCGGCGATCACCACGGTCACGATTTCGGCGACGAGCCGCGCGGGGCGGCGCACTTTCAGAGCCATGCGGCACTCCGGCGCTGGGACCGGACGTACAGCCCGGTGATCGACAGCAGCAGCAAGGTCATCACGACCCCGATCGCCGAGCCGAGCCCGTACTCCTGCCCGGCGAACGCCTGCTGGTAGGCGTAGACGTTCAGGATCAGGTTGCGCCCGGCGATGCCGCCTCCGTTGGTCATCACGTAGATCTGGGTGAACACCTTGAAGTCCCAGATGATCGACTGCACGGTCGCGATGGTCAGCAGCGGCCGCACCGCGGGCAGGACCACCGACCGCGTCGTGCGCCAGACCGACGCGCCGTCGAGCGCGGCGGCCTCCAGCGTCTCCTTCGGCACCCCGCTGATCCCGGCGTACATGGTCACCATCACGAACGGGAACGAGCACCAGATCACCTCGGCGGCGACCAGCCCGAACGTGCCGAAGGTGCCGAACGTCCAGGAATGGTGCTCCATCCCGCTGAACCCGATGCCCGAGAGCACCTCGTTGACCAGGCCGAAATCGGTGTCGAAGAGGAACAGCCAGACGTACGAGCCGGCGATCGCCGGGGTCGCCCACGCGCCGAGCGCCGCCAGGAACAGCAGCATGCGCGGCAGCGCGCGGACCCGGCTCGCCAGCACGGCCAGCGCCGTGCCGACGACCAGGCTGCCGATCACGCAGGCCGCGGCGAACCCGACTGTCTTGCCGAGCACCGTCCAGAACTGGACGTCGGCCAGCAGGCTGGCGTAGTTGTCGAGGCCGAGGAACACCAGCGGGGCCGCACCCGCCGCCTGCGGCTGGCCGTAGTCGTAGAGCGATATCACGACCAGCTGGTAAATCGGGTACACCAGCAGCGCGGCGAGCAGGATGCCCGCCGGCAGCAGGTAGAGAAGAGCCGCGCGGCCGTCGCGGCGGACGGTCGCGGAACGGACTGCGGCCACGGGTCAGCCGAAGTTCTTGTTCATCGCCGCGGCGGCGTCGGCCAGCGCGTCGTTCGCGTCCTTGCCGCCGGTCGCGATTTGCTGCACGGCGGTGGGCAGGACGTTCTGGCTGTCGATCTTGGACCACGCCGGGGTGCTCGGCACGAACTTGGTGCCCGCGCTCAGGGTGTCCACGAACGCCTTCAACGTCGGGTCGCTGGCGGCGAGCTTCTTCTGCACCGACGCGAGGGTGGGCAGGTTGCCCATCGCCGCGTACATCTTCTCCTGGTACTTCACGCCGGCCAGCAGTTCGGCGAACTGCACCGCGAGACCGTGGCGCTGGCTCGCGCCGAACACGCCGAGCAGGTTGCCGCCGGCGAACGCGGGCGCGACGGAACCCGGGGCGGTGCCGGGCAGCGGCATGATCGCGTACTTGCCCTTCACCGCGCCCTTTTCGACGGCCTTGCGGTTGAAGTCGCCGCCGATCACCATGCCCGCCTTGCCGCCGGCGAACGCGGTGACGCTCTGCGTTCCGGTGAGGTTGGCGCAGGCGGCCGGCGGGCAGATGTCGTCCTTGATCAGGTTCGCGTACGCGGCGACGCCGGCTTTGGCCTGCGGTGAGTCCACAGTGGACGTCCACTTGCCGTTGTCCTGTTTGGCCAGGTCGCCGCCGTTGGCCCAGATGAACGGCAGCATCGCGTAGGTGTACTTGCCGCCGGTCGCGATGCCGTACAGGTCCGGCTTCTTCTCGCGGATCTTGCGCGCGTCTTCGGTCAGCTCGGCCAGCGTCGTCGGCGGCTTGAGGCCGAGTTCGGCGAAGACGTCGGTGCGGTAGTACAACGCGCGGATGCCGGTGTACCAGGGGATGCCGTAGATCTTGCCGTTCGCTTTGGCGGTGTCGACCACGGACGGAAGCAGGTCCTTGCCGTCCGACCAGTTCGCGATGTCCTTGGTGAGGTCGGACAACGCGCCGGTCTGCGCGTAGCTGGAGACGTCGGTGTTGCCGAATTCGGCGACGTCGGGGGCGTTGGACGGGTCGTTGAACGCGCCGGAGAACTTGTCCGCGCGGCCCTCGACCGGAACCCATTGGACGTCGACCTTGACCCCGGCGTGGCTGGCCTCGAATTCGGTGATCGCTTCCTTGACCGCGGCCTCCTTCGGCGCGCGATTCGCTTCGTCGAACAGCCAGACTCTGAGCGTGCCGTCGGTTTGGTTTCCGCCGGCGGCGGCCGGGCCGGATTGGGTGGGCGCGCACGCGGCGAGCAACGCCAGCGTGGCGACAGCGGGCAGGACAGAACGCAGCTTCATCGGTGACTCCTGTCGCGGGGACCGGTCAAAGACCGGGAAAGACGGGGCTGTGCGGCGTGACAGCCCCGGTTTTTCTCAGACGAAGAAGACAGAGTTGACGTTCGGCACGGCGAGCGAGCCCGCGGACTTTCCGGGCAGACCGGTGGCCGGGTCGCGCGGCAGCCAGGTGACGGTGCCGGAGCGCTGGTTGGAGACGTAGAACCACTTCTCGTCCGGGTCCAGCGCGAGATGCCGCGGCCAGTTGCCGCCGGACGCCGCCGAGGAGACCAGGGTGAGCCCGGCTCCGCCGTCGGCGACGGTGAAGGTGGCGACGGTGTTGGGGCCGCGCACGGTGGCGTAGACGAACTTCCCGTCGCGCGAAACTGTGATCTCGCCGGGGAACAGTTCGCCGGTGCTGCCCGGCGGAACCGCGGGCACCACGGAGATCGGCTTGAACGTGCCGGTGGCGGAGTCCCAGCTGGCGACGGTGATCTCCGGCCGCAGTTCCTGGGCTACGTAAGCGAATTTGCCGTTCGGGTGGAACGCGAGGTGTCGCGGTCCGGCACCGGCGGGAAGGGTGATCTGCTTGTGCAGCTTCAGCTTTCCCTTGCCGGTGTCGAACGAGTAGACGTACACCGAGTCGGTGCCGAGGTCGACCGCGAGCACCCACTTGCCGGACGGATCGGTGACGACCTGGTGCGCGTGCGGCTCTTTGCCCTGGTGCTGCTGCAGATCGGTGGCCGCGCCGAGCTTGCCGCCGGACTTGATCGGCAGCACCACGACGCTGCCGGAGTCGTAATTCGCGGCCAGCACGTACTTCTGGCTCGGGTGCACCGAAAGGTGCGTGGGCGAGCCGCCGTTCGAGGACGTCGACCCGAGCAGCTTCGGCCGGGTCGGGTCGGAGATGTCCAACGCGGACACCGTGCCGGTCTCCGCGCCCTCGTTTTCGTTGGTGACGTACAGGATCCGGCCGTCGCGAGTCCGGTCGAACCAGGAAACGTCGGTCAGCTTCGGGACGGTGCGCACCGGCGTGAGCGCGGGGCTTCCCGCCGCTCGCTGGGTGACGTCCAGTCCGTGGCCGGCCGGTGCGGAGTTGGTGTAGCTGCCGACGTACACCGTCGTAGCCGCGCGCGGCCGGGGCGCTGCCGTGGCGAGCTGTGCGCCCGCCACGGCGGCGGCTCCGGCCGCGCCGACTGCTCCGACGAACGTGCGGCGGGAAATCTCGGTCATCGAATACCCCCGGAACATGTGCCGATGTGGTTCAGACCAATGTCATCGCCAATGCTGCCACACCGAAACCGCTCAAGGAAAGGACTGTTTCCAAAGCCGTCCAGGTTTTCAGGGTCTGGGTCACGGTCAGCCCGAAATACCGGGACACGATCCAGAATCCGCCGTCGTTGACGTGCGAGGCGATGATCGACCCGGCCGAGATCGCGACCACGACGAGCGCCAATTGTGCTTGCGAATAATGCAGTTCCATCACCGTCGGCGCGACGATGCCGCTCGTGGTCACGATCGCGACCGTCGCGGATCCCTGGGCGATGCGCATGCCGCAGCTGATGATGTACGCGGCCAAAAGCACGGGAAGCCCAGCGTCGCCTAGGGAACCGGCCACCGCCTTGCCGATGCCGGTGGCGGACAGCACCGCTCCGAAGAACGAACCCGCGCCGACCACGAGGAGAATCATCGCGACCGGGCGCAGCGCGTTCGCGGAAAGCTGGGCGAGATCCGTGCCGCTCATCCCGCGGCGGCGGCCGAGCAGCCACGACGCGAGGATGGTCGCGATGGTCAGCGCGATGGCCGGCGTGCCGAGGAACGCCGCGATACCAGCGCCGGTGGACCCCTTGGGCAGCAGGATGCTGCCGAACGTGCCCACCAGGATCAGCACCAGCGGCACCGCGATGATCCCGCCGACCAGCTTGAGCGACGGCGCGGGGCCGTCCTGCTCGCCGTCTTCGCCCGCGAGCTTCGCGAAGTCCTCGGCCAGCGGCACGTTCACGCGCTTGCCGATCCACGTCGAGTACAGGATGCCGCCGATGAACCAGGCCGGGATGCCGCAGACCGCGCCCATCAGGATCAGCCAGCCGAGATCCACGTGCAGCAGCCCGGCCGCGGCGACCGGTCCCGGGTGCGGCGGGATGAAGGCGTGCGTGATGGAAAGCCCGGCCAGCAACGGCATCGCGTACAGCACGATCGACCGGCCGCCCTGCTTCGCCGCGGCGTAGACCAGCGGCGCGAGCACGAAAATGCCGATGTCGAAGAACACCGGGATGCCGAAGATGAGGCCGGAAAGACCCATCGCGAGCGGAGCGCGTTTCTCCCCGAACGTCCGCAGCAGCGCCGCGGTGAGCACGCGCGCGCCGCCGGATTTCTCCAGGATCGAGCCGAGCAGCGTGCCCAGCCCGATGATCGCCGCGATGTGCCCGAGAATGCTGCCGAAACCCTTCTCCAGCAGCGAATCGGACGTCTTCTGCGCGGTGCCGACCAGGGTGCCGACCGGCACGCCCGCGGCCAGCGCGGTGAGCAGGCCCACCACGATCAAGGCGATGAACGGTTCGAGCTTCACCTTGATGATGAGGAAAAGCAGCACCGCGATGGACACCGCGGCCAGCGTGAGCAGACCGGCGGTGCTGGTCTGCAGCCAGTGGATCATCGTCGACTCCCGGGATGGCGAAGGGAATGCCCGGCGAGCGCGCCGGTGGGGGACCCGTCTTCGAGCGCGGCGACGCCGTTGACGAAGACAGCGGAGAGACCCGCGGCGGGCTGCCGCGGATTGTCGAACGTCGCGGTGTCGGCGACCGTGTCCGGGTCGAACAGCACCAGATCGGCCGCGTGCCCGGGGCGGACGAGGCCCCGGTCGGACAGCCCCAGCCGCCGTGCCGCGCGCCCGGTGAGGTGCGCGACGCAGTCGGCCAGTTCGAGAACGCCCAGTTCGCGGACGTAGCGGGCGAGGTAGCGCGGGAAGGTGCCCCACGCCCGGGGATGCGGCCGCGCGCCGACCAGCAGGCCGTCCGAGCCGCCGGTGTGCGTGCGGTGCCGCATGATGGCCTGCACGTTTTCCTCGTGTCCCACGTGCATGAGGCAGGACGTGCCGAGCTTTTCGTCGATCAGCGTGTCGAAGTACAGCTCTGCCGGTGGTTTCCCGTTCTTGCGGGCGGAAGCGAGGACGCTGTGCCCCACCAATGCGGCGTTCTCCTCGCGGCGCACGCCGTTGATTTCGATGGCGTCCCAGTCGATCGGCACGCCGTGCGCACCGTCCGAACCGGATTCCTCGATCTCCGCGCGGATGCGTTCGCGAGTGTCCGGATCGGACAGCCGGGCGAGCGTGGGCTCCAATCCGCCTTCGGTGGACCAGCTCGGCAGCAGCGCGGACAGGTAGGTCGCGCCGGGCAGGTACGGGTACGTGTCGAGGGTGATGTCGCAGCCGTCGTCGAGGGCGTTGTCCAGCAGCCGCAACAGATCCGGTGCCTTGCCCTTGTTGACGGAGAAGTTCATCGTCGCGTGCGCGAGGTGCAGCGGGCAGCCGGAGCGGCGGGAGACGTCGACCATCTCCGCGAACGCCTCCAGCGCGCCCGCGCCGTAGCTGCGGTGGTGCGGGCTGTAGTAGCCGCCGCGCTCGCCGACCACGCGGCACAGTTCGACCAGTTCCTCGGTGGTCGCGTACATCCCGGGCGTGTAGGTCAGCCCGGACGACAGGCCGAACGCGCCTTCGGACAGCCCGGTCGCGATGAGTTCCTGCATCCGGGCCAGCTCGGCGTCCGTGGCGGGCCGGTCCTCCCAGCCCACCACCAGCATCCGCACCGTGCCCTGCGGGACCAGGTACGCGGCGTTCGTCGCGATGCCCTGGTCGAGCCGGTCGAGGTACTCGCCGACCGAGCGCCAGTTCCAGTCGAAGCCCGCCGGGTCGTCGTTCCATCCGGCCAGCTGCTGGCGCAGGCTCGCGAGCACTTCGTCGTTGACCGGCGCGTAGGAGAGACCGTCCTGACCCAGCACCTCGGTGGTCACGCCCTGGCTGATCTTCGCGAGATGGTCCGGGTTGGCGAGCACTTGCAGGTCGGAATGCGAGTGCATGTCGATGAACCCGGGGGAGAGGACCAGCCCGGTCGCGTCGAGCACGCGCGGTGCGGTGAGTTCTCCCGGCGCGGCGACGTCGGCGATGCGGTCGCCGTCGATCCCGACGTCGCGGATCTCCAGCGGGGCCCCGGTTCCGTCGGCGACGCGCGCGCCGCGGATCACGAGGTCCATCAGAACCACGTCCGCACGAAATCGACCACTGTCTCGCCGTCGCTGTCCACGACCGGCAGCAGCGACCACTTGTCGAACGTCGTGCAGGGATGCGACAGCCCGAGCCGGATCCAGTCGCCGACCTCGACCGGCGATCCTTCGGGCAGTTCGAGGAACGCGTGCTGGTCGTTGAGCTTCGGGACGGTGTGCCCGGTCAGCTCGGTGACGACGCCGTCCTTGCGCAGCAACTGCGGCTCCGGCATGCCTTCGTCGTACGGCAGGTCGCGCTTGCCCGCGGTGAGCAGCGCCAGCTCCGGCGTCGGCTTCGACGTGACCTGCGCCCACGCGTGCAATGCCGGACGGAAGCTGTCGACGCCAGCGATGCGCGGGTGCTCGCCGAGCGGCGAGATCTCGCGGTAGAAGCCGTCGTCGTGCGTCAGGTACGCGCCGCTGCGCAGGATCGGGACCACTTCGAGACCGTCCGGCCACGGCTTGGTCAGCTCGTCCACGACACGGTCGAAGTACGCGCTGCCGCCCGCGGTCACGTACACCGGACCCTCGGCGAGCAAACCCTTCTCCGCGAAGGTGATCGTCGCGTCGCGAAGACTGTCCACATAGGAACTGATCTTCGCGAGCGCCGCGTCGTCGGTGTGGTGCGAAAGCGCGCCTTCGTAGCCGCCGGTGCCGCGCAGGCGCAACACCGGGCTCTTCGCCGCCGCTTCGGCAACGGCGAGCGCAGTCGCGGCGTCGCGGACACCGGTGCGGCCGCCTTCGCCGCCCAGCTCCACCAGCACGTCGACGGGCCGCTCGGCGCCCGCGAGCGCTTCGGTCATCAGCTCGACGCTGCGCACCGAGTCGACCCAGCAGACGAACTCGAAATCCGGGTCCGCCGCCAGCTCGCCGGCCAGCCAGCGCAGCGCGGACGGGTCCACGAGCTGGTTCGCCAGCAGGATCCGCGGCACGCCGAACGCGCGGTAGATCCGCACGTGCCCGGCGTTCGCCGCGGTGATGCCCCACGAACCGTGCTCCAGCTGCCGGGCGAACAGCTCCGGAGCCATCGTCGTCTTGCCGTGCGGCGCGAGCGCGATCCCGCGTTCGGCGCACCAGCGGGCCATGGTGGCGAGGTTGTGCTCCATCGCGGCCGCGTCGAGCACCACGAACGGACCGAAGAAGCCGTCGTCGAAGAGCTTCGCGCGGCGGGCCGCGGCTTCGTCGAGAGTGAGCCCGGACAGTGCCGGGGGGAGAGCGCGGAAGCGCCAGTCGATCCGTTCGCCGCGCCCGGCTCGGACGGCGGCGGTGAGAGCGGCGTTGCTGTTCATCTGGGACCTCGGTTGCGTATCTTGCAACGGACGTTGCGCAAAATGCGTTGCATAGGTGTAGCATCCGGGTCGCCACAGGTCAACGGGGAAGGGACGTCAGTGACCAGCAGTCCGACCGGGTCGCCCGAAGTGCTCTGCATCGGCGAGTCGATGGCGTTGTTCGTGCCCGCCGAGCCCGGGCCGCCGGACGAGGTGCGCACTTGGCTGCGCACCATCGGCGGCGCGGAGTCCAACGTCGCGTGCCACCTGCCCGCGCTCGGCGTGCCGAGCGGATGGGTCAGCGCGGTCGGCGACGACCCGTTCGGCCGCGCGCTCGTCCGCGAGATCGCTTCGGCGGGCGTGGACGTGCGCGGCGTCGTCTTCGACCCGGCCAGGCCGACCGGGCTGTACGTGAAGGAAAGCGGCGCGGGCGGCAGTCCCGTCCGCTACTACCGCTCGGGTTCCGCCGCGTCCGGCATGGGCCCGGAACTGGTGTCCCAGCTGGACTTCTCCGGTGTTCGCGTGCTGCACCTCTCCGGGATCACGCCCGCGCTCTCGGACAGCTGCCTCGCGCTCGTCCGCGCACTGCTCGACCGGCCGCGCGGCGACCTGCTCGTGTCGTTCGACGTCAACCACCGCCCCGCGCTGTGGACCGGACGCGACCAGTCCGTCCTCGCCGAACTGGCCGGGAAGGCCGACCTGGTGCTGACCGGCGACGACGAGGCGGAACGCGTGTGGGGCACCGGCGACCCGGTGCGGCTGCGCGCCCTTCTGCCCGGTCCGCGCACGCTGGTGGTCAAGCACGGGGAACGCGGCGCGACGCTCGTCGAAGGCTCGGCCGAACCGCTGTTCTCGCCCGCGCTTCGGGTTGACGTCGTCGAGCCGGTCGGTGCCGGAGACGCCTTCGCCGCCGGATTCCTGGCCGCGACTCTGCGCGGAGCCGACCCCCTGACGAGGCTCCGTCGCGGGCACCTGCAAGCTGCCGCGACACTGTTGACTCAAGACGACGTCGGCGTGCCGCTGGCCGAGGCCGTCGTGACGAAACTGGTGCAGGCGGACGCCGACGGCTGGGGTTCGGTCCGGCTCACCGGGGAGGGAGTGGTGGTCACGTGAGCCAAAGTCTCGACCGCGCGCTGACGCTGCTGAGCGGTCTCGCCCGCGGCGGCAAGACGCTCGACGAGCTGGCCGAAGAGATCGGTGTGCACAAGACGACCGTGCTGCGGTTGCTGCGCACGCTCGAAACGCACCATTTCGTGCGGCGCGAAGGAGCCCGGCACTACCGGCTCGGCAGCGCGCTTTTCGACCTCGCCAACCAGGCGCTGGAGGACCGCGACGTCCGGCGCAGTTCGCACGAAGCGCTCGCCGCGCTGAACTCCCGCACCGGGCACACCGTGCACCTCGCGTCCTATGAGGACGGTGAAGTGGTGTACATCGACAAGTTCGAGGGACACCACGCGGTCCGGATGTACTCGCGGGTCGGCAAACGCGCGCCGCTGCACTGCACCGCGGTCGGCAAGGTGCTCGTGGCGGCGATGCCGCGGGCGAAACGCGAGGAGATCGCCCGCGCGATCGACTACGTCGTGCTCACCGCCAACACGATCACCACGCCCGAGGCGTACCTGGCCGAACTGGACCAGGTCGCTGAGCGCGGGTACGCGGTGGACAATGCCGAGCACGAGGACTTCATCCACTGCATTTCCGCGCCGGTGCGCGGCGCGGGCGGCGAGGTGCTCGCCGCGGCGTCGATGTCGGTGCCGAAGGTGCTGCTGGACTACGACGGGCTGCTGGCGCTCGTGCCCGAGCTGCTGGCCGCCGCCGAGGAAGCTTCCGTCCACAGTGGATGGACGGGGAACGGAAAGGGGCAATGATGGGCAAGACGGCGATCACCAGCGAGAACGCGCCGAAGCCGCCGGCGAACTTCTCGCAGGCCGTCCGCAAGGGAAACATCCTCCAGGTCGCCGGCGCGGTCGCGTTCGACCCGGCCACGAACGAGATCGTCGGCGACGACGTCGTGAGCCAGACCCGGCAGGTGTTCAAGAACCTGACCGCGCTGCTCGAAGAAGCGGGCTCGAGCTTCGCGGACGCGGTGATGGTGCGCGTGTACCTCACCGACACCAGCCACTTCGCCGCGTTCAACGAGGTCTACAACGAACTGATCGGCGAAGCCCCGTACGCGGCCCGCACCACGGTGTACGTCGGGCTGCCCGCCGGGCTCCTGGTCGAGATCGACGTGCTCGCCGTCCTCGACTGACGCTGTTTCTCGTGAGCGGCGGAACCGATGCCGCCGCTCACGAGAGCTTCAGCCGAGCACGCTCGTGTACGCGTTGATCGCGGGCTGCCCGCCGAGGTGCGCGTACAGGACGTTCGAGTCCTTCGCGATCTCGCCGCTGCGCACGAGATCGATCAGCCCGGCCATCGACTTCCCCTCGTACACCGGGTCGGTGATCATGCCTTCCAGCCGCGCGGCGGTCCGGATCGCCTCGAGCGTCTGCTCGTCCGGAATCCCGTAAACCCCCGCGTGGTACCGCTCGTCGAGTTCGGCTTCCCCGACCGGCCCGGCCTCGATCAGCTCCGCCGTGCTCTTCGCGATCCGCCCGATCTGCTCGCGCGTCTCGTCGGGCTTCGCCGACGCGTCGATCCCCAGGATCCGCCGCGGCTTCCCGCTCACCGCCGCTCCGGCGATCATCCCCGCCTGCGTGCTGCCGGTGACCGAGCACACCACGACGGTGTCGAAGAAAACGCCGAGTTCGCGTTCCTGCTCTTCGAGTTCCAGCACCCAGTTGGCGAACCCGAGCCCGCCGAGCCGGTGGTCCGACGCACCGGCCGGGATCGCGTACGGCGTGCCGCCGTTCGCCTCGACCTCCGCCAGCGCCCGTTCCCAGCTCTCCTTGAACCCGATGCCGAACCCGGCGTCGACGAGCCGGACGTCCGCGCCGAGGATCCGCGACAGCTGGATGTTGCCGACCTTGTCGTGCAGCGGATCGTCCCAGTCGACCCAGCTTTCCTGCACCAGCACGGCTTTCATGCCCGCGCGCGCCGCCGCGGCCGCGACCTGGCGCGTGTGGTTCGACTGCACGCCGCCGATCGAAACGAGCGTGTCCGCGCCCTCGGCGAGCGCGTCCGCGACGAGGTACTCGAGCTTGCGCGTCTTGTTGCCGCCGTAGGCGAGACCGGAGTTGAGGTCCTCGCGCTTGGCCCAGACGGCCGCGCCGCCGAGGTGTTCGGTCAGCCGGTCCAGCCGGTGCACCGGCGAAGGCCCGACGAGCAACGGGAAACGGGGGAAATCAGCCAGGCTCACGCGTCCTCCAGGAGGGCTTCGAGATCGGTCCAAATCGTTGAGGTGAGCTGCGCGGCGGTTTTCTCGTCGCCGCTTTCGAGCGCGTCGATGAGCTCCTCGTGCCGGGCGACCGACCGATGCGCGGGCAGCGAACTGAACCGCGCGTATTCGAGACGGCGCAGCAACGGCGTGTACCGGTCGAGCGTCGCCGCGACCGCCCGGTTGCCGCACGCGCGCACCGGAATGTCGTGCAATTCGTCGTCCGCCTCGATCGCCTTGCCGACGTCCCCCTCGGCCACCGCTTCCCGGAATCGCTCGTTGGCCTCGCGCATTTCCGCGATCTGCCGCACGCTGAGCCGAGCTTCGCGCACGACCAGCTCGTGCAACGCCCGCACGAGCCGAACCGCGTCGCGAACGTCGCCGGCGTCGAACTCGGCGACCCTCGTGTAACTCTGCGGCTTCGACACGACCAGCCGGTCCTCGGCCAGCCGCAGCAGCGCCTGCCGGACCGGCGCGCGGGAAAGCCCGAGCTGCTCGGCGAGGTCAGCGTCGCGCAGGGGAGTGCCCGGCGGAAGGCTGCCGTCGATGATGGCGTGCCGGATTCGCTCGTACGCCTCGTCGCGCAGCAGCGACCGGGAGACCTTGGGGAGTGCACTCACATCTAACATGTTAGATGTCGGTCGGCGGGGAGGCAATGGCACGGAACGGCGGGATGCGGCTGGCGCGGGGTGGTGGCGGCTCTGCAACGGGCTGGTGGTCGCACGGGTCGGCGTCGAGTGGGTGACCCGCGGGTCTGTCGGTCGGAGAGGTTGCCGTCGCGCGGTTCAGCCCTGGCCTCTTTGTCCGCGCGGATCGGCGTCGCGTGGCTCAGTCGTGGACCTGGCGGCCGCGCGGGTCGACGTCGCGTGGCTTAGTTGTCGGCCCGGCGGCCGCACGGATTGGCACCGGGTGGCTCAGTCGTGGGCCTGGCGGCCGCGCGGGTTGGCGTTGTGCGGCTCAGTCGCAGGCGTGTCGGTCGCACGGTGTCGCGCGGTTCAGCTGCGGGTCAGGTGGCCGCATCGGTCGGCATCGTGGAGCTCGGCAGCGGTCGCCGGGCGGTCCGTGCACCGGAGCGCGGTCGCGGTCCAGGCAAGCTGCCGGACCGGATCTTCGCGGTCACCGGTCCGAACCCGGTGCCGGAGCGCGGCGGCGATCATCCGAGCCGAATCCTCGCGGATCGCCAGGCCAGACTCCGGCATCCGGCACGACCGGGTCCATCGCTGCAGCCCGCCGGGCGCGTTGATCGCGAACCGGGGCAGTGTCACGCGGCCCCGATCCGGCACGCCGAGGCCTTATCGCCGTCCGCCCTCACCCGGAACGGCGAAGACCCGCCCCGGCGATGCCGCGAGGCGGGTCTTCGAAGATCTCTCGGAACGGCTTCCGGCTCAGTAAACCGGCCCGGTGTACTTCTCGCCCGGCCCCTGGCCCGGCGGGTCCGGCACGACCGACGCCTCGCGGAACGCCTTCTGCAGCGACTGCAGTCCGTCGCGGAGGGGCCCGGCGTGCAGGCCGAGGTACTCGGCGGAGGCGGTCACGAGCCCGGCGAGCGCGGTGATGAGGCGGCGCGCCTCGTCGAGGTCGCGGTGCGGCGAGTTCTCCGGGTCGGCGTCGGCGAGGCCGAGGCGTTCGGCGCCCGCGGACAGCAGCATCACCGCGGCGCGGCTGATCACCTCGACGCTGGGGATCTCCTCGAGCCCGCGGTCGTCGGGGGAATACGGGGGCGGTGGCGAAGGTTGTTCAGGCACGTCTGGTACCCTTCCATGTGCGACCAGCTCCCGAGCGATCGGGGGCGGCAAGTGGAGCCCCGCTCCCACCCGTCTCACCGCTACAGGTGTCCGGGTCCGGTCTCGCCGAAGCAGTGCGTGCCGTTCCGGCAGCGTACTGCGGAGGCGAAGCGTTCGGCCGTCCGGCCGGGCGCGATCGGAGACAGAGCGGGCCCCGTGCACCGGCAGCAGCCGGAGGCGGGGCCTGAATCATGTGGGCACCAGGTCGAAACGAGAAAACATCACTCGGACCAAGGAGGCCCCATCAGCTCCGAGACACGCATCAACGACCGCATCCGGGTGCCGGAAGTCCGGCTCGTCGGCCCTAACGGCGAGCAGGTCGGCATTGTCCGGATCGAAGATGCGCTGCGGCTTGCGCAGGAGGCGGACCTCGACCTCGTCGAGGT
This sequence comes from Amycolatopsis sp. VC5-11, assembly GCF_037034185.1. Classification (NCBI taxonomy): domain Bacteria; kingdom Bacillati; phylum Actinomycetota; class Actinomycetes; order Pseudonocardiales; family Pseudonocardiaceae; genus Amycolatopsis; species Amycolatopsis sp. VC5-11. The sequence continues at coordinate 20,518 of NZ_JBAGKF010000025.1, read as the reverse complement.
GGCCCCGCAGGCACGCCCGCCCGTGGCCAAGCTCATGGACTTCGGCAAGTTCAAGTACGAGAGCGCGCAGAAGGCCCGCGACTCCCGGCGCAACCAGCATCTGACCGTCATCAAGGAACAGAAGCTGCGGCCGAAGATCGACCAGCACGACTACGAGACCAAGAAGGGTCACGTGTCGCGGTTCCTGGCGGCGGGCAACAAGGTCAAGGTCACGATCATGTTCCGCGGTCGCGAGCAGTCCCGGCCGGAGCTCGGGTTCCGGCTCCTGCAGAAGCTCGCCGACGACGTCACCGAGCTCGGCTTCGTGGAATCGTCGCCGAAGCAGGACGGACGCAACATGATCATGGTGCTGGCCCCGCACAAGAACGTGAAGCCGAAGGCGGCGAAAGCCGAATCGGCCGAATCGGCTCCCGAGGCGTAGCGCCCCAGCGCCGACCAGCACAGTCAGCGGCACACCGGTGATCCGGTGTGCCGCCGCACGAAAGAGGACTACAAGCATGCCGAAGATGAAGACGCACAAGGGCACGTCGAAGCGGATCCGCGTGACCGGTTCGGGCAAGCTGCGTCGCCAGAAGGCCGGCCGTCGCCACCTGATGGAGAAGAAGTCCAACCGCCTCACCCGCCGTCTCGAGGGCACCACCGAGGTCGCCCAGAACGACGTCGGCCGCGTGAAGCGCCTGCTCGGCCGCTGAGGCCCGCACCCTTTCCCGACCACCCCGGGGTCCTCGCACCCCCCGAATTCGACAGGATGGACCAGTGGCACGCGTCAAGCGGGCGGTCAACGCCCAGAAGAAGCGTCGCGCGACTCTCGAACTGGCCAGCGGTTACCGCGGCCAGCGTTCGCGGCTGTACCGCAAGGCCAAGGAGCAGACGCTCCACTCGCTCAACTACGCCTACCGCGACCGCCGCGCGCGCAAGGGTGACTTCCGCCAGCTGTGGATCACCCGCATCAACGCGGCCGCTCGCGCCAACGGCGTCACCTACAACCGGTTCATCCAGGGCCTGAAGGCCGCCGGTGTCGAGGTGGACCGCAAGATCCTCGCGGACCTCGCGGTCAACGACGCCGCCGCCTTCACCGCGCTCGCCGAGCTCGCCAAGGCGAACGTCACGACCGGCGAAGCGAAGTCGGCCTGACCGGCAGCATTTTCCGGCCCGGGGCGGATCCGTTCACCGAACGGACCCCCCGGGTCGTTGCTGCGCGCAAACTGACCCGGCGCGCGGAACGAGAGAAAACCGGCCGCTTCCTGGCCGAAGGGGTCAACGCGGTCACCTCGGCCCTGTCCCACGGGACGGTCCACGAACTCTTCGTGACCGAACGCGCCGCCGCCGCCCACCCTTCGTTGGTCGCGTCGGCTCCCCGCGTGTCGCCCATCACGGATCGCGCGGCCGCGAGCCTGTCGGAAACCGTGACCCCGCAAGGAATCATCGCGGTCTGCTCGCTGGTCGACCGTCCACTGGAGACAGTCCTCGCCTCGGCCCGCCTCGTGGTGGTCCTGGTCGACGTCGCCGAACCCGGCAACGCAGGCACCGTGATCCGGGTAGCCGACGCCGCCGGCGCCGACGCGGTAGTCCTGGCCGGCGACACCGTCGACCCGCACAACGGCAAAAGCGTCCGCGCCGCCGCCGGTTCGACGTTCCACGTCCCGCTGGCCCGCGCCCGCGACATCCCGTCAGTCCTCACCGCCCTCCGTGCAGCCGGCCTCCGCACGCTAGCCGCGCACGGTTACGCCTCGACCTCGCTCGAGACTGTCCGCTTCGGAGACCCGGTGGCGTGGATCTTCGGCAACGAGGCACACGGCCTGCCCGAGGACGTCCTCTCGTCAGTCGACGAAGCAGTCCGGATCCCGTTGTACGGCAAGGCGGAAAGCCTCAACCTGGCTACCGCCGCCGCGGTCTGCGTCTATACCGCAGCGATGGCCGCACGCCGCTGACCTCCGGCAGTTCTACTGGATCGGCGTTGCTCACGGTGCGGGCAAATCGACGATCGCCCGCCGCTTGGCTGCACGTTATGGCTGGCATCACTACGCATCCGACGACACCACGCGCGCCCACGCGCCCGCACGACCCCCGGCACTGCCCCTGCCACCGCCACCGTCATCACCGCCGCGACGTCGTCGCCGTCACCGCCGCCACTGCCCCTCCCACCGCCGTCATCACCGCCGCGACGTCGGCACCGCCGCCACTGCCATCGCCACCACCACCACGACTGCCACCGTCATCGCCCACCGTCCCCGCCATCGCCACCGCCACTGCCACCGTCGCCGCCCGCGCTGTCGCCTTCGGCGCGAGCCGCACCCCGCTTCCGGTCTGGCCACTCCCGCGCTCCGCTTCCGCAGTGCCGAGCGCTCCCGAAACCCCGCCCGGCAGAGCCGCTCCGCAGCCACCCGCGAGGGCGGCCGGGGCGAGCCGGTCGGGAGGCGGTTCTCACCTGATCCGCTGACCACCGTTCGGGTCCCCGGCGACGGTCAGTCGTGATCACGGGGCGGATCCGGCGCAGCCGCTCCGGAAGCGGAGGGTGAGCGGCCGGGCCCGGCGCCCGATCCCCTAGACTGAGCTGCCCGATGTGCACGTGCGGCGGCATGCCCGCGTGTCGCCGACAACACCAGTCCCAGCGGACGCCGAGGAGTCATGTCCGGAGCCACAGAACAGCCGGTCGACGTGCTCGCACCGGAGACCCTGCGCGCGGCGATCAAGGCGGCCGAGGACGCCTTCGCCGGCGCGGCCGACCTGGACGCGCTCGCCGCCGTCAAACCGGCCCATCTCGGGGACCAGTCGCCCGTGCTCCTCGCGCGCCGGGGAATCGCCGCGCTGCCGAAGCAGGAGAAGGCCGACGCCGGCAAGCGCGTCAACGAGGCCCGGCAGGCGGTGCAGTCCGCGTTCGACGCGCGCCGCGCGGCTTTGCAGGCCGAGCGCGACGAGCGCGTGCTTCGCGAGGAGGCTGTCGACGTCACGCTGCCGTGGGATCAGGTCCCGCGCGGAGCCCGGCACCCGATCAGCACGCTGTCCGAGCGCATCGCCGACGTTTTCGTCGCCATGGGCTACGAGGTCGCCGAAGGACCCGAGCTCGAGGCGGAGTGGTTCAACTTCGACGCGCTCAACTTCGGCAAGGACCACCCGGCGCGCCAGCTGCAGGACACGTTCTACGTCGGCGAGGAAGGCTCCGGCTTGGTGCTGCGCACGCACACCTCGCCGGTGCAGGCCCGCAGCCTGCTGCACCGCGACCTGCCGGTGTACGTCGTGTGCCCGGGCCGCACCTACCGCACCGACGAACTCGACTCCACGCACACGCCGGTGTTCACCCAGGTCGAAGGCCTCGCCGTCGACAAGGGCCTGACCATGGCGCACCTCAAGGGCACGCTCGACGCGTTCGCCCGCGCGATGTTCGGCGAGAGCTCCACGACGCGGCTGCGCCCGCACTTCTTCCCGTTCACCGAGCCGTCGGCGGAGGTCGACGTCTGGTTCGAGGAGAAGAAGGGCGGCCCCGGCTGGGTCGAATGGGGCGGCTGCGGCATGGTCAACCCGAACGTCCTGCGCGCGTGCGGCGTCGACCCCGAGGTCTACTCCGGCTTCGCGTTCGGCATGGGCATCGAGCGGACCCTGCAGTTCCGCAACGGCATCCCGGACATGCGCGACATGGTCGAAGGCGACGTCCGGTTCACCCTTCCCTTCGGAACGGAGGCGTAGTGCGAGTCCCGGTGAGCTGGCTGACCGAGCATCTCGAGGTGGATGCCGACGTCACGCCGCAAGACCTGGCCGACGCCTTCGTGCGGATCGGGATCGAGGTCGACGAGCTCAGCAAGCTCGGCCCGGTGACCGGCCCGCTCGTGGTCGGCCGCGTCGCGGAGATCGAGGAGCTGACCGGCTTCAAGAAGCCGGTGCGGTTCTGCCGCGTCGAGGTCGGCGAGGAACCCGACCCGGAGCCCGACGACGCCGAACTGTCCGAAGAGGACGACGACGAGGACGACGGCCCGCTCGAGAACGAGGGCCCGCACGGCATCAAGACGCGCGGCATCGTCTGCGGCGCGAGCAACTTCGCCGAGGGCGACCTCGTCGTGGTCGCGCTGCCGGGCGTGGTCCTGCCGGGCGATTTCGAGATCGCCGCGCGCAAGACGTACGGCAAGGTCAGCGACGGCATGATCTGCTCGGCGGCCGAACTCGGCCTCGGCGACGACCACAGCGGCATCCTCGTGCTCCCGCCGGGCACGGCGAGCCCCGGCGACGACGCGAAGGACCTGCTCGGCCTCGACGACACCGTCATCGAGGTCACGCCGACCCCGGACCGCGGCTACGCGCTGTCGATCCGCGGCCTGGCGCGCGAACTGTCGAACGCGCTCGACGTGCCCTTCGGCGACCCGGCGATGCTCGACAACTTCCCGGAAGCCGAGGGCGAAGCGTGGCCGGTCCGGGTCGAGGACCCCGAGGGCTGCCCGCGGTTCGTGCTGCGCCGCGTCACCGGTCTCGACGCGACCGCGCCGACGCCGTGGCGGATCCGCCGCAGGCTGATGCTGGCCGGCATCCGGTCCATCTCCCTCGCGGTCGACGTCACCAACTACGTGATGCTCGAACTCGGCCACCCGCTGCACGCGTTCGCGACCGGCTCCATCCAGGGCGACCTGGTGGTCCGACGCGCGAAGGCGGGGGAGAAGCTCACGACGCTCGACGACGTCGAGCGCACCCTCGACGCGGACGACATCGTGATCGCCGACGACAGCGGCGTCATCTCCCTCGCCGGCACGATGGGCGGCGCCAGCACGGAGATCACGCCGGAGAGCACGGACGTGCTGCTCGAGGCGGCGCACTGGAACCCGGCGTCGATCAGCCGCACCGCGCGCCGGCACAAGCTGTTCTCCGAGGCGGCGAAGCGCTTCGAGCGCTACACCGACCCGGCGCTGTGCGCGGCCGCGGTGGAACTCGCCGCGCGGCTGCTGCGCCAGTACGGCGACGGCGCGATCCGCCCGGGCCGCACCGACGTCGGCGGCGTCGCCCCGCACGCCCCGGTGACCATGCCGATCAACCTGCCCGACCAGGTCGCCGGCGTCCGCTACGAACGCGGCGTCACGGTCCGGCGGCTCGGCCAGATCGGCTGCAAGGTCCAGCTCAGCACGAGCGACCAGGGCGTCGGCCTGGTCACCGCGACCCCGCCGAGCTGGCGCGGCGACCTCGTGCAGCCCGCCGACCTCGTCGAGGAGGTCCTGCGGCTCGAGGGCTACGACAGCATCCCGTCGGTCCTGCCCGCCGCGCCCGCGGGCCGCGGCCTCACCGACGCCCAGCGCCGCCGCCGCGCGGTGTCCGGCGCGCTCGCCGAGGCGGGCTACGTCGAGGTGCGCCCGTTCCCGTTCATCGGCGACGCGGTGTGGGACGCCTTCGGTCTGCCCGAGGACGACATCCGCCGCACGACGGTGCGCGTGCAGAACCCGCTCGAAGCCGACCACGACCGGATGGCGACCACCCTCCTGCCGGGTCTGCTGGAGACGTTGCAGCGCAACGTTTCCCGCGGCCTGAAGGACGTGTCGCTGTTCCACGTCGGCCAGGTGGTGCTGCCGAAGCCGAACCAGCTCAAGGTCCCGGACCTCGGCGTCGAGCACCGCCCGAGCGACGAGGACCTCGCCGTGCTGGAGGCCGCCGTGCCCGCGCAGCCGGTGCACGTCGCCGTCGTCCTCAGCGGCCAGCGCCCGCGCGCCGGCTGGTGGGGCAAGGGCGACCAGGCGGGCTGGGCCGACGCCGTGCAGGCCGCGCGCCTCGTGGCCGAGGCCGCGGGCGTGCAGCTCACCGTGCAGGCCGCCGACCTGCTGCCGTGGCACCCGGGCCGGTGCGCCCAGCTGCGCGTCGGCGACTGGCCGGTCGGCCACGCGGGCGAACTGCACCCGAAGGTCGTCGAGGCCCTCGGCCTGCCGCCGCGCACGGTCGCCATGGAACTCGACCTCGACGCGATCCCGCTGCCCGACTCCCGTCCGGCGCCCAGCATCTCGGCCTACCCGCCGGTGCTGCTGGACGTCGCACTGGTCGCCGGCACGGACGTCCCGTCCGCCGACCTCGCCGACGTGCTCCGCGAAGGTGCGGGCGAACTGCTCGAGGAGATCACCCTCTTCGACGTCTACGCCGGCGAGCAGCTCGGCGAAGGCAAGCGTTCCCTGGCGTACAAGCTCCGTTTCCGCGCCGCGGACCGCACCTTGACCGTCGACGAGGCCACCAAGGCCCGCGACGCCGCGGTCGCCGCTGCCGGCGAGCGCTTCGGAGCGACGCTCCGCGCCTGATCCGACGCTGTCCCCGTCCCGCGCTCCGGCCACCGGCCGGTCAGCCGGGGCGGGGGAGCGCTGGTGTCATGGCACCCTCCTTTCCTTTTCCTCGAACGGTTCGCTTCAGCTGAGGTGCTTCATCGCCTCCCGGACGGACAGCGGGGACAACCCCGGGTGTGCACGGACGAACGCGCGGACCCACTCCGGCTCGGCACGAGCATGATCCCGCAGTGCCCAGCCGATTCCCTTGCGCAGAAAGAAATCCCGGTCGTCGAGGTTCGCCTCGATCGCGTCGGCCAGGAGCTTCTGGTCCACCTCGCCCTTCGCGCTGACCTGACAGATCACCGCCGTTCGCCGGCGCCAGCGATCAGCGTCTGTCATCCAGCGGCGCAGAACCGGCGTGACCGCCGCCCGGTGCTCGCGCAGGATCGGCCCGACCCGGCGGATCGCGACCTCGTCGACGTGGTCCCACCACGCACCGGTGACGATCAGCTCGTCGTACATCTCCAGCAGTTCCGGGTCCTGCCATTGCCGGTAGGCGCGGTGCCCGGAGAGATCGATCGCCGCGTACCGCTCCTCGCGGTACTCCGCTTCCCGCCACAACGCGAGCACGGTCTCGACGTATGTCACTCGATCGGGCAGAACATGCTCGGCCAAGACCGTCTTCATGAGCTTGCCGCGCGGCGGTTTCGGCACGCCGCGAAACGGCATCGCGGACTTCATGTACGCCTGCATCTCCGGTGCTTTGACCGGGTCCGCCAGCTCGGCCAGCCCGGTTCGCACCGCCGTGATCAAGGCTTCGCCCGCACCCATTGAGGACCACCTCCGTCGTCTCGGATCCCGACGATCGGGGGACAGCGCGGCTCGTGTCGGGAAACGAGATTCTGCCGCGCAGCCGGTAGCTTCGACGAGCCCTGGTTGCCGTCGGACGCAAAGGACCACTGTGAGGAAAATCGTCACCGCGCTGGCCGCCGCCGCTGTCGCGGCCGGAACGCTGGCTGTCGCACCCGCCGCCACCGCGGTGCAGCCCGAAGGGCCGGGCTACGCGCCGCCGCCGATCAAGTGGGGACCGTGTTCCGCACCAGGACTCGCCAAGGCGGGAGCCGAATGCGGATTCCTGGAGGTCCCGATGGATTACGCGCAGCCGTCGGGCGAGAAGGCGCAGATCGCCGTTTCCCGGGTGAAGCACAAGACCGCGAAGTTCCAGGGCGTGCTGCTGGTGAACCCGGGCGGGCCGGGAGGCTCCGGCCTCGGTCTTTCGGTGCTCGGCCGGAATGTGCCGAAGCACGCCGGAGACAGCTACGACTGGATCGGCTTCGACCCTCGCGGCGTCGGCTCCAGCAAACCGGCGCTCACGTGCGACGGGAACTACTTCGCTCCGGTCCGTCCGGCTTACGTGCCGAAGACCCCGCAGCTGGAGGACACCTGGCGCGCTCGCACGAAGGGCTACGCCGAGGCCTGCGCGAAGAACGGCCCGCTGCTCGAGCACATCAAGACCACTGACGTCGCGCAGGACATGGAAAGCCTCCGCAAGGCGCTGGGCCAGAAGCAGATCAACTACTACGGCTTCTCTTACGGCACTTACCTCGGCCAGGTGTACAGCACGCTGTACCCGGACCGCATGCGCCGGATGGTGCTCGACGGGAACGTCGACCCGCGCAAGGTCTGGTACGACGCCAACCTGGACCAGGACGTCGCCTTCGACCGCAACATCAAGATCTACTTCGACTGGCTCGCGAAGTACGACAACGTCTACCATCTCGGCAAGACCGGTTCGGCCGTCGAGCAGCTCTGGTACGCCCAGCAGCGGAAGCTCGACCGCGCCCCGGCGGGCGGCGTGATCGGCGGCGACGAGTGGACCGACATCTTCCTTCAAGCCGGCTACTACGTGTTCGGCTGGGAAGACATGGCCAAGGCCTTCGACGGATGGGTGCACCGCGGCGACTGGCAGACGCTGAAAGCGTTGTACGACAAGTCGAACGCGCCCGGCGACGACAACGGCTACGCGGTTTACAACGCGGTGCAGTGCGCCGATGTCCAGTGGCCGCAGGACTGGGACCGCTGGCGCCGCGACGCCTGGGCCACCCACACCCGCGCGCCGTTCGAGACCTGGAGCAACACCTGGTACAACGCGACCTGCCTGAACTGGCCCGCGAAGCCGGGCAAGCCGGTGGACATCGACGGCTCGAAGGCGAGCGGCGCGCTCCTGATCAGCGAGGAACTCGACGCGGCGACGCCGTACTCGGGCAGCCTCGAAGTGCGCAAGCGCTACCCGCGCTCGAGCCTCATCAGCGCGCCCGGCGGGACGACGCACGCCGGATCGCTCTCCGGGGTTTCGTGCGTGGACGACAGGGTCGCTGACTACCTCGCCACCGGCGCGTTGCCGAAGCGGGTGCGAGGCGACCGCTCCGACGTCCAGTGCGCCGCGGTGCCGCAGCCGGTTCCGTCTCCGGTCGCTTCCGATGCCCAGCAGAAGGCTGATGCCGCGGCGAAGGCCGCGGCGGAGGAGAAGCAGGGCCTGCTTGCCGGCCTGCTGCGTTTCTGAGTTGTCCTGCGCGGTGCCCCGGCCTGGTCTTCCAGGCCGGGGCATTGTTCTTTTCCGCTGGTCCATCGAGCCCCCTCGGTCGTTTTCGGGTCGCCGGGGACGCTACGACGGGGGTCTGACAATTTCGGACCGCAGTCACCCGATCGCGTTAAGTGATCGAAAATTGTCGGGGGTCGCGGATACCTTCGCGGCCATGACGATCATTCAGGAGCACCGGACCGAGGTCCGGTCAGGAGATGTCCAGTACCAGGTCGCCGTCGTCACCCGCACCGAGGACGGCGAGCCCGAGCGGGTCACCGTCACGGTCGGCGGAGAACGGCCGGACGGCGAACCCGTCGTCGAGGGCAGGCTCGAACTCGACGTGACGTCCGTGGCGACCGTCGCGGAACTGCTCGACACGAGCCTGCGCACCTTCGCGGGCGGCGGCACGCGGCGAAGATCGCGCGGACGCCCGGCCCAGCAGGGGCGGCCGTGGACCGACGAGATGGACGCGGACCTGGAGGCCCGCTGGCTCGCCGGGGATTCGGTGACCGAACTGGCGCGCCATTTCGCGCGAACGCCCGGCGGGATCCGGGCGCGGCTGCCCAGGGTCGGGTGCGATCCGGAACATCCGGGAAATCATTTGCCCACACCGCCGAGTCTGCGCGAAGCGGAGGAGGGAGTGGACTGACGAGTGCCCGCCGGGTTCGCATCCCGAGGCGGGCCCGGCGTGGCGGTGGCTGCTTGCCGGACTGGGGCTTGGGCTCCGGGATCGGTGGTGTGCGCGCTGGATTTCTGGCGCGGGTTCCGCGACGCGGCGTGCGCAGGACTTGTGGCGCGGGTTCCGCAGCGCGGGACTTGCGGCGTGGGTCTCGAGGCGAGCGGCATGCGCGCGGGACTGTGGCGTGGGCTCCCGGGCGAGCGGCGCTCGCGCGGAACTTACGGCATAGGTTCCGTGGCGAGTGGTGGGTGCCGGAGTGACGGATTGGGTCCAGAGCGGGCGGCATGCGCGGGACTGGTGGCGTGCGCCGGATTTGCGGCGTGGCTCCGGGGCGACGGTGGGTGCCGGACACGCGGCTGAGGTGCCGGGGTGAGCGGCGGGCGCGGAACAGGTGGTGCCCGCGCAGGTCTGGTGGCTCAGGTACAAGGCAGGCGGTCAAGGAGGCAGGTTCGAACGGTTGAACGATGCGCGTTGCTGAGCGGTCTTGGCTGGGCGGCTCGGCGGGCTGGAACAACTCGTGCACCCAGCTCGCGCGGCTGACGAGTCCGCCTGTTCAGGCGACTCGGTCGTTTGGCGCGGGCCAGGAACCCGTCGTCTAGCCCGGCCGGAAGTCCTGCCGCCGCGGAACCGCATCGGCACGCCGTCGATCAGGGCTGATCCATTCCATCGCGGCGGCGGAAAAAGCCTGGAGAACGTAGGGAATCCACGGAAGTCCCGGGGAGGGGACGGTCAGGGTGAGCAAACCCTCTTTGTTTGAGCTTGCACGCTCGTGCATAATCATTCGTATGACGGTGAAGATCGCGGTAGCCGGTGCCAGCGGGTACGCGGGCGGCGAACTGCTGCGCCTGCTCCTGACCCATCCCGAGGTCGAGATCGGCGCTCTCACGGCGGCGAGCAGCGCGGGGACGACGCTGGGCACGCACCAGCCGCACCTCGCTCCGCTGGCCGGGCGGGTGCTGCTCGAGACGAACGCGGAGACGCTCGCGGGCCACGACGTCGTGTTCCTTGCTCTGCCGCACGGCCACTCGGCCGAGATCGCGGCGCAGCTCGGGCCGGACGTGCTCGTGGTCGATCTTGGGGCCGACCATCGGCTCGCGGACGCGGTGGACTGGCGACGGTGGTACTCCGGCGAGCACGCGGGGCAATGGCCCTACGGGATGCCCGAGCTGCCTGGTGCGCGCGAGAAGCTCGTGGGGACCAAGAGGATCGCGGTTCCGGGTTGCTTCCCGACCGGCGGGTCGCTGGCGCTGGCCCCGGCGTTGGCGGCGGGGCTGATCGAGCCCGCGGTCACCGTGGTGTCGGTGACGGGGACGTCCGGTGCGGGCAAGAGCCTGAAGCCGAACCTGCTCGGGTCCGAGGTCATGGGCAACGCGAGCGCGTACGGCGTCGCCGGTGCGCATCGGCACACGCCGGAGTTCGTGCAGAACCTCTCGGGCGCGGCGGGCAAGCCGGTGACCGTTTCGTTCACGCCGGTGCTCGCGCCGATGCCGCGCGGCATTCTCACGACGGCGAGCGCCCAGCTCGCGGGCGATGTCGACGAGGCCGCCGCGCGCGCGGTGTACGAGAAAGCCTACGACGCTGAGCCGTTCGTCCAGGTGCTGCCCGAAGGGACCTGGCCGACGACCGCGGCCACGGTCGGCTCGAACAACGTCCAGCTCCAGCTCGGGATCGACGACGGCGCGGACAGGCTGGTCGTCGTCACGTCGATCGACAACCTCACCAAGGGCACCGCGGGCGGTGCCGTCCAGTCGATGAACCTGGCGCTCGGTTTCCCCGAGGCCACCGGACTTTCCACCGTGGGAGTGGCACCGTGACCGTCACCGGACCGAAGGGTTTCCGCGCCGCCGGCGTGGCCGCCGGGATCAAAGCCTCCGGCGCGCTCGACCTCGCGCTGGTCGTCAACGACGGCCCGCTCGACGTCGCGGCGGGCGTGTTCACCCGCAACGTGATCAAAGCCGCGCCGGTGCTGTGGTCGCAGGAAGTGCTGAAGCAGCAGAAGCTGAAGGCCGTCGTGCTCAACTCCGGCGGGGCGAACGCGGCGACCGGGCCGGGCGGGTTCCAGGACACGCACGCCACCGCGGAAAAGGTCGCCGAGGTGCTGGGCGCCGGCGCGATCGAGGTCGCGGTGTGTTCCACCGGCCTGATCGGCGAGCGGCTGCCGATGCCCGCCGTTCTGTCCGGTGTGGACAGTGCGGTCAAGGCGCTGGACGCCGGCCCGGAAGCGGCGCTCAACGCGGCTACCGGCGTCATGACCACCGACACCAAGCCGAAGCAGGCGTTCGCCCGGCACGACTCCGGGTGGAGCGTCGGCGGGTTCGCCAAGGGCGCGGGGATGCTCGCGCCGAACCTGGCGACGATGCTGTCCGTGCTGACCACGGATGCCGTGGCGGACAAGGAAACTCTCGACCGTGCGCTGCGCGCCGCCACGCACGTCACGTTCGATCGGCTCGACGTGGACGGCGGGACGTCGACCAACGACACCGTGCTCGTGCTCGCCTCGGGCGCGAGCGGGGTGGAGCCGACCGAAGCCGAGCTGACCGAGCTGCTCACCAAGGTCAGCCACGACCTGGTGCTGCAGCTGCGGGCCGATTCCGAAGGCGCCACCAAGGACGTCGACGTCACGGTGAAGGGTGCCGCGTCCGAAGCCGACGCGATCGTCGTGGCTCGGACGATCGCCGAGGACAACCTGGTCAAGACCGCCTTGTTCGGGTCCGATCCCAACTGGGGCCGCATCGCGATGGCGCTCGGCCGCGCACCGGCGCGGATCGACCCCGAGACGGTGTCGATCGCGATCAACGGCGTCACGTTGTTCGCGGGCGGCACCACGGCCGAGGACCGGTCGGCGGCCGATCTGTCCGGGCGAGCGATCGACGTTGTCGTGGATCTCGGCGTCGGTTCGGGCGAGGCCACGATTTACACCACCGACCTCTCGCACGCGTACGTCGAAGAGAACAGCGCGTACTCGTCATGACGGATACCGGAAGGCTCGTCTCCGCGGACGAACGGCTCGCCAGCGCGGCCGAGAAGGCCGGGGTGCTGATCGAAGCGCTGCCGTGGCTGCAGCGGTTCAACGGCGCGACCGTCGTGGTCAAGTACGGCGGCAACGCGATGATCGACGACCAGCTGAAGGCCGCGTTCGCCGAGGACATGGTGTTCCTGCGGCTGGCCGGGCTGCACCCGGTGGTCGTGCACGGCGGCGGCCCGCAGATCAGCGCGATGCTGTCCCGGCTCGGCGTGCCGGGGGAGTTCAAGGGCGGGCTGCGCGTCACCACGCCGGAGACCATGGACATTGTGCGCATGGTGCTCGTCGGGCAGGTGAGCCGCGAGCTGGTCGGCCTGATCAACGCGCACGGACCGTACGCGGTCGGCATTTCCGGCGAGGACGCGCGGCTGTTCACCGCCGAGCGCAAACAGGCCACTGTGGACGGTGAGCAGGTGGACATCGGCCTCGTGGGCGAGGTCGCCGAGGTGAACCCGGCCGCGGTGCTCGACATCGTGAACGCCGGCCGCATCCCGGTGGTGTCCACGGTCGCCCCCGACATCGACGGCGTGGTGCACAACGTCAACGCCGACACCGCCGCGGGCGCGCTCGCCGCGGCGCTCGGCGCGGAGAAGCTCGTCGTGCTCACCGACGTCGAAGGCCTTTACGCCAACTGGCCGGACCGGTCGTCGCTGATCGACCGGATCCCCGTCGACCGTCTCGAACGCATGCTGCCCGGCCTGGCCAGCGGCATGATCCCGAAGATGGAGGCGTGCGTGCGCGCGGTGCGCGGCGGCGTGCGCGGCGCCCACGTCATCGACGGCAGGCTCGCCCATTCGGTGCTGCTCGAGGTCTTCACCTCGCGCGGCATCGGCACCATGGTGCTGCCCGAGGCAGCGCACCCCGGAACGGAGCACGCGTGACTACCCTCAAGTCCAATGCGGACGGCCAGCAGCACTGGCAGTCGGCTGTCATGGACAACTACGGAACCCCCGGCCTGACCCTGGTGCGCGGCGAAGGCGCGCGAGTGTGGGACGCGGACGGCGCCGAGTACGTCGACCTGGTCGGCGGCATCGCGGTGAACGCGCTCGGCCACGCCCACCCGGAGGTGGTGCGCGCGGTCACCGAGCAGATCTCGAAGCTGGGGCACACGTCGAACCTGTACGTGAACCCGGTCGCGGTCGAACTCGCCGAAACCCTGCTCGACGTCGCGGGCCTGAACGGGCAAGGGAAAGTCCTGTTCGTCAACTCCGGCGCAGAGGCGAACGAGGCCGCGCTGAAGATCACCCGGCTCACTGGCCGCAGCAAGGTCGTCGCGGCGGAGGGCGCGTTCCACGGCCGCACCATGGGCGCGCTGTCGCTCACCGGGCAGCCGTCGAAGCGCGAGGCGTTCGAGCCGCTGGTTCCGGGCGTCACGCACGTTCCCTACGGCGACGTCGACGCGTTGCGGGCTGCCGTGGACGGCGAGACCGCCGCCGTCTTCCTGGAGCCGGTGCTCGGCGAGGCCGGGGTGATCCCGGCTCCGGACGGCTACCTGCACGCGGCTCGCGAGATCACCAAGGCCGCCGGTGCGCTGCTCGTCCTCGACGAGGTGCAGACCGGGATCGGCAGGCTCGGCACGTGGTTCGGCTTCCAGCAGGCCGGGATCGTGCCGGACGTGATCACGCTCGCGAAGGGTCTCGGCGGCGGGCTTCCGCTCGGCGCGGTGATCGGCGTCGGCGCGGCGGGCGACCTGCTGAAGCCGGGCCAGCACGGCACGACCTTCGGCGGCAACCCGGTGTGCTGCGCGGCCGGGCTGGCCGTGCTGCGCACCATCGTCCGGGACGACCTGCTCGACCACGTTTCCGCGCTGGGCAAGGATCTCGCCGCGGGAGTCGAGGCGCTCGGCCACCCGCTCGTGTCCGGCGTCCGCGGCGCGGGGCTGCTGCTCGGCATCGGCCTGCGGAAGCCGGTTTCCGCGGCGGTCGCTAAGGCCGCGCAGGAAGCTGGCTACCTCGTCAACCCGGTCGCCCCGGACACTGTCCGGCTCGCCCCGCCGCTCGTGCTCGACGAGCAGCAGGCGCAGGGCTTCCTCTCCGCCCTCCCGGGCGTGCTCGACTCCACCACCACGAAGGAATCCGACTGATGCCCCGCCATTTCCTCCGCGACGACGACGTCACCCCGGCCGAGCAGGCCGCTCTGCTCGACCTCGCGGACCAGCTGAAAGCCGACCCGCTCGGCACGAAGGCGCTCGCCGGCTCCACGGTGGCCGCGATCTTCGAGAAGAACTCCACCCGCACCCGGTTCTCGTTCGAGGTCGGCATCAGCCAGCTCGGCGGGCATCCGGTGATCGTCGACGGCCGTTCGATGCAGCTCGGCCGCGAGGAGACCATCGAGGACACCTCGCGCGTGCTGTCGCGCTACGTCGACGCCGTCGTGTGGCGCACCTTCGCGCAGAAGCGCATCGACTCGATGGCGTCGGTCGCGTCGATCCCGATCGTCAACGCGCTCACCGACGAGTTCCACCCGTGCCAGGTGCTCACGGACCTGATGACCATCCGCGAGCGCAAGGGGAAGCTCGCCGGGCTCACGCTCACCTACCTCGGCGACGGCGCCAACAACATGGCGCATTCGCTGCTGCTCGGCGGCACGACGGCCGGGATGAACGTGCGCGTCGTGTCGCCGGAGGGGTTCCAGCCCGACCAGCAGGTGATGCTCGACGCCAAGCAGCGCGGAACCGAAACCGGCGGCAGCGCGACTGTCTACACCGACGCGCACGAGGCCGTCGACGGTTCGGACGTGCTGGTCACCGACACCTGGACGTCGATGGGCCAGGAGAACGACGGCCTCGACCGGGTCGGCCCGTTCCGCGCGCTGCAGATCAACGCCGCGTTGCTGAAGCGCGCCGCCGACGAGGCGATCGTGCTGCACTGCCTGCCCGCGCACCGCGGCTGGGAGATCACCGACGAGGTGCTCGACGGCCCGGCCAGCGCGGTGTGGGACGAGGCGGAGAACCGGCTGCACGCGCAGAAAGCCCTGCTGGTCTGGCTGTTCGGGCAGAACGGCCGATGACCAGCAGCCGGGTCGGGCGCCAGGCGCGGATCACCGAGCTGGTGTCCACGATGGCCATCCGCAGCCAGACGGAGCTCGCGCGGCTGCTCGCCGCCGAGGGGATCGAGGTCACCCAGGCGACGCTGTCGCGCGACCTCGACGAACTCGGCGCGATCAAGCTGCGCGGCGCCGACTCGGGCGCGCCGGTCTACGTCATCCCCGAGGACGGCAGTCCCGTGCGCGGCGTCCAGGGCGGCACCTCGCGGCTGTCCCGGCTGCTCGCCGAACTGATGGTGTCGGCGGATTCGTCGGGCAACCTCACCGTGCTGCGCACGCCGCCGGGCGCCGCGCAGTTCCTTGCGAGCGCGATCGACCGGGCCGCGCTGGAGGAGGTCGTCGGGTCGATCGCGGGCGACGACACGGTAGCGGTGATCGCGCGCGAACCGCTCACCGGACGAGACCTCGCCGAGCGGTTCACCGCGCTCGCCCAAGGTTCGGCGGAAGGAAACGAGCCGTGACCCGGCGGGTCGTGCTCGCCTATCCGGGCGGGCACGGCTCCTCATCCGCGGTGAGTCTCCTTCAGGAACAAGGCGAAGTGGTCGCGGCCGCCGTGGATTTCGGTTCAGGCGACGTGGATCTGTGCGCGCTCCGGCGGCAGGCGATGGCCGACGGGGCCGCTGAGATCGTGGTCGCGGATGTCCGAGAGGAGCTCGCGAACGGCTACTGTTTGCTTGCGCTGCAAGCGAATGCGCTGATTCTCGACCGGCACCCGCTGGTCGAAGCGCTGGCCCGGCCGCTGCTGGCAAGCCAGCTCGTCGCGACCGCGAGGGACCGGAACGCATCGGCCGTCGCACACGGTGGCGGAGACACGTTGTCCAGCATGATCGCGGCACTCGCTCCGGACCTCGAGATCGTCGAACTCGATGTTCGCGGCGAGCAAGAACTGTCGACGAGCCGGACTTTGTGGGGCCGGACCGCGGACGACGGTTACCGCTGGACCGAGGACGCCGTAGTGAACCTCGGCATGCCGGACGAGGTCGTCGTCACTTTCGAGCAAGGCGTGCCGGTGGCAGTCGACGGCGAGACGGTCAGCGTCGCCGAGGCGGTGCAGCGGCTCGGACATCGGGCCGGGCCGCACGGGATCGGCCGGTTCGAGGCTTACGACGTACCGGGTGCGGCGGTGCTGATCGCCGCGCACCAGGAGCTGGAATCGGTCACGCTCGACCGTGATCTGGCGAGGTTCAAACGCGGCGTCGACCGCCGGTGGGCCGAACTGGTCCACGACGGATTGTGGTTCTCGCCGCTGCGCGAGCCGCTGGACGCGTTCGTCCGGCGGGCGCAGGAGCGCGTGTCCGGCGAGGTGCGGCTGGTGCTGCACGCGGGCAGCGCGACCGTGGCCGGCCTCCCCGGGAGGCGGCTTCGCCCGGTCGGACGGCGGCACCGCCGCGCGACCGGGCAGACTCCGCTGGGAAACACCCAGCATCCGAGCACCCAGGCGTCCTGAGACGCCGGACGAGAGAGGCAGAACGTGAGCGGGAAAGACCAGCCGGTGCAGCTGTGGGGCGGCCGGTTCGCCAGCGGGCCGGCCGAGGCGATGGCGGCGCTGAGCGCCTCGACCCACTTCGACTGGCGCCTGGCGCCCTACGACATCGCCGGATCGCGCGCGCACGCCCGCGTGCTGAACAAGGCGGGTCTGCTCACCGAAGCGGAACTGACCGGGATGCTCGACGCGCTCGACACGCTGGCGCAGGACGTCGCGTCCGGCGCGTTCACCCCGACGATCGCCGACGAGGACGTGCACACCGCGCTCGAACGCGGTCTGCTCGAGCGCGCCGGCGCCGAACTGGGCGGCAAGCTGCGGGCAGGTCGTTCCCGCAACGACCAGGTCGCGACGCTGTTCCGGATGTGGCTGCGCGACGCCGCGCGCCGGGTGGTCGCGGGCACGCTCGACGTGATCGACGCGCTCGTGTCGCAGGCGTCCCGCCACCCGGACGCGATCCTGCCCGGGCGTACCCACCTGCAGCACGCGCAGCCGGTTCTGCTCGCGCACCACCTGATGGCCCACGGCCAGTCGCTGCTGCGCGACGTCTCCCGCCTGCGCGACTGGGACGCCCGCACCGCGGAATCGCCGTACGGTTCGGGCGCGCTCGCCGGTTCGTCGCTCGGCCTCGACCCGGAAGCCGTGGCCGCCGAACTGGGCTTCGACACCAGCGTGGAGAACTCGATCGACGGCACCGCCTCGCGCGATTTCGTCGCCGAGTTCGCGTTCGCCGTCGCGATGCTCGCGGTCAACCTGTCGCGGATCGCCGAAGAGGTGATCATCTGGAACACCGCCGAGTTCGGCTACGTCACGCTGGACGACGCGTGGGCCACCGGCAGCTCGATCATGCCGCAGAAGAAGAACCCGGACGTCGCGGAGCTGACCCGCGGCAAGGCCGGACGGCTGATCGGCAACCTCACCGGCCTGCTCGCCACGCTCAAGGCGCAGCCGCTCGCGTACAACCGCGATCTGCAGGAGGACAAGGAGCCGGTGTTCGACTCGGTCGAACAGCTGGAGCTGCTCTTCCCGGCGATCGCGGGGATGCTCGGCACGCTCACCTTCCACACCGAGCGGCTCGCCGAACTGGCTCCCGCCGGGTTCACCCTCGCCACCGACATCGCCGAATGGCTGGTGCGCCAGGGCGTGCCGTTCCGCGTCGCGCACGAGGCGGCGGGGGAGAGCGTGCGGGTCGCGGAGGCGCGCGGGGCCGGGCTCGACGAGCTGACCGACGAGGAGTTCCAGGCCATCAACCCGGCGCTCACCCCGGCGGTGCGCGAAGTCCTCACCGTCGAAGGCTCGGTGCGTTCGCGCGATGCTCGCGGCGGCACCGCGCCGGACCGGGTCGCCGAGCAGCGGGAGCGCCTGGTCGAGCGCGTCGCGGCGCATCGGCAGTGGCTGAAGTGATCTGTCGCCAGGCCGCTGGTTAGGCTGGCGGCCTGACGAGGGGAGTGCGTGTGGACCGGTTGTTCCGGCGCGAAGAACTGGCACTGGACCCGGTCGACCTGGCTCGGCTGCTGCTCGGTGCCGTCCTCGAGGCCGACGCGCCCGAGGGCCGGGTCGGGGTGCGGCTCGTCGAGGTCGAGGCCTATCGCGGGCTCGACGATCCCGCTTCGCATTGCTACCGCGGGAAAACCCCGCGCAACGCGGTGATGTGGGGTCCGGCCGGGCACCTCTACGTGTACTTCGTCTACGGCATGCACTTCTGCGCGAACGTCGTCGGCACCGAGGACGGCCAGCCGGGCGCGGTGCTGCTGCGCGCCGGCGAGGTCGTCGAGGGCGCGGACATCGTGCGGAAGCGGCGGCCGAACGCGCGCGGCAACGGCGAGCTCGCCAAAGGCCCGGCCATCCTCACCTCTGTGCTGGGTCTCGCCCGCGAGCAGAACGGGCTCGATCTCACCGACCCGGAATCGCCGGTGCGGCTGCTCGCCGGCGAACGCGTGCCCGCCGACAACGTGCGCACCGGCCCGCGCGTCGGCGTCGCGATGGCGATGGACACGCCGTGGCGGTTCTGGATCGACGGCTCACCAGCCGTCTCGACCTACCGCCGCGGCGGGAAACGCCGGCAGGTGCGACCCGCGGGATAGTCGTTTGACCTGGTGGGGGATCATCTACAGGTGTGAGTGAGCACATCCTTGACGAGTTGTCCTGGCGCGGCCTGATCGCGCAATCCACCGACATCGACGCCCTGCGCCGAGAACTCGACCGCGGCCCTCTCACGCTCTATTGCGGCTTCGACCCGACCGCGCCCAGCCTGCACGCCGGCAACCTCGTCCCGCTGCTGATGCTCAAGCGGTTCCAGCGCGCCGGGCACCGGCCGATCGTGCTGGCGGGCGGCGCCACCGGGATGATCGGCGACCCCCGCGACAACGGGGAGCGCACGCTGAACACCCTGGACGTCGTCGCCGACTGGGCCGGGCGGATCCGCGGGCAGCTGGAGCGGTTCGTGGACTTCGACGACTCGCCGACCGGCGCGATCGTCGAGAACAACCTCGACTGGACCTCGAAGCAGAACACGCTGGAGTTCCTGCGGGACGTCGGCAAGCACTTCTCGGTGAACGTGATGCTGAACCGGGAGACGGTCAAGCGCCGCCTCGAGGGCGACGGCATGTCCTACACCGAGTTCAGCTACCTGCTGCTGCAGTCCCAGGACTACCTGGAGCTGTACCGCAAGCACGGCTGCAAGCTGCAGGTCGGCGGCTCGGACCAGTGGGGCAACCTCGTCGGCGGCGTCGACCTGATCCGCCGCGTCGAAGGCGGGACGGCGCACGCGCTGACCGCGCCGCTGGTTACCGACGCCGAAGGCCGCAAGTTCGGCAAGTCCACCGGCGGCGGCGATGTGTGGCTCGATCCGGAGCTGACCTCGCCGTACGCCTGGTACCAGTACTTCGTGAACGTCGGCGACGCTGACGTGCTCCGCTACCTGCGCCTGTTCACCTTCCTCGACCGGGAGGAGATCGAGGCACTCGCGAAGGACACCGAGGAGCGTCCGCACCTGCGCGCCGCGCAGAAGCGGCTGGCCGAGGAGTTCACGAACCTGGTGCACGGCGAGGCCCAGACGCGCCAGGTCATCGCGGCGAGCCAGGCCCTGTTCGGCCGCGGCGAGCTGACCGACCTCGACGGCCCGACGCTCGACGCGGCGATGGCCGAGGTCCCGAACGGCAAGGTCGAGCCCGCGGGCGACGCGACGATCGTCGACCTGCTGCTCGCCGGGGGACTGGTGGACAGCAAGGGCGCGGCGCGGCGCACGGTGAAGGAGGGCGGCGCGTACGTGAACAACGTGAAGATCGCCGACGAGGAGTGGAAGCCCTCGGCTTCCGACGCCCTCCACGGCCGCTGGCTCGTGGTCCGCAAGGGCAAGCGCACGGTCGCCGGCGTCCGCGTCGGGGCCTGATCTCGCCCTCGGCCCGAAACAGGGGCCTGACCTGCGGGAACGCAGTTAAGGTACCCCCCTGTTTCGGGCCCTGGGAGGGCGTGTAAAGTTCTCCAA
>NZ_JBAGKF010000024.1:0-122969 GCF_037034185.1 Amycolatopsis sp. VC5-11 | reverse complement strand
GGGACCCGGCGTTCACCATCACCCTGCCGTTGGTCTAATTCACGCACCCACTGGCCGCCGTCATCTTCGGCTGCGCCGGGGTGCCCGCCGGAGGGGTCGACGTCGTGGTCTCCGCGATCGGCCGCACCACGCCGCCGCTCGATGACGGGTGGACGGTGCCCGGGTCGGATGTTCCTCCGGATGCCGCGGCGTCTGGCGAGCTGATCTGCGTCTGCACGAATTGCCGCACCTGCGCCGGATCCACCTTCACCGCGTCGCCGTCGGACGGGGTGGCCAGCGACAGGCTCTGCACCGGGATCGTGCCGAACGAGATCGCGCCTGAGCTGAGGCCGTGCAGTTGCTGGGCGAAGCTCAGCAGGTTCCAGCCGTGGTCGAGCGTGACCGAACCTTCCAAAGCGTCCACCAGGGACGAAAGCCGCGCCGGATCGGCGAACGTGCCGGAGCCGAGGACGGTTTTCGCCATCGCCGACATGAACGCCTGCTGCCGCGCGATCCGGTCCAGGTCGCCGTTGGGCAGGCCGTGCCGCTGCCGGACGAAGGCGAGCGCTTGCGTACCGGAAATGGTCTGCGTCCCGGCGGGGAAATCCGCGCCGGAGAAGGAATCGTGCACCGGGGCCTTCAGGCACACCTGCACCCCGCCGACCGCCTGGCTCAGCGCGGCGAATCCGGAGAGGTTGACCGCGGCGTAGTGATTGATGGTGAGCCCGGTGAGTTTCTGCACCGCGGCGATCGCCGATTTCGCCCCGGCGGCGTCCGCGGCCACTTCCAGTTCCGGGCCGCTCATTCCCTGCTGCGCAAGCTTTCCGCGCTGATCGGCCCGCGCGCGGCTGTACGCCGAATTGATCTTGTGCTTGCCGTATCCTGGAATGTCCACATAGGAATCACGGGGGATCGAGATCGCGGTGGCCGCCGCGCCGCCGACCGGGACGTGCACCACGATCATCGTGTCGGTGGTGTTGCCGCCGTCGTCTCCCCCGCCCGCGTGCAGCGCGTCGAGCACGTTCTGCGGCAGCGGCGTCCCGTCCGGTTTGGTGCGGGAATCGAGACCTACCAACAGAATGTTCTGCGCGACGGTGAGCGGTTCCCCGGCCGGGGTGTCCGGGACCTGCGCGGACGGGGCGATGACGTCCGCGGTGACGAGGCTGGTGTCCAGCCGGTGCAGTTGCGACCACGCGAATCCGGTGGCGCCCAGCACCAGGGTGGACACCACCCCCAGCACCGCACGGCCGCCGATCCGGCGGCCCCGGGACGTGATCAGCACGGCCGGTTCCTCGCTTCCCGGGGGACGGATTTCGACCCCCGCGTTCGAGGATCACCGCGTTAGCTGGGAATAGCCTGAGAAACCTGTCGCGAACATGTGATGCTGCCCGTTCGGCGGAGCGCGCGGCGACAGCCGGTATCCCTTCGGGCACCGGGAGTTCAGCGCGGCATGCGCCGCCACACCGCACGCGGCACGAACCGCATCGCGGCGAACACCAAGCGCAACATGCCCGGCACCCACACGACTTCCCGGCGGCGGCGCAAGGCGGCGACAGTCGCGTCGGCCACCTGATCGGCGGTGCTGGAGAACGGCGCGGGAGACATTCCTTCGGTCATCCGGCCGATCACGAAGCCCGGGCGCACGAGCAACAGGTGGACGCCGGTGCCGTGCAGCGCGTCGGACAGTCCCGAGGCGAACCCGTCGAGACCGGCTTTCGCCGAGCCGTACACGTAGTTCGCCCGCCGCACGCGAACCCCGGCGACCGACGAGAAGACAACCAGGTTTCCGAAACCCTGAGTGCGCAACAATTCCGCCGTGTGAGTGAGCACGGACACCTGTGCGACGTAATCGGTGTGCACGATCGCGGTGGCGTGCGCGGCGTCGGTCTCGGCGCGGGCTTGGTCGCCGAGGATGCCGAACGCCAGCACGACAGTCTCGAGCGGTCCGTGCTCCTTGATGACGCGCTCAAGCAGCGGACGGTGCGCGGAGAGGTCGTCTGCGTCGAAGTCCTCGGTCGCGACAGTCTCCGCGCCCGCTTCGCGCAGGGCGTCGGTCTGCTCGCTGAGGTCCGCGCCCGGCCGCGCGGCCAGCACGAACCGCTTCGCTCCCCCGCGCGCCAGCCGGACAGCCACCGCCGTCCCGATCTCGCTGCGTCCGCCTAGCACCAGCACCGTTCCGCTCACGGTGGGTGAGTCTGCCAGCCCGCTCCCCGGGCAGCACGAGGTGCCCTGATTCACAAACTGCAACTTTGCAGAGTCTGCAAGATCTGGCTACGCTGATCAAGTGCCCTCCCCCGGACTTCGCGAGCGCAAGAAGCTCGAAACCCATCGCACGATCGCTCTCGCGGCGCTTCGGCTGATCGACGAGCGTGGTCTGGACCAGGTCACCGTCGACGACATCGCCGCCGAGGCGGGCGTGTCCGCGCGCACGTTCTTCAACTACTTCCCGGTCAAGGAAGACGCCGTGCTGCTCGCGTACGCCGACCACGCGGAGCGGGCCGAGCAGACGATCGCCCGGTTCCTCGCGCAGCCGGACGGGATCGACGCGTTTCCCGCGTTCGTCGCGACCGTCCGGGAAGACCTCGCCGACATCGAGCGGGACCGCGACGAGTGGCTGACCCGGCTGCGGATCATCCACGGCGACCCGTCGCTGCTCATCCGCGCGACGACGCTCAACTCCGGTTCGCGCGATCCGATGATCGCGGCCATCGCCCAGCGCTCCGGCACCGACGCGGAGAAGGACCTGTTCCCGTCGCTGCTGCTGGCCGTCGCGGGCGGAGTGCTCAACACCTCGCTCAGCCGGTGGGCCGCCCGCGACGGCGCCCAGCCGCTGCTCGAGATCTTCGACGAGGCCGCCGCCGCCGCTGCCGCCGGCCTGCCCGACCCGCGCTGACCCCTCCCGAGTCCGGAAAGGACTGTCCATGTCCCTGTCCACCGCGGAATCTCCCGCGCCTTCCCCGGCGATGAGCCACCGGCAAGTGCTGCAGGCGATGTCCGGCCTGATGATGGGCATTTTCGTCGCCATCCTCGCGTCCACTGTGGTCGCGAACGCGCTGCCGCGGATCGTGTCCGAGCTGGGCGGCAGCCAGTCGTCCTACACCTGGGTCGTCACCACCGAACTGCTCGCGATGACCGCGACCGTCCCGCTGTGGGGCAAGCTTTCCGACCTGTACAACAAGAAACTGCTGATCCAGCTCTCGCTCGGGCTGTTCGTGGTCGGGTCGCTGGTGGCCGGGTTCGCGCAGAACATCGACGTGCTGATCCTCAGCCGGATCGCCCAGGGCATCGGCGGCGGCGGGCTCACCGCGCTCGCCCAGGTGATCATGGCGGCCATCGTTTCGCCGCGCGAGCTGGGCAAGTTCTCCGGCGTCTTCGGCGCGGTCTTCGCGGTCGGCACGGTCGCCGGACCGCTGATCGGCGGCGTGCTCGTGGACACCTCGTGGCTCGGCTGGCGCTGGTGCTTCTTCCTCGGCGTGCCGTTCGCGCTCGCCGCGATCCTGTTGCTGCAGCGCACCCTGGACCTGCCGACCCTGCGCCGCGAGGTGCACGTCGACTACCTCGGCGCGTTCCTGATCATGCTCGGCGTGTCGACGCTGCTGGTGTGGTCGTCGCTGGCCGGCTCGACCTTCGCGTGGGGTTCCTGGCAGACCGCGGTGCTCGTGCCCGCCGGCGTGCTCGTGCTGGTGCTCGCGGTGTGGGTCGAGTCGAAGGTGCGCGAACCGGTCGTGCCGCTGAAGCTGTTCCGCAACCGCACGGTCACGCTCGCCACTGTCGCGAGCTTCCTGGTCGGCGTCGCGATGTTCGGCGGCACCGTGTTCCTCTCGCAGTATTTCCAGCTGGCGCTCGGCAAATCGCCGACGGTGGCCGGGCTGATGAGCCTGCCGATGATCTTCGGCCTGCTGGTTTCGTCCACGGTGTCCGGCCAGCTGATCAGCCGCACCGGCAAGTGGAAGCCGTTCCTGCTGCTCGGCTCGGTGCTGATGGCGGCCGGGCTGGGCCTGCTCGGGCTGATCGACGCGCACACCTCGCTGGTGGAGCTGAGCCTGTTCATGCTGGTGCTCGGCGTCGGCGTGGGCATGCTCAACCAGAACCTGGTGCTGGTGACGCAGAACGACGTGCCCGCCGCCGACCTCGGCGCGGCGACCTCGACGCTGTCGTTCTTCCGCAGCCTCGGCGGGTCGATCGGCGTGAGCGCGCTCGGCGCGGTGCTGGCCAGCCGGGTCGGCACGCTCATCGCCGACGGGCTCGGGCCCGCCGCGTCCGCCGGGTCCGGCAGCGGCGGGAAGGTGCCCGACCTGGCGCAGCTGCCCGCCCCGGTCGTGACCGTGATCCGGGAGGCCTACGGGGTCGCGACCAGCGACCTGTTCCTGATCAGCGCGCCGATCGCGCTGCTCGTGGTGGTCGCGGTCGCGTTCCTGAAGCACCTGCCGCTCAAGACGCAGAGCGGGCTGGAACGGCTGGCGGACGAGGCCGCCTGAGCTACCGTTGCCCGGGTGACCAGCGACGAGGAGTTCGGCGCCCTGATCGAACGGCACCGGCGCGAGATCCGCGTGCACTGCTACCGGATGAGCGGTTCGTTCGAGGAGGCCGAGGACCTCACGCAGGAGGCGTTTCTCCGGGCCTGGAAAGGCCGCTCCGGCTTCGCCGGGCGGGCGAGCGTGCGGACGTGGCTGTACCGGATCGCCACGAACGTCTGCCTCGACGCGCTCGCCCGGCGGCCGCGGCGGGTGCTGCCGGACGAACTGGGCCCGGCGGCCGACCCGGCGGGCGAGATCTCCGCGCTGGACGTGCCGTGGCTGAGCCCGTTCCCCGATCTGCTGCTCGACCCCGCGGCGCCGGACGACACCGGCGCCGCGGTCGTCGAACGCGAAACCATCGAACTGGCGTTCCTCGCCACCATCCAGTTGCTCCCGCCGCGGCAGCGGGCCGCGCTGATCCTGCGCGACGTGCTCGATTGGTCCGCAAAGGACACTGCCGACCTGCTGGGCACTTCGGTGGCCTCGGCGAACAGCGCGCTGCAACGGGGCCGGGAGACGTTGCGCGCCAAGCTCCCCGCCCGGCGCGCCGAGTGGTCCGCTCCGGCCAGCACGACCGCCGAGGAAACGGCGCTGCTGCGGAAGTTCATCGCCGCCTACGAATCGGCGGACGTGCAGGCGGTGGCCGCCGTGCTGAGCGAGGACGCGCGCGCGGTGATGCCGCCGTACTCGTTGTGGTTCGACAGTCGCGATCGGATTCTCGGCGCGCTCGGACCGAGTTTCGATCCGCGGTCGCCGTACTACCGGGGCAGTTTCCGGATGGCGCCGGTGCGCGCGAACCGGCAGCCCGCGGTCGCGACTTATCTGCGCCGGCCCGGCGAATCGGTTTATCGCGCTTTCGGCGTCAGCGTCCTCACCGTGCGAAACGGACTGGTCACGGCGGTGGCCGCGTTCGAAACGGCGGCATTGGCGCCCTATGGACTCGCCGAAACGTTCGACGAATGCCGTGCCGATGATTGCTGATCCGGCTACAGCCACGGCGGAAACCGCTCGCCCTGAGCAGATCGGCGGCGGACCGTGTCCGCCTTCTTCCGGCCGGATCAGCAAAAACGCCCGGGCGGCGATCGCAAGTGCTGCGATCGCCGCCCGGGCGCAACCACCGAGTTCCGGGCTTTGCGGCCGGTCGTGGTGGGGGAAACTGCTGGCGCCCTCGCCGCCGGGAAATGGTCACCGGCTCGCGGTCAGGCGACTCGATGCCGTGCGGCGGCGGAGCCGGTTCGCACCAGCTTCCGGCGCTCCAGCTCGGTAGTTCCCCCGAAGATCCCGTTGCCGAGACCGTTGTCGAGAGCATAGGAAAGGCATTCCGCGCGGACCGGGCATCGCGCGCAGACCGCCTTGGCCTTCGCGACCTGCTGCGCCCCCGGACCCATGTCGGAAATCGGGAAGAACAGTTCCGGGTCCTCGTCCTGGCACGCCGCGCGGGCGAGCCAGCTGGTGGCCGTGAGTTCCATTGTTGCTTTTCACCTCCTGTCCTCATTGTCGAACCGTGGTCAACCGACTTCTCCGCGCGCACGGGCACGCCATGCCTTCGGAGGGTGTTCGGTGGGCTTTTCGGCCGAACCGCCCCGGGCCGCGAAGGACCCGGCGGACGACCGGCTTTCCAAGTTACCACCGATCACCGCCCGCGCGCGAAATTTCGATTCAGCTCACATCGCGGACGCGGTTGGCGGCGGACGTGCTACGGCCCCCGCGCCGGGCGCTCTCCGGGTCCGGAGAGTCCGGGTTTTCCTTTTCCGCGCACCGTTTCCCCCTTCCGCCGCGTCCGAGGCCGGCCTGCCCGTCCGACCCAGGTACCCGCCCGTCCCGGGGTTAACCACATTTCCGTGACCGGATCGTTACATCCCACGGGCGCGCCACCGCACCTGTTCGACAAGTGCGGGATCGGAAGGGGGTGCGCGTGGCGGGGTTCGACGGCTTCTTCCGGGGCGAATTCCCTCGCCTCGTGGCGTTCCTGTGCGCGGGCGGGCTCGGCCCGGCCACCGCGCGCGAAGTGGCGGTGGAGGCGTTCGTCCAGGAAACCGGGACGTGGCCGCCGCCGGGCGACCCGCGCGTCGCGGTGCGGCTGACCGCCGTCCGGCTCGCCGCCGAGCAGACGTGGTTCGACGGCGGCGCGCCGTCCGCGGACCCGCCGGGCGACCGGCTGACCTCGGTCGTGGAGCGGAACGCGCGCGGGGTCGAACTGCTTTCGACGCTGCCGGAAACCCAGCGCACGGTGCTGACCTGGTCGCTCAACGGGTTTTCGCCCGCCGCGATCGCCTCCGCGCTCGGCATGGCGGGCACCACAGTCCGCTCGAATCTGCGGCACGCGCGGGAACGGCTGAAGCACCGGCTCGGCCTGGCCGGGCGAGAGGAGGCGCTGATGACCGAACTGCGCGAAGCCGAAGCCGCACTGGTCAACGCGCTGCGCTCGGCGCTCGACGTCGAAGAAGCGTTGACCCGGGTGAAAACCGAGGCGACCGCCTTGGCCGCGCCGAGCGTCCCGGCCGGCCGGTTCGGCTTCGACGGCCCGGTGCGAGCGGCGGTCGAGGGCGATCCGGACGCGGCGCAGGACCTGCTCGCGGCGGTGCAGCCGCTGATCGTGCGCTACTGCCGGGCTCGATTGGGCGGTGCTGACGCATATTCGTCCGCGGACGACGTGGCGCAGGAAGTCTGCCTCGCGTTGCTGACCGCGCTGCCCGGTTACCGGCATCAGGGACGGCCGTTTCTGGCTTTCGTTTACGGGATCGCGCAGCACAAAGTGGCGGACGCGCACCGGGCGCACGCGCGCAACCGGACCGAAACGGTGGCCGAGATGCCGGAGGCGGTCGATCTGGCCGACGGGCCGGAGGAACGGGCGCTGCGCGCGGAGCTGAACCGGCAGCTGGCTCGGCTGCTGCAGCTGCTGCCGGAGCGACAGCGGGAGATTGTGTTGCTGCGCATAGTAGTCGGACTCTCTGCCGACGAAGCGGCCGAAGCGGTCGACTCCACCCCGGGCGCGGTACGGGTGGCGCAACACCGCGCGCTGCTGCGGCTCCGCTCAGCTCTCGAACGACGCCGCTGACCCGATCCGCGCCACCACGAACTCCGCCAGCGCCGCCACCGGGCCCTCGCTGCCGTCGCGCGACAGCAAAATGAAATCGACGTCGCCCGGATCCGGCAGGCCGAGTTCGGCGGGCAATTCGACCAGGTCGGACGGCACCAGGCTCCGCGCGTGCACGGTGATCCCGAGCCCGGCGGCCGCCGCCGCGCGCAGGCCGGTCAGGCTCGAGGTCTGGCAGGCCGCCCGCCATTCCAGTCCGGCGCGCTCGAGCGTTTCCACCGCCAGCTGCCGGGTGACCGAGGGCATCGGGTACTGCACGAGCGGCACCGGATGGCCGGGTGTGAGGTCCGTCGCCGCCGAGCCGATCCACACCAGGGGTTCGCGGCGCAGCAGCCGTCCCGGGCCGGGCGCGCCCGGACGGCGTTTGCCGAGCACCAGGTCGAGCCGGCCGTCGGCGATCCGGCGGGCGAGCACATCGGACAGTTCCACGTGCAGTTCCACGTCCACCAGCGGATGGCTTTCCCGCAGCCGCCGCAGGATGTCCGGCAGCTCGCCGAGCGCGAAGTCCTCCGACACCCCGAACCGGACCCGGCCGCGCACCTGCGCGCCGCGGAAATGCCGGGCCGCGCGGTCCTCGGTGTCCACTATGGTCTGCGCGAAGCCGAGCATCGCCTGCCCGCGCGCGGTCAGGTCGACCGCGTGCGTGTCCCGGGCGAACAGCAATCCGCCCGCCTCGGACTCGAGCCGCCGGATGTGCTGGCTGATTGTGGGCTGCCCCACACCGAGCCGCCTCGCCGCCGCCGTGAAGCTGCGAGTTTCCGCCACGGCAAGGAAAGAACGGCACAACCGCGGATCCAGCATGCGTCACATCTTATCGGATTTCACAATGACAGTCAGTACGGTCATCGGGGTTCCGAATGACCGTCGGCGACGGGAGAATGACCGGGAAAGGAGATCCACCGTGCTCGCTTCGTTCGCCCGCCCCGTCTCGGCTTTGCTCGCCAAGCTGCGGATCGACCCGTTCATCGCCCTGATCCTCGTCACCGTGGGCATCGCCTCGCTGCTGCCCGCCTCCGGCGCGGTCGCGACCGGATTCGGCGTGGTGACGAAAATCGCGGTCGGTCTGCTCTTCTTCCTTTACGGCGCAAGGCTTTCCAGTCAGGAAGCGGTCGAGGGGATGCGACACTGGCGGTTGCACGTCACGGTACTCTGCGCCACTTTCGTGCTGTTTCCGTTGCTGGGGCTCGCCGCGTCGTTCCTCTCCCCCGGCCTGCTGACCTCGCCGCTGTACACCGGCGTGCTGTTCCTCTGCCTGCTGCCCTCGACCGTCCAGTCGTCGATCGCGTTCACCTCGATCGCGAAGGGCAACGTCGCGGCGGCGATCTGCAGCGCGTCGCTGTCCAATCTGCTCGGCATCGTGCTGACGCCGCTGCTCGTCGCGCTGCTGCTGGCCACCGACGGCCCGGGCGTGAGCGGTTCGGCGGTGCTGGACATCGTGCTGCAGCTCCTGGTGCCGTTCGTCGCCGGGCAGCTGGCGCGCCGCTGGATCGGCGGGTGGGTGCAGCGGCATTCCGCGCCGCTCAAGATCGTCGACCGCGGTTCGATCCTGCTGGTGGTCTACACCGCGTTCAGCGAAGGGATGACCGAGGGCATCTGGCACCAGCTGGACGTCGGCCCGCTGCTGGCGCTGGTCGCGGTCTGCTGCGTGCTGCTGGCGGCGGTGCTCGCCGCGACGAGCGGCGGCGCGCGGCTGCTCGGGTTCGCCCGCGCGGACCGGATCACGATCATGTTCTGCGGGTCGAAGAAGAGCCTGGCGAGCGGCCTGCCGATGGCGACGGTGCTGTTCGGGCACGCCGAGGTCGGGTTGATCGTGCTGCCGCTGATGCTGTTCCACCAGATTCAGCTGATCGTGTGCGCGGCGATGGCGCGCCGGTACGCCCGGCAGGAGGCCGCGCAGGAGCCGGGGGAACTGGCCGCGGTCGGCTGACGTTGACCGGGCGCCTCCGGGCCCGCCAGGATCGGTCCCCATGCGGGAACTGGTGTACGTCTCCGAGGCCAAGCTCAGCCAGTTCGAGAGCCAGGGGCTGGACAAGCACCTGGCCCGGGCGTCGGAGGTCGCCGGGAAGGTCCCGGGCGTCGAGCTTCGCGTGAACCTGTCCGGCCGGGCCGCCCATCCGGGGCTCGACCGGGCGGTCCGGAAGATCGGGACCTCCGCGCGGTGGTACACCGACGACGAGCTGGTCCCCGGGCAATGGGTGCAGTTCGAGGCGCGGCTGAACTACCGCGTCGTGCACGGCGGAAGCCACGGCGGACAGTCCGCCGCGCTGCTCTTCTGGGAGCCCGCGAACGGCGACGAGCCCCGGCTGCTCCTGCACGGTTCGCCGGAGCATCTGGTCGGCACGCGCAAGACCCCGCCCGCCGAAACGATCGGGCTGCCGATCTCGCACAGCGGCGGGATGGCGGATTTCCTCGACGAGCTGACCGGGAAGTCGTTCTCGCAGGCGCTGCACTTCCTGCTCGGGGACCTGGACCGGCGGACGCCGCCCGCACTGGCGGGCTGGATGGCGGGGTACGCGCGCCTGACGGCCGATCTGGCCGTCACGAACACCCCGGCCCATTTCACCCGGGAGGAACGCACCCCGCCGACCCGGGTGGTGCTGGCCAGTCCGCTGTATGTCGAGTACACGAGCGCGCCGGAGCCGGGCTGACGGAAATCCGGTGGAGCCGCGCCCGCATCCGCGGCTACTGTCGCCCGACCAGTGTCGGCTAGGCGAGGACGTGCCGTTGTACATCGCGTGAGGCATCCCAAGCTCTGATCCCGTCGCGCGCCGCGTTCGAGCGTCGCGCTTCTTCGTGCTGCGGAATTCTCACTGGAATCGGTGTACTCCTGTGCTCTTTCACTGGACAGTCCTGCCCACTTGCCTGCCGCTCGTCCGGCGGCGCTGCCATACGTGCTCGTCCGGGCTTTTCCGGGCGGACGGCAAGTTCCGGGTCAACGCCAACCACAAACTCGTCGACGCCTGGCTCCTCGTGCTCTGCACCGGTTGCGGGGAAACGGCGAAACTCACCGTGTTCGAACGGGCGAAGGTGCGCTCGGTCCGGCCGGATCTGCTGGACCGCTTGCACCACAACGATCCCAGCCTCGCCGCCGAACTCCTCCAGGACCCGGTCCTGCGACGGCGCAACCGCGTCGCGCTCGACTGGGAGGGCGCCTGGCGGCTCGACACCGGTGGTCCGGACCACTTGGACCAGGACGCGATCGACGTCTCGGTCGGCTTCGCGGCCCGGATCCCGGTCCGCCCGGTACGGCTCATCGCCGAGGGCTGCCGTCTGCCCCGAGCTGAGGTCGAGCGGTTGCTCGCCGAGGGGAAGGTCGTGTCGGGAGTCCGGCTGAGCGGCAAGCTCTCCGGCGACTTCGCCTTCACGCTCAAGTACTGACCGCCGTGCGGGGAACCCCGCGGGAATCAGGGTTCCCCGCACGGACGGTCGGCGGCGTCTGTCCACAACGGACACCGCAAGTCCGCCCGCGATTTCCGCTCGCATGAGCGCGAACCGCGAACGCGGGCAGCAGCCAGTGCCTGAACGGGCAATCCGCGGCGGCCCCGCACCTCCAGGGGCCCTTCGCGGCTGATCGCCGAGGCGACGTCCGTCCACAGAGGACCGCGCAAGTCCACTCGCGATTCCCGCTCGCATGAGCGCGAACGGCGAACCAGGGCAACGGCGGTGCCTGAACGGGCAATCGCGCGTAACCAGGTCCCGCGGAAAGCGTTGCCGCCGCCCGCGCCCCCCGGGTGGAGGAGCCCCTTGCCCCGCCGTCCGCGCACTGGTGTTCAGAAGGGAACAACGCGGCGACAACCCGTAGACCGGCGCTTACCGTAAGTCCGCAGTCTCCCCGTGCTCTGTCGTATCGGCCGAACGAAGGGCATCCGCGGCGACATCGGCGGTCTGGCATGCCAGTCCGTCATATCCGGAGAACCCGACCAGAGGAGAAAGCATGGCTTCGCAGGACGGCGCCCGCGTCGACACCAGCGTCATGCGCAAGGGCGCGCAGACGATCAGCGACACCGGGCAGAACATCACCGGGGTGAACCAGAAGGTCGACGGCACCATGCAGACGCTGTTCGGCACCTGGCGGTCGGACTCGGCGAACGTGTTCAACCAGGCGATGGGCCAGTTCGACCAGACGGTCCGCAAGATCGTGCAGAAGCTGGACGAGCTCGCGCAGAACGTGCAGACCTCGGCGAGCGAGTACGACAGCCGGGACTCGGACAACACCTCCACCGCCCACAACGCCGCGACGGTCATCGGCGGCGGCGGTCTGCAGGGCTTCTGATCCCCTTCCTTCCCACGAAAGGACATTCCCATGGCTTTGGGCCAGTTCCAGATCAGTTTCGCCACCATGCAGGACACCGTCGGGCAGGCGAAGCAGCAGTCCAACCAGATCACCGAGCTGCTGGACCAGATGAAGGCCGTCATCGAGGGCCAGCGCGAAAACTGGACCGGTGTCGCGGCGGACATGTTCCACGAGACCTACAACTACTGCCACCAGGCGGCGCTCACGCTGCCGCAGGCGCTCGACGCCGCCGCGCAGACCCTCGGCCAGATCAACGAGGGCACCTCCAACACCGAGGGCAACAACGCCAAGCGGTTCGCCGCCAACTGACGCCGCCCGCCTCGCCGCAACTGACCAGAAAGGAGGGTGAACGGCCATGGTCGCGCCAGGTGACACGAACTACGGGATGAACAACGATTCGCACACCCATCAGAAGACCTCGGACGACGGGAAGTTCCACAGTCCGGGCGACCAGACCCCGCCGGACGTGAAGAACGAGTGGATCCCGCCGGGCGACGTCGGCAAGCCGCCGCCGGTGCCGGGCGGTTCCGAGCATCCGGGTCGGGGCGTCACCGCGGTCAACACCGAGGCGATGCGCACGTTCGCGAAGAACATGCAGGCGCTCGCGGACGGGCCGCTGAAGGACCTGCCGGCGAAACTCGACGGCATCCAGCTCAAGCCCGGCGTGTTCCTGACGGCGCAGAGCAAGATCTTCACGCCGATCCAGGGCACGAACGCGCTGCGGGACACCACCCGCACGGCGATCCACGACCTCTGCAAGGCGCTCGACGAGGTCGCGGACGCGGTGAACAAGGCCTCGAAGGCGTACGACAACGCCGACGAGGTCAACAAGATGTCCGCCGACGACTACAACCAGTACTTCAACACCGTCAGCGGGCACATCACCGGCGCCGGTCAGAAACCCTGACCGGACGGGCGGCGGTCTCTCCGGGTTCGAAGCGATCGAGGGAAGATGGCGGACGACAACAACACCCACGGGTTCACCTCGGACGACAACGGGGTCTGGCCCGACACCACGCAGACCGGCAACCAGAACACCACTGGTGACCCGTCGAAGGATTTCGACGGCCTGACGTGGAAGCAGATCGAAGCGGCGATCCTCGGCGGCGGTTCGCTGTCGGGCGGCCAGGACAACCGGGACAAGGCCTACGGCAACGTCAACTGGCAGTCGCTTCAGGACGCGGCCGGGGTGTTTCAGGAGACGCAGCAGAACCTCGCGATGGTCGCTCAGTCCATTCAGGACCAGACCGCCGCCCTCGCCGGACCCGACGGTCCGTGGAAGGGCGACGCCGCGACGAAGTTCAAAGACATGATGACCGCGCTGGGCAACAAGTTCTCCGATCTGGCCGACCGGATCGGCGACGGCGGCGGGTCGAACAACGTGCCGACGAACCTCGTCAATTCCGCGGCCTATCTCAAGTGGGCGCAGGACACAATCCGCTACATCGACAGCTATTACGCCAGCCAGGTCCTCGCCCAGGGCAGCAAGTACCACCTCAGCGACGGGCGCGCGTACATCTCGCAGTTCCCCGAAGCCGTCGAGATGATGACCAACGACATGCGCAAGGTGGGCGGGCAGCTCGCGCAGAAGTACAACACCGTGCACGTCAACGCGGGCAAGACGACCCCGCCCCCGACCCCCGGCGGCGGTGACGTCAACACGCCCAAGCCTCCCCCGCCACCGCCTGCTCCGCCGCCACCGCCCACACCGCCGCCGCCTCCGCCGCCGGTGACCGCTCCTCCCCCGCCGCCGGCTTCTCCGCCGCCGCCTCCGGTGACGCAGCCGCCGCCTACCCCGAAGCCGCCGCCGGTGTCCCCGCCTCCGGGCGGTGGCAACGGCACTCCGCCGCCGGTGAACAAGGCCGCGATTCCGCCGCCGCCGAACGGCGTGAACGGTCCTGGCGGGAGCGATGTGCCGCCGCCGATCAAGAACGCGATGGTGCCGCCTCCGCCCGGGGACGTGAACGGTCCCGGCGGGAACAACGTGCCGCCGCCGATCAAGAACGCGATGGTGCCGCCTCCGCCCGGCGACCTCAACGGTCCCGGGGGCAACGGCACGCCGCCGCCGGTGAACGCTGCCTCCATTCCGCCGCCGCCCAACGGAGTCGGCGGGAACAACGTGAAGCAGCCGTCGGTCAAGCCGCCGGCCATTCCCGCGCCGCCGGGCGATTCGACGGGAGGGAACAACCTCAAGTCGCCCTCGATCCCGCCGCCGCCCGGGGCCTCGGGCAACAACCTGGGCGGGAACGTCAACCCGCCTTCGATCCCGGCCCCGCCGGGCAGCTCGGGCGGGTCGGGGCACGTGAACCCGCCTTCGATCCCCGCCCCGCCGGGCAGTTCCGGCGGATCCGGGCACGTCAACCCGCCTTCGATCCCCGCCCCGCCGGGCAGTTCCGGCGGATCCGGGCACGTCAACCCGCCTTCGATCCCCGCCCCGCCGGGCGATGCCGGCGGCAACCTGGCGAACAACGCGCTCAACCCGGCGCATCTGCCGCCGGGCCTCAACACCCCGCCGGGCAACCAGACGCCGGGCGGCAGCGGCATCCCGATGATGCCGCCGGGCGGCATGGGCGGCGGCGGTGGGCTGAACCCGCCGTCGGCGGAACGTCCGGACTCGTCCGGGCTGCTCGGCAACATCAAGAAACCGTGGATGAGCCCTCCGCCGGACGGCATCGGCAACCCCGATGCGCACGGCGACACCCCGCCGCTCAGCTCGGCCAAGTGGGCTCCGCCTCCTGGCGCGAGCGGAGGCGTCGGCGGACCCAGCACCAACGGCCTCGGCGGCCCCGGCGATGGCGTCGGCGGCCCCGGCGACTCCGGTCCGGGCGCGATCAAGGGCCTCGGCGAGAGCGATCTGCCGAAGATGCCGGACCCGGTCGGCAACCACGAGCAGGTCCCCGGCGGCGGAACCCCGCCGATGATCCCGCCGGGCGGCATGGGCGGCGGCAGCGGCTTGAACACGCCCTCCGCCGAACGTCCGGACTCGTCTGGGTTGCTCGGCAACATCAAGAAGCCGTGGGTAAGCGCTCCCCCGGACGGGATCGGCAACCCCGACGCACACGGCGACACGCCGCCGCTCAGCTCGGCCGAATGGGCCCCACCGCCTGCTGCCGTCGGCGGTCCGGGCGTCAACGGTCTCGGCGGCGAGGAACCGACCGGGCCCGGAGTGAAGGGGCTCGGCGAGAGCGATCTGCCGAAGATGCCGGATCCGGTCAGCAACCACGAGCAGCAGCTACCGGCTTCGGGAACGCCACCGATGGTCCCGCCGGGCGGCATGGGCGGCGGCAGCGGCTTGAACACGCCCTCCGCCGAACGCCCGGACTCCTCCGGACTGCTCGGGAACATCAAGAAACCGTGGGTAAGCGCTCCGCCAGAGGGCATCGGCAACCCCGACGCGCACGGCGACACCCCACCGCTCAGCTCGGCCGAATGGGCCCCGCCGCCAGCTGCCATCGGCGGTCCCGGCGGCGAGGAACCAGCCGGACCCGGAGTGAAGGGCCTCGGCGAAAGCAACCTGCCGAAGATGCCCGACTCCGTCAGCAACCACGAGCAGGCCCCCAGCGGCGGGACACCGCCGATGGTCCCGCCGGGCGGCGGCAGCGGTTTGAACACGCCCGCCGCGGAACGTCCGGATTCGGCTGGACTGCTCGGCAACGTGCAGGAGCCGTGGACGGCCGATCTGCCCGGCGGCGTCGGCGATCCGAGCGCGTTCGGGGAGACCCCGCCGAGCGAAGCGGCGGACTGGGCGAAGAACCAGCAGCCTCAAGGGCCTGGCATGCCGATGGTCCCGCCGGGCGGTGCCGGTGGTGGAGCGAACACGCCCGCCGAACGACCCGACTCCGCCGGGATGCTCGGTGACGTCCAAGAACCGTGGGCAGCAAGCACGCCGGTGGGCATCGGAAATCCCAGCGCACAAGGCGAAACCCCGCCCAGCACCGCAACCAGCTGGGCAAACGACCAGCAACCCGGCGGCATCGCGAACCCCAGTACCCCAAGCACCACAGCCGGTTGGGCAAACGACCAGCAACCCGCCACGCCCGTCGGCATCGCGAACCCCAGCGCCCCCAGCACCTCCGCCGACTGGGCAAACAACCGGCAACCCGGCGGCGCCGGGAACCCCAGCGCCCCGAGCACGGCCGACTGGGCGAAGCAAGCCCAAGGACCGGGCATGCCGATGGTCCCGCCCGGCAATGCGGGCAGCGGAGCGAACACGCCCGCCGCCGAACGGCCCGACTCCGCCGGACTCCTCGGCGACGTCCGGCAACCCTGGACGCCAGCCACACCGGTGGGCATCGGAAACCCCAGCGCACAAGGCGAAACCCCGCCCAGTACCTCAACCAGCTGGGCAAACGACCAGCAACCCGCCACACCCGTCGGCATCGCGAACCCCAGCGCCCCCAGCACCTCCGCCGACTGGGCAAACAACTGGCAACCCGGCGGCGTCGGGAACCCCAGCGCCCCGAGCACCACAGCCGACGGGGCGAACCAAACCCCGGGAGCCGCCATCCCGATAGTCCCGCTGAAGACCCCAGTCAACAGCACAAAGCCCCCAGCCGAACATCCCGACGCGGCCGAAATGCTGAGCGAGGCCCGGCAATCCTGGCTGCCGCAGTCCACTGTGGACACTCTGGCGAACACCGGCTGGGGAACCGCACCAACCCCCGAAGACGAGAGCGTGCGGATCGCTGTGGTCCAACCCCTCGACCACGAGGACATCTCAGCCTGGGACGTAGGCACCGCCGACTTCCTCCCCGCTCTCCTGCCGGTCACCACGCCAGCGGAGGACCGGGCCGAGGAGATCACCACCGACCACGTCCAGCGCACCGACGAACCGTGGCGGCCCGACGAAGCGCTCGGCACCTACCAGCGGGTCCGCGGCGGACCGGCCGAAATCCTGCCTGACGAGCTGCCCACCTGCGGCGACGCACCAGAACCCCTGGAGCCCGAAGCCGACGAGGCGGACGAAGAGACCGAGGAAGAAGAGGAACGCACCATGGCCGACCTGCTCCGGCAGGACGATTCAGCCTGGGGCAGGCATCGCAGCTCTCCGGGGGTGCTCGAATGAGCACGGAAACCGTCAAGCGGGGCCCGCGCGCGGCGGGTCCGGAAATGCCCGAAGGACAGGAAGAACTGCAGGAACCGCCCGTCATGGCGGAACCGGCGGCGCGCGATTTCAACTCGCTGCTGATGATGCTGCCGATGGCCATCGGGTCGCTGGTGATGGTGCTGGCGTTCTCCGGGGTCGCGGGCAGTTCGCCGTTCACCTACGTGATCGGCGGCGGCATGGGCGTGTCCATGATCGCGATGAGCCTCGGGCAGCTGTCCCGCGCGGCCGCCGAGCGCAAGCGCAAAATGCAGGCCGAGCGGCGGGACTACCTGCGCTACATCGGGCAGGTCCGCGAGCGGGCCCGTTCGACCGCGGAGGACCAGCGGCACGCGGTGGCCTGGAACAACCCGTCCCCGGACTCGCTGTGGTCGCTCGCGATGGGGCCGCGGCTGTGGGAGCGCCGGATCAGCCATGAGGACTTCGCGCGGGTGCGGATCGGGCTCGGCACGCAGCAGTCGGCGCTCGAACTGGTGCCGCCGGTGACCAAGCCGATCGAGGACCTCGAACCGCTGTCGGCGATCTCGCTGCGCCGGTTCACCGAGACCTACCGCACGCTGTCGGGCATCCCGACCGCAGTGGGGCTGCGCAGCTTCACCAGCGTCGAGTTCGACGGCGATCCGGACGCGGCCGTCGGGCTGGTCCGGGCGATGCTCGCGCAGCTGGTCGCCTTCCATTCGCCGGACGAGCTGCGGCTCGCGGTGCTCACCACGGAGGCCGCGCAGGCGCAGTGGGACTGGGTGAAGTGGTTGCCGCACAACAACCATCCGACCCTGCGCGACGCGGCGGGCCCGCTCCGGCTCCTCGCCGCCGACCACGACGAGCTGATGGACCTCCTCGGCCCGGACGTCGCCGACCGCGACGACCACGACAAGACCGTCGGGCCGACGACGACCGAACCGTTCGTGGTGGTCGTCGCGCACCTGGCGACGATCCCGGAGTCCTCGCGGCTGGTCGGCGCGGGACTGCGCAACGTGGTGCTGCTCGACGTCACCGGCACGCTCCCGGGCGGCCCCAAGGTCCTGCGGCTGACCACCAAGGACGATCTGGTCGAGTTCCCGGCGGGCAGCGGCGTCGGTTCGGCGACCCGCGACGAGCTGTCGGTGACCCAGGTCGAGGGCCTCGCCCGGCTGCTCGCTCCGAAAAGGACCAGCGGCACCCTCGAGATCGCCGACCAGCCGCTGGAAAGCGATTTCGGCCTGACCGCGCTGCTCGGCATCAAGGACGTGCACACCTTCGACATCC
This sequence comes from Amycolatopsis sp. VC5-11, assembly GCF_037034185.1. Lineage (NCBI taxonomy): Bacteria > Bacillati > Actinomycetota > Actinomycetes > Pseudonocardiales > Pseudonocardiaceae > Amycolatopsis > Amycolatopsis sp. VC5-11. The sequence goes on along the minus strand of NZ_JBAGKF010000024.1, from coordinate 104,733 downwards.
CGGGCCAGTGGCGGCCGAGGTCGGCGCAGCGGGCCCGGATGTCGGTGCCGATCGGCGTGACCGAGGACGGCGAGATCGTCGAACTGGACCTGAAGGAATCCGCGCAGGGCGGGATGGGCCCGCACGGGATGCTGATCGGCGCGACCGGTTCGGGCAAGTCGGAGCTGCTGCGCACGCTCGTGCTCGGGCTGGCCGCGACGCATTCGTCGGAGATCCTCAACTTCGTGCTCGTCGACTTCAAGGGCGGCGCGACGTTCCTCGGCATGGACCGGCTGCCGCACACCTCGGCGACGATCACCAACCTCGCCGACGAACTGCCGCTGGTCGACCGCATGCAGGACTCGCTCAACGGCGAAATGGTGCGGCGGCAGGAACAACTGCGGGCGAGCGGCTACCCGTCGCTCTACGAATACGAAAAGGCGCGCGCGGCCGGCGAACAGCTGGCTCCGATGCCGACGCTGTTCCTGGTGGTCGACGAGTTCTCCGAACTGCTGAGCGCCAAGCCGGAGTTCATGGAGCTGTTCGTCTCGGTCGGACGGCTGGGCCGCAGCCTCGGCGTGCACCTGCTGCTCGCCTCGCAGCGGCTGGACGAGGGTCGCATCCACCGCGTCGAAGGCCACCTGTCGTACCGGATCGCGCTGCGCACCTTCTCCTCGATGGAGTCCCGCAGCGTGATCGGCGCGGGCAGCGCCTACGAGCTGCCGCCGGAACCGGGCAACGGCTACCTGAAGATCGACACCACGAACCTGGTGCGGTTCAAGGCCGCTTACGTCTCCGGTCCGGTCCCCGCGGGCAACGGCGAAACGCACGTGGACGCCGCGCGAGTGAGCCGCGAGGTCGTCCCGTTCCGCACCGAAGCCCGGCCCGCCAAGCTGATCATCCGCGACGACGAACCGGAACCGGCCGAGAAACAGTCCGATGTGGACGCTCTCGAAGCCGCCGTGCCGGGCGGGCCGACGCTCGCCGACGCGTTCATCGACCGGCTGACCGGCGCGGGCCCGGCGGCGCGCCAGGTGTGGCTGCCGCCGCTGGCCGAATCGCCGAGCCTGGACTCGCTGCTGCCGAGCGTCACGCCGGACCCGGTGCGCGGCATGGCGGTCGCCGACCCGGCGCACTGGGGCAAGCTCCGGGTGCCGATGGGGATGATCGACCGGCCGTTCGAGCAGGTCCGCGAGCTGCTGACGGCGGACCTGTCGTCGGCGGCCGGGCACGTCGCGGTGGTCGGCGGGCCGAAGACCGGCAAGTCGACGCTGCTGCGCACGCTCGTGCTGGCGCTGGCGATGACGCACACCCCGCAGGAGGTCCAGTTCTACGGGCTGGACTTCGGCGGCGGCGGGATCATGTCGCTGTCCGGGCTGCCGCACGTCGGTTCGGTCGCCACCCGCCTCGAACGCGACCGTGTCGTCCGGACCATCGAGGAAATCTCGCAGGTCATGGAAGGCCGCGAGACGCTGTTCTCCGAGCACGGCATCGAATCCATGGACGCTTACCGCGCGTTGCGCCGCAAGGGCCAGATCGAGGATCCGTTCGGCGACGTGTTCCTGGTGGTCGACGGCTGGTACAGCCTCAAGAACGACTACAGCGACCTGGAACAGAAGATCGGCGAACTGGCCTCGCGCGGCCTGTCCTTCGGGGTGCACGTGGTGATCGGCGCGACCCGCTGGTCGGAGATCCGCCCGTACCTGCGCGACCTGCTGCAGACGCGGTTCGAGCTGCGGCTCGGCGATCCGATGGAGTCGGAAATCGGCTCCCGCAAGGCGAAAACGGTGCCGAACCAGCCGGGTCGCGGCCTGACCCCGGACGGACTCCATTTCCTGGCCGGGCTCCCGCGGATGGACGGCAGCGGGAACACCGACGACCTCGCCGCGGCGGCCAAGGCGGTCGCCGAGGAGGTCCACCTGTTCTGGCCGGGCGCGCCGGCCCCGGCGGTGCGGCTGCTGCCCGCGAAACTGCCGATGGCCCAGCTGCCCGCGCCGGACGGCGACCTGCGGATCGCGCTCGGACAGGACGAGCAGCGGCTGCTGCCGGTGTGGCACGATTTCGCGGCCACTCCGCATCTGCTCGCCTTCGGCGACAACGAAACCGGCAAGACCAACCTGCTGCGGGTCGTCCTGCGGTCGGTCCTCACGCGCTACTCGCCGAGCGAGGCGAAGATCGTGCTGGCCGACCCGAGCCGCCAGCTCGACGCCGAAGTGCCCGAGGCCTACCGCGTCGGGTACGCGACCACCACCGAAGCGCTGCAGGAATTGGCGCAGCAGGCCAGCGTTTCGCTCACGCCGCGGGTGCCGGACCAGACCATCACCGCGGACCGGCTCAAGCGCCGCGACTGGTGGACCGGCCCGCGGCTGTTCTTCGTGGTCGACGATTACCAGCTGCTGACCAGCGGCATGGGCTCGCCGCTGGAACCGCTGTTGTCCTTGCTGTCGCAGGGCTCCTACATCGGGTTCCACCTGATCCTCAGCCGCAGCACCTCGGGCGCGATGCGGGCGCTGAGCGACTCGGTGGTCCGCCGGATCTGGGAGCTCGGCAGCCCGGGCGTGGTGTTCTCCTACCCCAAGGAGGAGGGCAAATTCCTCGGCGAGGCAGCGCCGCGCCCGCTGCCCGCCGGACGCGCGCAGCTGGTCACCCGCCGCGGCGTGAAGCTCGTGCAGACCGCGATCGCGGAAGAAGAACGGGCCGGCGAGGGCTGGTCCCCGCTCGCGACGACCGAAGGAGGCGTGCGATGACCGCGTCGACCGGCGAACTGTGCCGGATCACCGTCTACGGGCCGCAGGGCAGGGCGGATCTGGCGGTGCCGATGTCCGTCCCGCTGACCAGCCTGCTGCCGGTGCTGCTGGAGCACACCGGCGGCCGCGAGGACCTCGGCGAGGCCTGGGTGCTGCAGCGGCTCGGCGAGGAACCGCTCGACGCGTCCGGCACGCCGGAGTCGCTGGACTGGAAGGAGGGCGAGGAATTCCACCTGCGCCCTCGCGCGGATCCGTTGCCGGAACTGGACTTCGACGACATCGCGGACGGCATGGCCACCGCGGTGAGCCGCCATCCCGGCCGCTGGCGCCCGGAATTCAACCGCGGCCTGTTCCTCGGGTTCGCGATCTTCTCCCTCGTGGTGCTGGCCAAGGTGCTGCTTTACCCGGGTTCGTCCGGGCTGAGCGCGATCGGCGGCGGCGTGGTGTCGCTCGGGCTGCTCGTCGCGGCCGTGGCGACCGGGGTGCGTTCGGACGACAAGGCGCTGCTGGCCCTGCTCGGGCTCGGCGGGTGCGGGTTCGCGTTCCTCGCGGGCGCGGTCGCGGTGGCCGGGCTCGAGCCGGCGTTCGACCTCCAAGGCACGCCGATCCTGACCGGCTGCCTGGCCTTCGCGCTGGCCGGCGGTCTGGTGCTCGGCGGACGGGCCGCCTGGTCGCACGCCATCCCGTTCGTGCCGTTCGGCGCGGTGGTCGCGACCGGGCTGGCCGGGGCGATCTCGCTGTGGCTGCACCTCGGCGCCGGGTTCACCACCGAGCAGGCGGCCGGCCTGGTGTCGTTCGTGCTGGTCGGGCTGATGGTGTTCGCGCCGCGGATCGGCATCCGGTTCGCGCGCATCCGCGGTCCGCAGCTGCCGCGTTCGGCCGGCGAACTGCAGTACGACATCGAGCCGATGCCGGCCGCGCAGATGGTGCACCAGACCGGGTACGCCGACGGCTACCTCACCATCGCCTGCCTCGCCGCCACGGCCGTTTTCGTCGGCTGCTTCCCGTTCCTGGTCGGCCACGGGCTGTTCCCGGCCCTTCTCGGCGGGCTGGTGTCCGCGGCGGTGCTGATGCGGTCGCGGGCGCTGCTGGGCGTGTGGCAGCGGGTTCCGCTCGCCGTCGCCGGCGCGGTCGGCCTGGTGCTGCTCGGGCTGGCGCTGATCCAGCCGCTGCCCGTGCAGTGGCGGGGCGCCTGCCTCGCCGGGCTGTGCCTGGTGTTCTTCCTGCTCCTGCTGGCGATGCTGCGCCCGCCGCCGCGGCGGCTGCTGCCGATCTGGGGGCATCTGGCGAACTGGCTGGAAACGCTGAGCGCGGTGGCGATGATCCCGATCCTGCTGCAGCTGTTCGGCGTCTACGCGTGGGCTGTCGGGCTCACCGAATAAGCGAAGGAGAGGTGCCATGGTGCAGACGCAGAAGGACCACGTCGAGGCGTATTCGTTCCTGATCGGGCGGATGACGTCGGCGCTGGTGCTCGGCGACGCGAGCCACCTCGACGTGCCCGCCCGGCGGGCCTGGGTGGGCCTGCTGGTCGGGCTCGTCCTCGGACTGCTGATCGCGGTCGGGTTCTTCGTGTACGGGCTGATCGCGCACCACACCGGCGGGGCGGCGCCCGCCGTCGGCCGCCGAGCCTGAGCGGAAGGAGGACAGCCATGGAACTCTCGCTGATCCGGCGCGACGACGGCGCTTTGGAGAAGAAGACCGTGGGCAACGCGCTGGTCGTGCACCTCGCGGAGGGGATGACCGGCGAGGCGCAGTCGCTCGCGCTCGGCGTCGCCGCCGATCCCGACCACGACCTGGTGGTCGTCGACCTGCCGGTGGATTCGCCGATCACGATGTGGGAATCGGTCGCCAAGGCGCTCCCCCGGCGCCGCCGCGGCGTGCGGCTGGTGATCGGCGGCCGTTCGCGCGAGACCACCGCGCTGGCCGGGCAGTGGCTGGCCGAGCGGATCAACCGCCCGGTGCTCGCGCCGGACGGGTCGGTGATCCCGAGCGCGGGCGGCGCGCTGTTCGTCCACGCCGGGCGCGGCGGGGGCTGGGTGCGGTTCCGGCCGGGCCGTCCGCCGACGTGGGAGGCGAAGCGGTTCCCGCGCCCGGCATGGGATTCCGGGATCGCCGCCGAGCTCACCCCGACGAGTTCGCGCGGCGTCGCCGAACCGCTGCCGGGCGGCTTATGGGTCCGTCCGGTCGGCTTCGACGCACCCCAGCGGCACCACCGCCGCGCACTGATCTCCCGGATGCCCGCCCAGCACGACACCATGACGATCGTGCTGGGCTGCCCCGGCTGCCCGCCGCTGGCGCTGGACGACGCGGCCCGGCTGTGGGTGCAGCTGCCGGAGAAGGTGCGGGCCAAGGCGCGGTTCGTCCAGTACGGCCCGATGCAGGTGCCCGGCGAGGCCTCGATCGGGCAGGCGCTGGCCGATCTGCTCGGCAAGCCGGTCGCGTTCTACGCTGGCGTCCCGGTCGGTTCGCCACAGCTGCCGACCCTGCGGACAGTGCTGTACGACGGACGGCTCGGCTGGCGTCCGTTCACCACCGAACTCGGCTACGCACCGGGCTCGGATTCCGTGTTGCCTGAGCTGCTGTCGCACCGTCCGCCGATCCACGGACTCGACCAGGTCTCTCCGGCGGTGTACTGGTACTCGCCGGACGCGGTGGTCGAGGTCGTGCAGTCCGGCCTGTTGGTGCGTCCGCCCCAGGACGGTCCTTCGTCGGCGGCGATCCGCGAGATCGGCCTCGACGCCGCGGTGCACAATCTGACCTTTGACGCGGCGGACGAGGGCTCGGCCTCGCGGATGCGGTTGCTGGCGGAGGATTTGCTGGCGCGGCTGGACGAGCAGACTCGCCGGATGAGCCGCGTGCTGCCTGCTGCGGCGCTGCTCGCGGAGCGTGCTCGGCCGCGGGTGGTGGCGCGGGCGTTGGACGCGATCGAGTCCGGGCATCCGGTGCCGGTGGTGGCTGCGCCTGCTCCGGCGGCTTATCTGCCGGCGGCTCCGGCGGCGTTGGGTATTGCCGCGCCGACGGAGGTTCCCGGGGCGATCGCTGCGCCGGTTGCTCCCGTTGCTGCTCCGGTCGCTGCTCCGGCGGAAACTCCCGCCGAGCCCCCGGTCAAGGTCTCCGCCGCTCCTCCGGCCGCGAAGCCGCTCACGCACCTCGCCCCGGCCGACGTCGCACCGGCCAAGCCCGTCGAACCACCGGTCGCCAAGCCCGCGATTCCGGCGTCCACTTCGGACCAGTCGGAACCTCCGGCCAAAGCGGAGCCCGCGCCGAAACCGGCGAAAGCCCCGGCAGAGCTGCGTTTCCAGGAAACCCCCGGCGCGGAATCGACCGCGCTGCTGCCCAAACGCGGGGCCGACAAGGAACGCCAGTGGCTCCGTAAATCGCTCGGCGCGGAATACGGCCTGATGTCGAACACCGTCGCGCGGATCCTGTCCGAGCACCCGGGATTCCAAGGCGTGCTGTCGACGTCGTCCTCGGCAGAGGTGCTGACCGACGCGGTGGCGGTGCAGCTTTACCTGTCCCCCAAGGGATCGACGATCGACGCGGGACTGCGGCGCGGCGCGAACGGCCCGCACGTCCCGGTCGCCCGGTGCGTCGTGGCGGGGCTGAGCAGGCTGCCCTCGCACCGCGGCCCGGCGACCTTCGCCACCGAGCTGCCGCCGTCCGCGTGGCCGCTGCTGGACGGCCGGAAAGTGCTGACCGAATGGGGTTTCCTCAACGCGCTGACGCAACCGTCGTCCACAGTGGACGGGGAGACGGACGTGCTGGTGTGGTCGATCACCGGACGCCGCACCAAATTGCTGGAACCGAGCGAGGGCGGCGTCGAAAACCGCGTCCTGTTCGTGCCGGGGACCAGCTTCAAGGTGCTGGAAACGCGCAAACCGGCTGCCGGTGCGCGCGGCGCGGTGCTGCTGCGGGAGCTGACCGCGAGCGAGATCGACGAGACCGGCCGGGTGGCGAACGACCGGGCTTCGCTGGACGAGCTGGCCATGAATTCGCTCCGGCAGACGGTGCAGACGTGGGCGGAAGCGGGCGAGGACCTGGTCCGGACCGTGATGGACGAGCAGGCCGCGGAGCGGTTCGGGGCGCTCCCGGGCCTGGCGTGAGTGCGGAGAGGCGGAGACGATGAACCGACAGCTGCTCGTGGTCGGCAGCGACCGGCCGGGTGCCTTCGGAACCATCGGCGCGGCGCTGGCGCAGGCGCAGCCGGGGGCGACGATCAGCGTGCACCCCGGCCGGTACGAGGAAAACCTCGTGGTGGACCGGATGGTGTCGCTGGTGGCCGAACAGGGCGCGGGCACCGTGGAAATCGTGGCGAACACCGGGAGCGTGCTCGTCGCGAACGCCGAGGCGGTGCAGCTCAGCGGGTTCGTCCTCACCGGCGTCGACGACCAGCTGGTCACGGTGGACGTCGTGCGCGGCGAGGCGGCGCTGGACGGCTGCCGGTTGTCCGGGACCTCGTGGGCGACGCTGCTGGCCCGGTTGGAGGGTTCGCTCGCGCTGCGGGGCTGCACGGTGACGAGCACCGGCGGTGCCGGGGTCGTGGTCGCGTCGCCGGTGCAATCGGCCATTGAGGACACTGAGATCGTCGACGCCGCGTCGTCCGGCGTTGTGGTGGCCGAGACCGGTTCGGTGCTGCTGCGCCGCTGCGTGGTGCGGGGCGCGGCGGGCAACGGGGTGTGCGTCAATGGCGAAGCGGTCGCGATTGTCGAGCAGTGCGAGATCGTCGGCGCGCAGAAACCGGCGATGGTCGTGGAACAGCAAGGGCGCGCGACGATCACCGGGCTCACCGTGCGGGACAGCGCGAATGTCGACCTGTACGTGACCAGCAAGGGCCGGGTTTCCGTTGCGTCGTCGCAGTTCCGGTCGGCACCGATGCAGGCCGCGCACATCGCCGCGTCCGCCGAGCCGTTGCTGCGCGAGTGCGTGTTCGCCGGGGCAGGTGCGAACGCGGTGCAGGCCACCGGAGCCGCCGCGCCGCAGTTCGTGGACTGCACCTTTGAAGGCTCGCCGGTCACGATCCTGGTCGACGATCAGGCGCGGCCGCGGTTCGAACGCGCGACCGTGCGGGGCTCGACGCACACTGCGATGTCGGCCAGCGCGGACGCAGCGGTGACCGTCGGCGGGCTTCGGATGACGCCGGACAGCGGCGTCGGGATCGTCCTTTCCGGACAGTCCACCTTGGACCTCGCGGACGCCTCCATCGACACCGGCCGGGAAACCGGGGTGCAGGTCACCGAGGACGCCCGGCTGACCGTGGCCGACCTTCGAGTCGATTCGACCTCCGACAAGGCGGTCTCGTTCGCTAGCGGCGCGCCGTCCTCGGCGAAGTCGGTGCAGGTGCGCGGCGGCGGTCTGCACCTTGGCGGTACTGCGGAAATCTCCTTGCAGGATTGCGAGATCATCGATTCCACTGGGGACGGAATCACCGTCGGTACGACGCTGACCGCTTCCCGCTGCCGGGTGCGCAATGCGCGCGGCAACGGCGTGTACGTCGCTGCTCAGGCGTCGTTCACCGAGTGCGAGATCCTCGGCGCGGGCGAGGACGGCTTCCACGTGGAAACCACCGAGCCGGTCAGCATTCGCGATTGCGTGGTCAACGACGCGTCGGGCGAACTCGTGAGCGGCGAGCACGCGGACGTGGACAACCTGAGCACCGATTCCGCCCGGACCGCGGAGCCGGTGCCCGCTGGTCCGCCGAGCGACTTCGCGACTGCCGATCAGACCGTGAGCGAAGCTGCCGGAGAGGTGCTCGAAGGCCCGCTGGGCGATCTGGAGGCGCTGGTCGGGCTCGCCGGGGTGAAGAAGGAAGTCACCGGCCTGATCAACCTGATCAAGATGTCGCAGATGCGCGAGCGGATGGGCCTGCCGATGCCGCCGATGTCGCGGCATCTGGTGTTCGCGGGCCCGCCCGGCACCGGTAAAACGACCGTCGCCCGGCTGTACGGCACGGTGCTCGCCGAACTCGGGATCCTGTCGAAGGGGCACATGATCGAGGTGGCCCGCCAGGACCTGGTCGGCCAGTACATCGGGTCCACCGCGATCAAGACGACCGAGGTCGTCGAGAAGGCCGTCGGCGGGGTGCTGTTCATCGACGAGGCGTACACGCTGAGCGCGCCGACCGGCGGTTCCGGTCCGGACTTCGGGCAGGAAGCCATCGACGCGCTGATGAAGATCATGGAGGACCAGCGCGATTCGCTGGTGGTGATCGTCGCGGGCTATTCCGAGCAGATGGAACAGTTCCTGCAGTCGAACCCCGGTCTCGCTTCGCGGTTCACGCGCACCATCGAATTCCCGAACTACAGCGTCGACGAACTGGTCACCATCACGACCGGCCTGACCCGCAAGCACTACTACGAAATGACCGACGACGCGCTCGCCGCGCTGCGCGAGTATTTCGAACGGGTGCCGAAGAACTCGACGTTCGGCAACGGTCGTGTCGCGCGCAAGCTGTTCGAGGCGATGGTGAACAACCAGGCGTCGCGGCTGGCGCTTTACCCGCCGTCCAAAGACATCGAACTGAACCGCCTCACCGCCGACGATCTTCAGGCCGAACTGGCGCAACTGCCTTCTGCCGCGAAGTCAACGGTTTCGGTCACCGCTGATCCCGCCGCCGCGGTTTCGACCAGCGCGGGCTGGAAACGCCTCAGCGGATTGGTCGGCCAGAAATCGGTGCGAGAGAACGCCGAACGGCTGCTGCTCAAACTCGGCCGGCTCACCCACGAACGGCAACCGCTCGGCCACCAGGCCAACCTGGTGATCAGCGGCAAACGCGGCACCGGACGGTCGGAGTACGCGAAACTGTACGCGCAAATCCTCTCCGAATTCGGCATGGCTCCGATGGGCCAGCTGGTGCACCGCAACCTCGCCGAAGAGCTTTCCCCGCAATGGCCCGGCCAAGCCGAACACCTCGTCGTGGCCGCCGTGGAGGACGCTTCCGGCGGCACCCTGGTCGTCGACCTGGACGGCGACTGGGACACCTCGCCGCACACCCCCGGCATCGAAGCCCTGGAAGCGCTGTCCGAAATGATCGCCCGCCGCCCCGCCGATCCGGTCGTGGTATTCACCGGCGAAAGCGACCGCGTCGGCGAACTGCTCGCGCAACTGCCCACCCTGCGCGACGCGTTGCCGTACGGCTGGCAACTCGGCGAGTACACAGTGGACGAACTCGCCGAGATCGCCGTGCGGTTGCTGGTCCGCCGCGGCCACGAGGTCCCCGACGACGTCCGCGACGCCCTCGCCCACGAGTTGTCCGCCGCGTCCGACCACACCGCCTTCGCCGCGCACGAACTGGCCCGCACGCTGTCGGCCGCCGCCGCGTCCCGCACGCTCGCCGCCGCCGACCTGCGCGGCATCCGCCCGCCCGACACCGGTGCCATGGCCCTCGGGCCCGGCCTCGCCTCGGTCGGCTGAACCCTCGGGAGGAGACCCGATGAGCACGCACTACGAAAAAATGCTCGAGGACGCGATGGCCGCTTACCAGCACCAGCGCGACCATTTCGACCAAGCCCGCCAGGACGTCGAAACCGCCACCAGCACCGTTACTTCCGCTCGCCGCGAGGTGACCGCGACTGTCGGCCGTACCGGCGAATTGACCGAACTTTCCTTCCCCACCAGCGCGTACAAACGCATGGCTCCCGCCGAACTGGCCTCGGTGATCGTGCAGACCGTCTCCGCCGCCCGGCAGAAATCCGTCGCCGCGGCCGCGGAAATGATGGCCCCCATGCTGCCGCCGGGCATTTCCGCGGAGGATTTGATGAGCGGAAAAGTGGACGTCAACGCCCTGTTCTCGGCGCGGGTGCCGGGATTCGACGAAGGGAACCTGCCGTGACCGACCAATTTTTCGTCGACGCCGACGGCCTGGACGGAGGCCGCGACGGCTTCGACGGCAAGAGCGCCGAACTGCGCACGCTGGCCCAGCGGGTGCAAAGCCTGGCAAACCCCAGCCGGATCCAGGACGCGGCCGGGAATGACAAGAACGGCAACGAATTCTCGAAAACGCACATCCAGTCGGCGGCCGAGATCTACAACGGCATCAACGCGTGGGCGCTGGCCGTGGAAGCGACCCGCGACGCGATCGGCGACATGGCGACGTCGTTCCGCGAGGCCGACCAGGGTGCTTTCGACGGGTCCAATGCCCTGTTCAAGAACTTCACCGACCTGCACGAGAAGGTCACCAAGTCCGACCCCGGAGGCGGGTCGGACGCCCCTCCGACCGAGTACCGGCGCGGCGTACGAATCCAAAACAGAGTGCTGGGCAAATCCCCGGAAGCCGAAGACGACGGCTGGACCGCGGCGAAGAGCGTCCGGGCCCGGATTCCGGATCGCGGCCAGGAACCGTTGCCTGACGAGGAACCGCGTTTGAAGCACCTGTCGATCGGACGCCCGGTTCAGCACAAGGTCGTGACCCCGCTGCAGCCGACAGAATCGACCGTCTTCGTCCGCTCGCAAAAGCCAGTGGACGCGATCGAGGGCGAAGTCACGCACCCTCTGGAGCCCGCCGAACTCTGGGAACCCGCGAAGTCGATCCCCGCCCAGCCGCCGATCACCCCGGAAGAACCCGTTTCCTGATTTTCCTCGCGCCAAGGAGGTGCCCCCGCGATGAGTCTCATGGTGGACCCCAGCCTGAACTGGGTGTTCTACATCATCGCGGGCGACGCCTGGCCGCAGGGCGACGAGGACAAAGCCCGCGAACTGGCCGCCGAGTGGGATCAGGTCGCGCAGGAGATTTCCGCTGCGGGCACTGGTTTCAGCCAGTTGGCGGAGCAGGTAGTGTCCAATGTGGGCGGTGAGGTAGCGACCAACTTCGCCGACTACGCCAACAAACTCAGCACCATGGGCGCCGGTTTCTCCTACCGGGCGCAGCAGCAAGCCGCCGCCCTGCGCGAATACGCGTTGAATGTGGAAAACGCCAAATACGGCATCCTCATCTCCATCGCAGTCACCGCGGCGGATCTGATCTGGGCGATGACGAACCCGTTCACCGCCCCGCTGATCCCGGGAATCTGGGCAGCCGGGCGGACCGCGGTGATGCAGATCGAACGCTCGCTGATGTCGCGCCTGATGAGCCTGCTGTCGAGGGTCGCGCGTGAGGCCGCGCAGGAAGCCGCGGAAGAGGCGGCGGAGGAGATGCTGGCCGAGTTCATCCAGATCGCGCAGGGCAACCGGGACGGCTTCGACTGGAAACAAATCGGCCAGAACGCCGCACTGGGCGCGATCGGCGGCGCGTTCGCCGCGGGCGCGCACAGCGGCCTGGGCAAGTGGGGCCACAACGTCTTCGGCGCGGCCGGCGTCGAAGCGGCGACCGAGGTAGTAGTCGGCCTGGCCGGCGCGGGTCTGTTCGGCGGAGACCTGGACAGCCTGGGCTGGGGTGCCCTGAACGGCGGCCTCAGCGGTGCCGCTACGCACGGCGCCCATCACGCAGGCCAAAACCTGCACGACAAACTCACCGGCGGCGGTGGCGGCGGTGAGGGGAAGGGCCCGAACGACCCCGGCGGGGAGAACGGGACCGGGAACATCAAGGTGGACCCGGTCAACGGCCCTAACGGCCTTGGCGGTTCCGGCGATCCGAGGGGTCTCGGCCCTGGCGATTCGGGCGGCTCCGGTCCTGGTGGCTCTGGCCCTGGCGGCTCCAACGGCTCTGGCCCCCATGGCTCCGGCGGCACCGGCCCTGGCGGCGCTGGCCCTGGCGGCTCCAACAGCTCCGGTTCCCATGGCTCCGATGGCACCGGCCCTGGTGGCACCGGCTCCGGCGGCACCGGCCTGGGCGGCACCAACAGCTCCGATCCACACGGCTCCGGCGGCTCCGGTTCCCGTGGCTCTGGCCCTGGTGACGCCAACGCCCCCGGCAATTCCGGCCCGGGCGGCGCTAATAGTTCCAGCAACTCCGGCAACAACGCCCCGCACAGCGACGGCCAGAACAACTCCACCTCCCCAGACACCAACTCCGCCAGCAACTCGCCTGGCAGCCAGAACTCCCCCAACGGCTCGACGACCGGCGGTGCCTCGAACTCCGCGCCCGGCACGCCCAACCCCACACCCGACGCACACTCGACGAACGGCAACCCGTCGACCGGAGACCCCGCCACCAACTCAAGCTCAGCGAACGCCTCCCACACCCCAACCTCACCCGGTGCCAACTCCCCTTCAACGGGCGACCCCAACTCCGCGAACAACGCCCCCCACTCCGACCCCACCACCAGCAACGCTCCCGCGAACGGCTCGGCCAGCAATCCCGCGCCGCAGTCACCCGGCAGCAACCCCGCTGGTTCGTCCGGCAGCACGAACGACAACACCCCCGCCACTGGCTCGACCCCTCCCAGCAGCGGCCCCAGCACCGGAAACCAGGGCGGGAGCAACACCACCAGCCCCACCCCCGACCAGAACCCCGGCACGAATGGCGGCCACAACACTGGCCCTGGCACGAGCGCTGGAAACCCGAGCACCAGTCCCGACGCAAATGCCGGAAACCCCAGCACCAGTTCCAACACAGGCGCCGGGAACCCCAACACCAATCCCGACGCAAATGCCGGAAACCCCAGCACCGGTCCCAACGCAGGCACCGGGAACCCGAGCATCAATCCAGGCACGAACTCCGCCCCGAATCCGGGCGCGAACACCGGTCCCGGCACCAACCCGTCGCCCAGCACGATCACCAACCCAGGCACCAGCACCAGCCCGTCCCCCGGCACCAACCCCGGAGCCAGCACCAACCCACCCTCCGGGGCAAACACCAACCCCAGCACTAGTCCGAACCCCGGGGCAAACACCAATCCCAGTGGCAGCACAAGCCCGTCAACCAGCACAAACACCAGCCCAGGCTCCACTCCCGCCAATCAAGGCACGAACGGTGCCGACCACCACGCCGCGCCGCCCCCGTCCACGCCGGACTCGGTCAAAACCGGGACCCCCACCCCGCCACCGTCCACACCCACCCCCGCCGGGCCGCGAGACTCGACCCCTTCGACCCCGGATTCACCGGCCAACCCCGCCACCAGCCCATCACCGAGCGGCCACCCTGTCTCGCCGCCCGCGACCGGCGCCACCCACACGCCCACCCCGCACCACGACACCGGCCTCCCCGGCTTCGGCGGCCAGAACGCGTCCCCGCACTCCGTCACCGACACCAGCCAGGCGAACGGCTCTTCGAACCCGACGCCCCGCCCCGGTCCGGACACCGCCCCCGACCCGTCCGGCCACACCGGCCCGGTTCCCTCGACCAACGCTTCTTCAAGCTCGTCGCCCGGCCCGAACGTCACCGCCTCCCCGGCCCCGTCCGCTCAGCATGGCCCCGAGACGAACTCGTCACCTGACTCCGTCCGCACCCCGAACACCAGCCCGAGTTCCACCAGCACCAACCCGGACCCGGCGACCGCCCAGCAGACCAAGCCGGTGCCTCCGCCGACGTCAACCAGCGTCAAGGGCATCGACTCCACCCCAAGCCCCTCCCCGAAAACCACCGTCGACGGCTCGAACCCCGCAACCGAACCGAGCCCCGTCCGGACCTCGGTCACCGGCCCGACGACCGGCAACCTCAACCCGGCAACCAACCCGGGCTCCAGCACCGATCCGAACCCAGCCGCGAAACCCGTCTCGAGCCCTGCCCCCGGCCCGGAGCCGACGACCAAGCCGAGCCCCACCCCGGACCCGAGCCCCACCGCCGACCCGAGCGCCCACAGCAATCCGGCCACCAACCCCAGCCCAAGCCCGGCCCCCCGCCCGGATCTGGCAGCGAAGCCCAGCCCCGCCGCGGATCTGAATCTCACCCCGTCTCCCAACCCGAACGTCACTCCCAACCCGGGCACCGATTCGCATCCCGCCACTAACTCCGACCCATCTCCGGCGACCAAGCCCAGCCCCGCCACAAACCCGAACAACGCTGGCAACCTGGGCACCCGCACCAATCCCCATCCGGCCACCAACCCGAGCCCGACTACACACCCGGACCCGGCCGCCAACCCGAGCCCGGCTACCCGGCCGGACCCGGCCAGCAATCCGAACCTGGCACCGTCTCCGGGCCCGAACCTGACCACCAACCCGGATCCGAAGACAGGCACTAACCCCGCTGCCGAACCCAGCTCGAGGCCGAACGCTCCCGGCAGTCCAAGCCCTGACCGCTCCGCCAATCCCACCGGTGACCCGGTCACCGATTCCAGCCCGAACCCGCCTGCGAAGCCAGCTTCCGAACCGAAGCCGTCCGCCAACCCGGTGCCGGCCGTGAATCCGCGCGCAGCCACATCACCGAAACCCGGCTCGGATTCCACCAGCTCTGCGAAGCCCCAGCCGACTCCGGACGACGCCAACAACAACCAACCGCCGAACCCGGCGAAGCCGATCGGCACGAAGCCCACTCCGGCCCCGCGCTCCCGCGACAACACCACGCCGCGCCGGGACCTTCACACTCCAGTCGCAGCGCCCAAAAAGCCCGCGACAACACCCCAAAGCAGCAACCTCCACACCCCAGTCGCAGCACCGAAAAAGCCGACCCCCGCCGCCGGCCCGGGGCCGAATGTCGGCAAGCAGCCGCCTATCACCGGCGGGAAGGGCGACTTCGCTCAGCACCTCAAGAACTTCAAGTTCACCGTCGTGCACGAAACCGGCATCATCGGCAACCTCGGCACCCGCAACGAGAACAACCAGGACAGCATCGGCGTCGTAGCCACCGTCGCCGCGACTCCGGACGACAATCTCCAGGCCATCGCGGAAAAGTACGCAGGCGGGTTCACCGGGAACTCCGCCGACGGACGGTTCGGCCTGGTCATCGGGATCAACGGCACACCAGGCTCGGAACAAGCGATCAACCAGAAAATCCAGCAATTCCAGAATACCTGGGACAACCGCTTCCCGGTAGCGATTATCGGGTTCACCTGGAAACACCCGAGCAACCCGAACATCGACCAGAAGACCATCCCGTACGGCGGCATCCGCGAAACGATGGTCCGGAATCCGGTCACCGAGCAGCTCGTCGGGCAAATCCGCGAAGCGGGCGGGACCAACGAGGTCTACCTGCACACCGGCGACGCCGACGTCCACTCCCTCAACACCCGCACCGGGCCGCTGTTCGACGCGGTCAATACCGTGGTCCAGCAGAATCCCGAAGGGCCGCCGGAGGTGATCAGCGGCGGGTACAACGTCCGGCCCGAGGACGGGGATCTCGCGAATCGCGCGGCGCAACTGGATCTCGACGTGCGACAGGCGCTCGCCGGGGTGGACTCTCGGGCGGTTTACTTCCCGGAGCCGAACACTTTTGTCCGGATGGAGGGCAACAAGCTCGAGAACGACGCGACCTTCGGCACCAAAAACCCGAACACGGGGAATTTCGATTACGGTGCCAAGGAAGGCCAGGGCCTAATCGATTCAGTGCTGTCGCAACGCAATCCGAGCTGGCAATACAGCGACCATCCGACGGCGATCGCGAAGTTCTCGTCCGATCTTGCCATTCAGACCAACGGCACCCGGATCGCGAGCAAGGTCGGCACCGATCCGAACGGGATCACCGCACTGACTCAAAGCCACGCCAACGAAACGACGTGGTCCGATCTGCTTGGCCATTATCTCGGCAACCACACGACGCTCGACCCCAATCTGGCGAAGATCGCCGCGAAAGCCGCGTTCCACGGGATCACTCCGAGCGGGCCGAATCCGAACCGGCCGGAGGTGTTTTCCGAGGTTGTCGCGAATTTGCCCAAGAACGAGCGCACGTCGCTGGTCAAGGGCATGAAGGAGAACGTCGAGGACGGCAAGAAGCTCGCCGATCTGACGCTCGCCACCCGGCAGGCGCTGGTCGACAATCTCAGCGGAAATCGTCCGGCGACCACGCAAACTCCTGCTGCTGCGCCCAAAAACAACGGGCAGGCAAAGGAAACACCGAAGCCGAACCCGAAGACGCTGCCGGGTCCGAAAGACTGGAACGGTCGTCGCGACACCGCGCCGGTTACGCGGTTTTCCTCGGAGCGGTTCGATCCGATCAAGAAGATCGCCGGGCAATTCACCGGAAACCGCGACGGGCTCAAGGGCGGGCAGCTCGCCGGGGCGATGGCGCACATCCGGTTCGACGTGCGGCGGTTCGAGATCGCGCCGGGCCAGTGGGTGCGCGAGCACACCATTCCGATCGACCTGACCTCGCATTCCGGGTCGGTCACGCCGCAGCAGCGAGAGCAATTCGTCCAGGACCTGCGGCAGCATCTCGAAGACTGGGTCAACCAGTCGTCCCGGCTGCCCGGCGGCGACCAGCTGCATCTCCGGCTCGACGTCCGCGTCACCGACGACATCCACCCGGACGACACCGGCTGGCAGGCCGACCCCAGCCGCCGGGTCCCGGTCAACGTGCACGATTCCACTGTGGACCCCGACACCCCGGACACGAACCAGCTCAACTGGGACGTCCACGACTCGCCCTTCGGCGTCACGCACGAGCTGATGCACTTCATCGGTCTCGGCGACGGCTACAAGAACGACGAAATTCTCTTCAACCGCCAGGACCAGCCTGGCGTGATGGGGCCGGACGCGTGGCACGATTCGCGGCTCAACCCGGGCAACCTCGCGCAGATCGAGCAGGTCTCGAACACCGCGAACATCCGCGACCACCACCTCGGCGACGCCCCCGCGCCGAACCCGACGCCGCACCAGGACGACCACCGCTCGGAGCCGGATCCGGACGGCAGGCCGAACCTGCACACCCCTATCAAGGCCCCGCAACCCGACAGCCAAACACCGAACCAGGACCACGCTCAGCCCGGGCCAGACCACAACGCCCCCACGAACACAGCGGAGCAAAACCAGAACCAGCAGGACGCCGTACTCGTAGCGGACGAGCAATCCGAGGAGGAGCCCGACACCCGTCCCCTCGCCGACCGGCTGCCCGAGTTCGTCCGCGACGGCAAAGCGCTCGGTTCCGTGGTCCCGGTCGACGTTCGCGGCGCCAAGGACGTCGGCACGAGCATCGAAAACCTGATCCAGCGCCTCAATCCGAAGCAGCAGAACCCGCCGCAAATACACGGCATCGACGCGATCACCGATTCCCTGTCCGGCCCTGAGTTCGAGTCCTTTATGGGCGACGGCCGCAAGCAAATGGTGCGCGCCGGCGAGAAATGGTACGAGGTGCACGTCACCGCGGAGCCGGACTTCAGCTCCGTCAACGCCGACCAGATCACGAAACTCCCGCAACCGACCATCGGCGACGTCAAGAACGAGGTCAAGACCACCCACGCAAGCCCGAACACCGACACCACCGCGAAGGTCGTCGGCTCCTCGTACTTCGCGCTGTTCCCGGCCGGACCGTACGCGTCCGTCGGCGGCACCGCGCAGCTCGCCAGCCCGTCCGCGGAGCACACCGGCACCACGACCGGGACCGACCAGCGGGTGATCCGCACGGCGGGCGACATGCAGCGGGCCGACGCTCCGGTCACCTATCGCATCACGGTGCGCAACGAAACCGGCGGCCTCGTAGGATCCACAGTGGACGGACAAGTTGGACTCGTCCTCTCCACTGACCTGTCCAACCTGAAGCAGGAACCGACGGTCGGGCCCGCGGAGCCGAAGCCGGACTGGGCCAAGAAGATCGAATTCCTTTCGCCGGAAGCGGTCGACTTCGACGAGAACGCGCTCTTCGATCAGGTGAGCAAGAACCTGCATCCGTCGGTGACCAAATTCGGCGCGCCGGGCCGTACCTCGTTGCGGGAATTCCTCAGCCGCGGCGGGGTGCGCAGCATGCTCGGCACCGCGATGCAGGGCAGTCCGGTGGTGTCGAACGACCTGCTCAGCCCGCACGGCGCCCACCGTGACGCGGTACAGCTGGCGGCGCGGCCGACGAAGGTCGAATACCTCGGCACAATCCCTGGCGACAGCGAACTGCGCTTCAACGATTCCTCGGTAAACGGCGGAAGCACCACCGTCTCGTCGAAATACGGCGGCGAGGTCAATGCGATCTTCGGCGGCGGTTCCTATGTACCCGGGACGGTCGGCGGCGTCGGCGGGGTCAGCGGCAGCTACTCCCGGAAGGTCAACCAACAGTCCACAAGCGGCACCAGCTACACCAACAAGTCCACAGTGAACGCGAAGGGCGACATCGGCCTGTACAAGGTCACCGTCGACCTCGAGGTCACCACCTCAACCGGGGAAACGACCACGATCCAAGCCACTTCGTACACGCGAATGGGCTTGCCCGAGGCGAAAGCCCAGGGGCTTCCGGTGCCGAAGAACACCTCGCCGAAGTTCAAGGACGTCGGCGCGCGCTACGAACCGCCCTATCTCGCGGCGGCCATGGCGGCGGGCACGGCGCGGCCCGGATCGTTCGAACCGGCGACCCGCGTCCAGCCGCAGATCGAAAACGCGCTGCGGAACCTGCCGGGTGCGGACAAGTTCCTGCCCCGCTGGGACAAATTCCAGGGCGACAACCAAGGCTCCAGCCGGGACATCTCCGAGCGGTTCGCGAACCTGCGGAAGATCGCCTCCACGTTCTCGGTCGCCTCGCTGCGGGGCAAAATGGACAGTCTGTTCACGCAAGGCGTTTCAGCGCAGTTGAAGCGGCGCGGGCTGTTCACCGACGAGTACATCAACGTCACGGTGAAGGCGAAGCCGGGACCTGGCCGTCACCTCGGTCAGGCGGACGGCCGCTCGGTCAAGAACAGCAACGAAACCAGCCCCTCGCTGACCAGCGCGACCACCACCGAACGAGGCTGGTCAGTCGGTCTCGAAGGCCGCGTGATCATTCCGGGCGCCAGTGCCGGCGCGAACCTCGGCATCAGCCCGACCGTCAGCCCGCTGCAGTACTCGGACAACCGGACCTGGAAGAACTCCGGCGGCCCGACGGTGACCACGACGACCGGAAAGGGCGGCAGCCCGGATTCGCAGGTCTTCGAGCACGACGTCGAGTTCGAGGTTGAGATCACCAGCTACACCCGCCACCGGCCGTGGGTGCGGCGGCTGACGCCCGGCTCGCCGTTCCGGGTCACGCCGAAGGTGTCCACAGTGGCCAAAACCGGCGATCCCGGCCTGCCGAAGATCGGCGGCAAAGTCGACTTGTGGATCAACGACGGGGCCGCGCTCGCCAAGGACCCGGCCGAATTCACACCGGGCAAGCCGGGCGTCGTCTCGATGTCGCCGAACGAAACCCCGAGCATCGACGACCTGCTGACCCAGCAGCAGAACCAGACGCCGCCGAAGTTCCTGCACGTGGAAGCGTTTGCGAACACCGAGGCACTGCGGGACGAGGCGCTGCGCCAGCTCCAGCGCGCGGCCGGCGGCGACGCGGTGCTCGGCCTGCCGGGCAGCGAGGCGCGCGCCCGCGTGGACCGGATGTTCTCCCCGGAAAACTTCCGCGGCCTCACGCCGAAGCTGCTCAAACAGGGCGGTACCGCGAACGGATTCCGCTACGACCGCCGCGTCGCGGACCGAGTCGGCGGCCTCGGCGTGGGCGTCTCGCTGAGCAATCCGAAGCTCGTCGCGGTTTCGGAAACCGGCGGCGGCGACCGGACGTTTTCCGGCGGCTCGAAAGCCAGTTACGAAGGCACGCACAAGCAATCCATCGAAGCCAACGTGCAGCTAGGCCTCACCATCCGGCCGCCGGGCAGCGACACCCACGGGCAGGGCCAGTTCTTCGGCACCGCGAAATGGAGCCCGTGGCAGCGCAGCTCCGGTTCGTCCCAGGAGATCACCGCGAGCGTCGACCACACCAACCGGTCCTCTTCGGACAGTCGCACCGTGCTGGTGCAGTACGATTCGAACGTCCGGCTGATCGCGGAAAGCCGCCAGGAAGGCCTGGTCAACGGATCGATTTCGCGCGCGGGCGCGGACGTTCATCTGCCGGGTTCGGTCTTCGTGGCGATGACCGAGGACGAGGCACGTGCGGAAGGATTGCTTCCGCCGGTCGAACCGCGCACCCCGGCGCCCGGAAAACTTTCGGCTCCGCCGCTGGTAGGCGGCAAGTCCAGTTCGCTCGGCTCGGCGGTGCTGGAAGACGCGCCCAACCTGACGAAGCTGGTGCAGGACGCCCGGCAGCAGCTCGGCAAGCTCGGCGACAGGCTGCTGCCGAAATCGGTGCTAAACGATTCGATGAACAACCTCCAGCGCACGCTCGACACTGCCTCCCCGGAAGCGGTCACGTCCCTTGTGGACAGTGCACTCGACGGCGGCGTGTCCTTGCTGGCACAAGACGCAGGCGTGCTCTGGACCGACAATTACCAGTTGCAGCTCAAGGCGAAGATCCTCGACACGCAGTTCCTGGGCGTGAAGCATGACGGCAGCGAGGTCGACCACGTCGTCAACTCGACCCAGACGGACAAAAAGAATTCCGGCCACGGCTCGTCCTATGGTGGGCAAGTACGAGGCGCGGGCCGCGGGCTGTTCCAGGACAGCCAGCCCAAGGTCAGCGGCTACGACGGCGCGTACCTCGGCGCTACCGGGACCCGCGCGAAGACCGACCAGACCGTCGAGGCCAAGACCACGACCACCGCGTTGACGTCGTCCTCGAGCGGACCGTCGGCGCGGTATCAGCACCAGGTCCAGTTCGAGCTCGTTGTCGCCCGGGACGGGCGCACCTACCCGGTCGCTTCGCAGGAGGCGACCGTGACGTCGCGGTCGTCCGCGGACGACCACCGGATCTCCGGCGACGAGCAGTACCACACCAAACTGTACGGATCGCGGACGACCGAACTCAGCGCCGCGGAGTCCACTCCGGACCGTCTCGAAGCGTGGCAGCAGGAAGGTTTCGGTGCCCTGCCGAAGTCTTCGACCGTGGAAGGGATCCGCGGCGCCGCGGACGTGCGGGCCGGCGCCATCCGCGCATTGCGGCTAGCCGGCGCGGGCAACGGCCTCACCAGACCCGGCACCGGCGCGCACAACACGCTCTCGTCTTCAATCACCAACGAAACGCTGCAAGCGCATCTGCCGAACATGGTCGGCAAACCGTTCGCGACCCCGGATCTGCATTCCTCCGCGGTGACCGGCAGCAGCCACGCCTCGGTGAAGGTCTACACCCGCGTGGTGAAACCGGATCTGACCGGACTGAGTGATTCGGTGAAATTGGAGCGTTCGGACCAATCCGGATCCACGTTCACCGGCGAGGCCAAGGAAACGGTCACCGGCGAACAGCAGGGCAATATCGGCACCGGCGGCATCACCGACCCCGGCCGGAACACGCATGCCTGGGGCGGGCTCGACGTGCGCGGCCCGGTCGGGCAGAGCGATCCGACGTCCAGCACCGCCGCGGCGCAGCGGTCCGTCGTCGGCAAGGACAAGGGCCGGACCGGGCTGGTCGGGTTCGACGTCGAGTACCGGATCGTCGCGACGGTCGACGGCAAGACCGCGGCGGTCGAGGTGCGGGTGCCGCAGTCGTCGCGGACGCGGATGAGCGAAACGGACCTGGAACAGTCGCTCGGCCAGCCCTTGCCGGAGACGCTCACCTCGGCGCAGGACGCGGTGAAGAAGGCCGCCGAGGATTGGCGCACGGCGGAAGAGGAACTCGAAAAGGCACAGCGCGACTACGACGATGCGTGGCTGTCCGAAAACGACAACGTCCGCACTACGACCGACGGCGCACGCGGGCTGCACCTCCCGGCCGACGGCAATCCCGTGCAGCAAATGCGGCAAGCCGTACAGACGGCGCAGAACGAAGCTCGCGACGTGGGCCAAGCCTTGCGCGCAGGCAATGACGAGATCACCCGGCTCAACGAACTCGACGAGCAGCTTCTGTCGCTGGCTCTCGGCGAGGAACCGGGTTCTGTCGAGCAAAGCGATCTGGTCGCGAGGGCCTGGGACGCGCAACGGCAGGTCCAGCAGATCCGGAACGAGCAGGCGAACCTGGTCCAGCAGCGGCAGGCCGCGCAGGATCGCGCCGCGGAAATCCTGGCTGTGCTGGACGAGTACCGCAACAATCACACCGACCACACCGCGCGGCAGGACGATGCGGCCAACCGGATCCAGGAAGCCCGCGACAAAGCCGACGAGGCGCTGCGGAAATGGTGGCAGGCTAAGTCCGAAGTGGACAGCCAGCTCAACGCGCACACCTGGCCGCGTCCGGCGGAGAACACTGTCGAAGAACATCGCGAAGGCACTGTCGAAGCGAACGACACAGTGTCCGGTTGGGACACTGACACCGACCGGCCGTACAGCTTCGACCCGCACGACATTCAGGTCCGCCAGATCACCGACGCCTCCGGCCGGGTTCGTGCTGTCTCGTTCCTTCCGGCGAACGAGCACACCGAAAGCGTCGAACGAGACTGGGTAGCCAGCAATTCCGGTACGGTCAGCACCCTTCCGGAGGGCGCGACGCCGGAGAAGTTCGATCCGCTTCTGAAGCAGGCCAACGCCAACGGGGCCACGCCGGAACTGTCCGGCCGCCGGTTCGGCGAGTGGGCCGACCACACCGCGGCACCGTGGGACGACGACTCCCTCTTCGTTTTCGCCCACGGACGCGAACAGTCGGTCAAGGTGACTTTGCTGGGCGGCAAGACTGTGCGAGTCGACGGCGATACGTTCGCCCGGATCGTCGCGCAGGCCGCGCCGCTGGCGCAGTCCCATTCGGTCACGCTCATCGCGTGCAGCACCGGCCAGACCGACGGACCAGGCGGCCTGGCCCACGACTTCCAGCGAGCACTCAGCGAACTCGGCGGTCCGTCCACAGTGCACGCGCCGACCAAGCCTGCGTTGTTCGGCCGGGATTCGGCGACACTCGGCAAGGCCATCGGCGCGAAGGACAGCTTCACCGCAGTCACCGACGGCGGGCATTTCCACACCTTCGGCGACCCTTCAGTGCAGTCCACAACAGACAGCGCGCCGCCCGTCGAGGAAACCCGCTATTCCTCGCCCGAGGACCTCGTGGCAGACCTTCGGCAGACCGCGGTCAACGGTCCGGCGCCAGCGCCGTTGCTGGGACCAGACCTGTTCGGCCTGTACCGCGCCCCGGAACCGCCGGAATTCCTGCGCGGACACGACTTCCGGACCCTCACCGCCGGACAGGGCATCAGCTTCCTGGACCTGCTGGACCTCGCCAAGGGCTACCAGCTGAGCAGCGAACACTTCGATCCCGCCAACCTGGACGACAATCGCGACTGGACCCTCGAGAAGGAACGACCCGACGAGAAACTGTCCACATGGGCGCCCGGCAACGTCGAACCGCTCGCCAAGACGACGTCCACCCCCTTGCTGATGCACTCGATCTGGCTGGGCGGACCGCTCAAGGACACCGGCACGATGCACGCCTTCCGCCGCAACTTCGGCGACGCGGCGGACCGGCTCGGCGACGGCATCGTCCCCGTACTGTGGACGGACGTCCCGCGCTGGCAAACCGAACTGGCTCTGACCACCACCGCCCCGGAAGAGGGCCCGGATCCGCTGCACGACGTCCGGGACCTGCTGCGCTGGGCCGGCGAGCACCGCGTCCAACTGGTCAATGTGGACGAAGTGTTCACCAGCGAGCATCCCATGCGGACACAGGAGTTCTATCTGTCCGAAGTGGCCAAACAGACCGGCCCAGGGTTCGCGGCGGCGAGCGACATCCTGCGGCTGGAGCTGATGCACCGGTTCGGCGGTCTCTACACCGACGGCGACAATGTCGTGCACGGCCTGGACGACGTCGTCCGCGCCGCCGAGTCCGACGCCGGCTACGCGGTGCACCGGGTCGGCGGGAACATCGCGAACTCGGCGTTCACCATGTCGAAAGGACACCCGTTCGCCTCGTCCTATTTGGACCAGCTGCGGGACAACTACGGGCAGACGCAGGCGAATCTGATGCCGCGCGAGGTGGACTCGCTCGGCCAGGGCTTCTTCGCCACGCCGATGGGCCGGGTGCACCGGCAGTCGGTGATGTACCGTTCCGGCCCGGTCGCGATGACCGAAACGGCCCGGCGGATCGGCCTGAGCTCCGCGCTCGAACTCCCGGGCATGACGGAGATCCGGATGAACAGCGACCACAGCTGGCTCCTGCCGCCGCAGGGCGATCCGGCCCCGCTGGCGGACCGGTTCGAGACGCTGGAGCTGACCCAGCGCGTGATCCAAACGCTGGTGCGCGGCCTGCACAACCGGGACGGCGACCTGCATCTGACCGCGGTCGAACCCGCGGTGCGCCGGCACGCCGACCCGGATCTGGTGTGGCACGCGGCGTTGTCCTATATCGCGGCGAACCCGGAGCTGTCCGCCCTCGTTCGCACCGTGACCGACCGCAGCAGTTACACCGGCAAGGTGCACGACGTTCCGCTCCCGCCCGATGCCCGCGCGCTGCTGACCATCGACGACAGCCGCGTGCACTACCACCTCGGCGAGGTCCAGCGCGGCGCGACGATGCAAGCCGCCGACGCCGTCCTGGTGGCAGATACGCCGCTGGATAACCTGATCTCCCGCCTGCGTTCGACGGACGGCCCAGTCCCGCCGGTCGAGGTCACGGGAACCGGACCGGACGGCCGAGCGCTCGCTACTGCCGCAGCGCGCGAATTGGCCGGGAAGCTCGCCGACGCCTTGGGTTCCGACGTGCTGGACCGCGTCCCGGTGAAGATCCGAGTGTCCGAGGGGGACGGTCAAGTCAGGATCGCTTTCGGCCCGGGTATGTCGACTGGCACGCCAACGCCGAGGGTTTTCCGCGGCCTGGACGACTCCCCCGCACCCGCGACACCTCGGCCATGGACACCTGACGGCCGTACCGTGGGGGTCCACTACGGACCGTCCGATGTGTCCGTCCCTAATGGATCGTCCTTCTTGACCACTGACGCAACAGCGATCCGAAACTTCACCGAACAACTGCGTATCGACGGCACAGACCGTCCAGCCGACGCCGTCCGGCTGCCAGCGGCCGAACACCCGACTGCGGATTACTTGCTCAGCGACACCCCCGACGCGGATCTGATGCTCGAAGAACTGGTACGCACCGCCACGCACCGCTGGTGGTTCCGTCCGACGCCACCGACCGGGCCGATCCCGCTGAGCGACCGGGACGGCACCGCCAAGCTGCTCGGCTGGGTCCTCGCGGAACTCGGCCGCGGCGAATCGGCGGCCGCCCTCGCCGAGGACGTCGCGCGGCACGAACGACCGGACCTGATCTGGACCGCCGCCCGCGAACTCGCCGCGCTGTCCCCGCGACACACCGACCTGGCCGAGCAGCACGCCGTCCTCCATCTGCACGGCGTGACCGACACCTTGCTGGGCAAGCCGGACGCCGCCGGAGTGCTCTCCGACCTCGCCCAAGCGACCCGAGACGGCGCGGACGTCACCCGAATCGCCGAGGCGGTCGAGGTCCTGGAACGGCACGGCACCCTGGACGCCGTCCTGAGCGCCCCCGGCGGCCGGACCTTGCTGCTCGAAGAACTCACCCGGCTCGCCGACCGCCCGAACCCCGACGGTTACGCCCGCGACCTGGCCGCCGTCATCCGGAAACTGGCCGCGAAGGATCTGTCCGCGGCCGCCTTCCGCACTGCGCTGCGGAATGCCCTCGACGGCCCGAGGACGCGACCGAGGCCGCACCGGCTGAGCGTCGTCGGGCTGGGCTGGCTGGACCGTTGGCACACGGCCGCGGCCATTCGCCGGTACCAGGCGGAGGAACGCGCGGCGTCCGCTCGCCAGGCCGCTGAACTGGCCGAACTGGCGGAAGGAAGTCCCAGCCATGAGTGAAGCCCGCCCGGTAGATTCATCGGACGCGAAGGAGGCGCCAGCGATGTCCGAGGACCAGTGGGTGCTGCTGGTCGACCCAGCGTGGACGGCCGACGGCAGCGAGGCCCCGACCCCGCCGCCGGAGGCCGTGGTCGGCGGCTGGCTCGCGCGCGAAGACGGGTCCGTCAGCCGCTTCGAGCCCAACCCGTCCTACGAACCGTCCGCGGAAGACTCCCCGACCGACCCGCTGGACGCCGTGCTCCGCCTGACGGCGCGCGGCGAGGCGGACTTCGACCAACTGGCCGCCGTCTTCCGCGAATCGGCCTTCGCGGTGGCTGTGGATACCGATGAGTCTCCGCTCGTCGCGCCGTCGCCGGACAACATCCCTTGCCTGCTCGTCACGACCGCCCCGGCGCACCGCCGCCGAGTACGCGCCGCCGGTTGGCGTCCGGCTGGTCCTGTTGATCTGCTCCGTTTGCTCAATGACTACGACGGGGTTGATCTGCTGCTCAATCCTGGTGCGCCGGGGTGCCTTCGGCTGCTGGCTGACAGCGTGCGGGAGATCATGAGCTGACCGGCGGGTCGGTGCTCAGCGGACAGATCGCTCCGGACTGGCGGCAGGCGGGGCGGGCACCGGACGCATGCCACCCTCAGCTCACAACGGCACCGACCGCACCGGCGAAGCACCAGGCTGGCTGTCCACCGAAAGCCAGTCGTTCCGAGTCGCGTGCAGGGCGAGCTGGAACCGGTTCGCCGCGCCCGTGCGAGCCATCAGGTTTTCCAGGTACCGGAACATCGTCCGCCTGCTCACGCCGAGCACCCGGGCGACCTGGTCGTCGGTGAGGCCGGCGGCGAGCAATGCCAGCAGCCGTCGTTCGCTGGGGCGGATCTCCGGGCCGGAGGTGTCGTCGGCGAGGCCTAACGGCAGCGCGACTTGCCAGCACATGTCGAACAAGCCGGCCAGTGCGTCGAACAGGCCGCACGAGCGGATGAGCAGGACGGTGCGGTCCGCGCCGGACAGGGCTGCGCAGTCGTCGACGATCAGCAGTTTCACCGGGACCTCAGGCAGCACCCGGGCCTCCTCCCCGCGTTTGCCGCAGGGCAGGATGTTTTCCTCGACGTACTCGGGGCGTTCCAGCGCGAGCCGCCCGTAGACGGCGCGGTAGCGGACGCCGCGGGCCAGGTTCTCGAGTTCGATCTCGTTGGCGTCCGCGTCGGCGTAGTACGGCGGCGAGTCCAGGCCGCGGACCTCCTTCCGCGCCGCTCGTTCCAGTTGCTGCACCCGTTCGGCGGCAGTGGTTCCGCTGACTACCTCGATCATCGAGTCGGCGTCGTAACGGACCGCATGTCTTCGGTATTGCTCGTACAGCCGGGTCATCGCCGCGCGGGCTCCGGCCAGCTCGGCCTCGCGTTGCCTGCTCAGCACTTCCAGCACCGGTTCCGGGCGCAGCGCGGACATCGGCGAGCCGGGGCCGTCGACCGGGCCGGCCAGTCCGATTCCGGCGAGCACCGTCAGCACGCGGCGCACTTCGCCGGGGTCGCGGCCGGTCTCGTGCGCTAGCCGATCAGGCGGAACCGGTCCCGACGAAAGTAGGTCGAGATAGATTTCTGCTTCGTCCGCTTTGAGCCCGAGCGTCAGGAGATGGCCGATTGCTTCGGGAACCATTCGGAGGCACCTCCACCGGGCTTGCCGACACCATTGCGCCACTGGCACCAGCGCGTCACCGCCAGGGCTGAACGAACTGTAGACAACGGGGCACCGAATGGCCCGACGCCGTTCGCAGGAAATTCCCTGGGAGGGATCGTGTCCCGTTCAGCCCGAAGAATCCTTGCCATGGCCGGTTTCGCGGCCTTGGCCTTGACCGCCCCGGCCCTGCCCGCCGTGGCCGCGCCCGCCGCGGCGCATCCGACCGCCCGCGTCTGCGCCGAGAAGGCGAAGCCCGGCATGGTCACGTGTTTCGCCGAACGCCAGACCGACACCATGCGCGCGCTGCTCTCCCCCGGCGCGCTGCCCAGCGGGTTCGGCCCCGCGGACCTGCGCTCCGCCTACAACCTCACCGCCGCCGGCAGCGCCTCGGCGACGGTGGCGATCGTCGACTCCAACGACGACCCGAACGCTGAATCGGACCTCGCGAGCTACCGCTCCACCTACGGGCTCCCGCCCTGCACCACCGCGAACGGCTGTTTCAAGAAAGTCAACGAAAACGGGCAAACCAGTCCGCTTCCGTCCGCCGATTCGGGCTGGGCGGGCGAAATCTCGCTCGACGTCGACATGGTTTCGGCGATCTGCCCGAATTGCCACATTCTGCTCGTCGAAGCGAACCAGCCGAGCATGGCCGATCTCGGCACCGCGGTGAACACCGCCGTGTCGATGGGCGCGAAGTACGTCTCGAACAGCTACGGCGGCGGCGAGGACGGCTCCGAACCCTCCTCCGACTCGAGCTACTTCCACCACCCCGGCGTCGCGATCACCGCGAGCACCGGCGACAACGGCTACGGCATCAGCTACCCGGCCTCGTCGCAGTACGTGACCGCGGTCGGCGGCACCTCGCTGACCCGCAACAGCAGCGCCCGCGGCTGGGGCGAAACCGCGTGGAGCGGCGCGGGCAGCGGCTGCTCGGGCTACGTGACCAAGCCCGCCTTCCAGAACGTGACGACCGCTTGCAGCAAGCGCGCGGTCGCCGACGTCTCGGCGGTGGCCGACCCGCAGACCGGCGTCGCGGTGTACCAGACCTACGGCGGCAGCGGCTGGGCCGTGTACGGCGGCACCAGCGCCTCCGCCCCGATCATCGCTTCGGTCTACGCCCTCGCCGGCACGCCCGGCGCGTCCGACACCCCCGCCGCCTACCCGTACTCGCACACCGGCAACCTCAACGACGTGACCTCCGGCAGCAACGGCAGCTGCTCGTCCTCGGTGCAGTGCAACGCCGGCCCGGGCTGGGACGGCCCGACCGGTCTCGGCACCCCGAACGGCACCGCGGCCTTCACCGCGGGCACCCCGAGCGGCGGCGTCACGGCGAACAACCCCGGCAGCCAGAACGGCGTCGTCGGCACCGCGGCGAAGCTGCAGCTCTCCGCGTCCGGCGGCAGCGGCGGCTACACCTGGACGGCGACCGGCCTGCCCGCCGGACTGTCGATCAGCTCCGGCGGCCTGATCTCCGGCACGCCGACCACCGCGGGCACGTACTCGGTGACCGCGACCGCCAAGGACTCCTCCGGCGCCACCGGCTCCACCACGTTCAGCTGGACGATCGCCCCGACCGGCGGCGGCACCTGCTCCGGCCAGAAGCTGGGCAACCCCGGCTTCGAGAACGGCACCAGCCCGTGGACCGCGTCCAGCGGAGTCGTCAGCACGTCGTCCAACGGCGAGCCCCCGCACAGCGGCAGCTACCTCGCCTACCTCGACGGCTACGGCAGCGCGCACACCGACACGGTCTCCCAGTCGGTGACCATCCCCTCGGGCTGCCACGCGACGCTGAGCTACTACCTGCACGTCGACACCGCCGAGACGACCACCTCGACGGCGTACGACAAGCTCACCGTCAAGGCTGGGTCGACCACGCTCGCCACCTACTCGAACCTGAACCAGGCGAACGGATACCAGCTGCGCACCGTTGACATGTCGGCGTACGCCGGCCAGACGGTGACGCTCACCTTCACCGGCACCGAAGACTCGAGCCTGCAGACGTCCTTCTGCCTCGACGACACGGCGCTGACCGTGAGCTGACTCTGTACCGACGGAAGGGCCGTCCCGTACGCGGGGCGGCCTTTCCTTGGTGGGCAAGGAACTTTCACCTCGCGCGGGTGCGGAATGCCTCAGCCGGGCTCGGCGGCAGGCGGATCCAGCAGGACGCCGCCCGGTCACTCGCCGAGCACCGCGCGGCCCTCGGCGCCCATCGGCGACCGGTTCAGCACACTGTCGCCGTCGATCATTGCCACGCCGTTGCCGTAGAACAAATCCGAGGCCACTCACCGGCGGCCGCTTCCCAGCCAGGAAGCCGCGGCGTCACACCTCGACCACCTCCGCCAGAGTCGGCAGCGAGGGATGCGCCCCGTGCCGCGTCACCACGACCGCGGCTACTTTCGCTGCGAAACCACAGGCCGCCACAACCTCCGCGGTCGTCGGCTCGCCGGAGATCTCCGCGAGCCGGGCAGCAAGCGCCCCGACGAACGAATCTCCCGCAGCCGTGGTGTCGACCGCCCGGACCGCAACGGCAGGGACATGTGCGGACGACGACGCGTCGAGCACCGCGCACCCCTCCGCCCCCAGCGTCACGATCACCCATCGGCAGCCCCTCGCGAACAGGTCAGCGCTGCCACGTTGCAACCCGTTGCTGTCGAAGGGATCTTGGCCGGTGAGCTGCCGGAACTCGATTTCGTTCGCCACCACCACATCGCTGAACGGCAGCAGCTTCCCGGCCACGTCGGCGACGGGCGCGGTGTTGAGCACCGTCAGGACCCCGCGTGCGCGAGCAGCCGCGAACGCCCGTTCCGTCGCGTCGGCCGCCGCCTCCAACTGGCCTACTGCGACTCGAAGACCTGGCATCGCGTCGATCGCCGCTTCGGCTGCCGCTGCGGGGATGTCGGCGTTCGCCCCGGCCACGACGACGATCGAGTTGACGCCCTCCGCGTCGACGGTGATCGCGGCCCGGCCGGTGGGCAGCGGCGACCTTCGCACATGGGTGACGTCCGCGCCCTCGGCGGCGAGGGCTTTCAGGTACTCGTCGCCGTCCTCGTCCTGGCCGACGCATCCGATCACCGCGACGTCCGCGCCGAGCCGGGCGGCGGCGACGGCTTGGTTGCCGCCTTTTCCGCCCAGTTCCCGGCTCGCCGAGAATCCCATGAGGGTCTCCCCTGGTTCGGGAATCCGCGGTGCTTGGACGATGTGGTCGACGTTGAGCGACGCGACGACCGCTACGACGGCGCTCATGCGGTCAGCCATCGCACCGGGACATCCCGCATCAGCCGGGCGACCGCGTCGGCCGGGACGCCTTCGGCTTCGAGCAGATCAGCGAAAACAGTCGGCACGAAGACCAGCCCGTTGCCGCCGTTGTGCGTCCACATCTGCTTCAGGAACAGGTCGTGCGACAACATGATCTGCTCCCCGAAGCCCTCGTGCACCCATCGCGCCACGGCATGCGCGGTCTGGGAAACCGTCGGGGCCACGCCTTCGCCGGGGAACGAAATGTCGAGGCCGATCATGTCGAACTCCAGCAGCACGCCGCGTTCGAGGAGCTCGCGCTGGTAGCCGGGATCGTCGCCGGACGGATCGCTGTGCGCCAGCGCGACTTTGCCCGGCAGCGCACCGCATTCGTCCAGCACCAGGTCGAGCACCTCGTGCCCGCGGCGTTGCCAGCCCGGCATGTGGATGTTGAGCCCGACGTTCGGCCGGGCCGCCTGCGCGAGCGCCGCGGCGCGCAGCGAAGCCCGTTCCCCGTCGGTGAACAACGGCGAGACGCCGACCTCGCCGATGACGCCGGCCCGGATTCCCGTTTCGCCGACGCCCTCGTCCAGCTCCGTGAGAATGCGCGCGGTCTGCGCTTCGACGGCGACCGCGGTGATGCGCTCGCCCTCGAATTTCTCCAGGTACGCACCGGTGCCCATGATGACGGTGACCCCGGTGGCCTCGGCTACCGCCGCCAGCGCGCGCGGGTCGCGGCCGATCGCCGCGCTGCCGGTCGCGTCGACTACCGTGCCGCCGCCTGCCGCGGCGAACGCGGCCAGCTCGCGCACGACACTCGCGTGGTCCTTCACCGCCACGTTGTCGGCGCAGCAGTAGGGATCCTGGCGAAGCAGGAACTGCCAGGCAGGCCCCACTTCCGCTTCGACGAGCCGCCGGGTGGAGGCGTAGGACGGTTCGGCGACGGCGGAAGACAGGTCGTTGAAGAGGTGCTCGTGCGGCAGCACCAGCCCGAGGTCCGCCGCCTCGACCGCACCGAGGACGCCGCGCACCTCAGCCACGATGCACCTCGGCGGGCTGGGCGAGGACCGCCGGTTCGGCCGTGTGCCGGGACGGAATCATCGCGATCGCCGCGGCCGCCAGTGCCACGAGCGCGCCGAGGACGGTGACCAGGTGCAGGCTGGACCCCGCCGCGGGAGCGACGACCTCGAGCAGCAGCGACCCGATGAGCTGGCCGGCCGTGGAGGCCAGCCCCAGCAGCAGCAAGCCCAAACCGCGCACCAGCAAGGCCATCAGCGCGATCGACAACAGGCCGAGCGGCCCGCCGAAGTACATCCACCACGTGCCCGGCAACGCGAAGTGCGCGCCCGAAGCCGCCATCCGCACGACGTACACGAGGCCGAGCGCCACGAAGCCGATGAGGAAGTTCCAGGTGATGGAGATGAACATCGAGCCGGACAGCAGGCCGATCTCGGAGTTGCCCGCGGGCTGCCAGCCGGCGAGCAGGCCGCCGACGAACGGCATGATCGCCAGCGCGATCATGTGCGGGGCCGACCAGTTCGGGGAGACGACCAGCACCGTGGCGCAGATGGCCAGGATCGCCCCGGCGATGCGCGGCGCGCTCATCGCCTGCTTGAACGGGACGCCGATGCCGAGCCGGTCGCACACCACGCCGGAGATGACCATGCCGGAGATCAGCGAGGTCTGGAAGATCGCCACCCCGAGGAAGCCCACCGTCACGCCTTCGGAGAGCACGATCACCGCGCCGCACAGGCCCGCGAAGAAGTTCCACCGCGGGATCTCGCCGCGCACCAGCTGACCCGGCAGCCGGAAGAACGCGGCGCGCGTCCGGGCCCGCGTCAGCACGATGACCAGCATCAGCACCAGGCCGGTGCCGAAGGACACCAGCGCGGCGGCGTGCCCGTCGCCGAGTTCGGTGCCGAGATGTCCGTTGACCAGCGACTGCAACGGGCCGAGCATGCCGGCGAAGACGGTCGCGATCGTCAGCACGACGACCGAGGTCGCGCGGCGGGTGGGTGACGTACTCATCGAATCCTCCTTGATCCCGAGTGCGCGCGGCTCAGCTGTCGCGTCCGGCGAGCCAGGTCAGCGCCTGGGCGAAGAGCTTGCGGTAGCCGTCCCAGCTCATGAACTCCTCCGGAGCCCAGTGCGGGGAGATGTCCGAGGTGAACGCGAGGGTGCGGCCCTCGCCGAACCGCCGCGCGGCCAGCATGACGTCGCCCTCGACGGTGGCGAGCAGTTCGGCGTCCGGCTTCAGCGTGGTGTGCTGGTAGCCCAGCAGGATCGGCCATTCCTGATCGAGACCGGCGACCACCGGATGGCCGGACTGCACGACGTGGGCGCGGACGCCCTCCGGGGTCTCGACGCGGTCGTCGAACGGGTCGATGTCGACCGGGAGAATCTCCTCGATCGGCGTCCGGTGGTAGTTGGCCTTGCCCTCGAAGCCCTGGAAGCTCAGGTAGCCGCCCGCCATCATCAGGCCGCCGCCGCCCCGGACCCACTCGCGCAGCAGCTTGAGCCGGTTGGGCGTCGGGCGGCCGCGGGTGAACGTGTCCGGGTGCAGCAGCAGCGTGTTGGAGCCGACGTCGGAGAGCAGCACGACGTCGTAGGCCCCGAGTTCCTCCAGCGTCTGCGGGAACTTCTCGGCCACGTCGTGCGAACGCAGGTGAGTCACCTCGACCCCTTCCGCCGCCAGCACCGCCAGCAGCCGCTCGCACCCGATCTCCACCTGCGTGTGCGCGAACGGGTCGTATCCCTTGTGGTCGATCGTCGCACTGACCCACGACTCCCCGGCTAGCAGGACCTTGACCATCGACGACTCCTTCGGGCGAAAGCTTTAGCGTGTGTTGCGCAACATAGCGCAACAACGCCAATATAGGATGCGGTTGCAGTCGCCGTCAACGCTCGAACGGGGAGGAGCCGGATGTCGCTGGCGAAGGTGGCCCGAGAGGCCGGGGTGGCGGTGTCGACGGTGTCGAGGTACGTCCGGGGCGAGCTCAATGTCGCCTCCGAGACGGCCCGGCGCATCGATGCCGCACTGTCCGCCGAAGGGCATCCGCCCGTCCAGAAACAGGTGACCGGGCTCAGCCTCGGCCTGGTGGTGCCGTCGCTGGACAACCCGTATTTCTCCACGCTGGCGGACGCGGTGGCCGACGCCGCCGCGACGGACGGCATCGACGTGTTCACCGCCCTCACCGGCTCGTCGCCGTCGCGGGAGCGCGCCAGCGTCGAGCGCCTGATGCGGGTGCCGGACGTGGGCGGGCTGATTTATCTGGGGATGAACAGCACCAACGAGGCCTTCGCGGGCAGGCTGGCGGGCGATTTCCCGGTGGTCTTCCTCGACGAGTACGTCGAAGCCGCCGGGCCGCGGATCGCGCACATCACCGCGAACAGCTTCGGCGGCGCGTACCAGGCGACCACCCACCTGATCTCCCAGGGCCACCGGCGCATCGCCCACGTCGGCGGCCCGGCCGGGCTGCGGACGGCCGACCAGCGCGAGGCCGGGTACCGGGCGGCGCTGAAGGCGCACGGCATCGAGGCCGACGAGGCGATGATCGTGCGCGGCACCTTCAGCTCGGCGTTCGGCATGAACTTCTTCGCGCACATGGCACGGGCCGGCGCGGAGCCGACCGCGGTGTTCACCGCCAGCGACATCGCCGCGGTAGGCCTGCTCGAAGCGGCCCGCCGCGCCGGGGTCGCGGTGCCAGGGGACCTCTCGGTGATCGGCTGCGACGGCATCACCCTCGGCGAATGGACCTCGCCGCGCCTGACGACCGTTGCGCAACCGACCGAGCAGATGGCCCGCAAAGCGGTCGACGAGATCACCCGCCTCGCGGCCGGGGACAGCCCCGCGGACCACGTGCTCTCGATGCAGCTAGTCGTCCGCGAATCGACCCGGGAGTACTCCGCATGACCGACGACGCCCTTGACCTGCTGCGCGACCTCGTGCGCCAAGACACCACGTCCGGAGGCAACGCCGCACAGGCCTCAGCCCAGGAACTGGCGACCTCCTACGCCACGGCTATTGCGGGCGTACGCGTGCTGCAACGTTCCACCACCGGCCGCCCGTGGATGCTGCTCGGCACCGGATCGGGCCGCGGCCCACTGTTCGTATGCCACATCGACACCGTCCCGGTCGGCTCCCCCGATCTGTGGGACCGCACCCCGTTCTCCGCGGACACCGACGAGAAGCACCTGCACGGCCGAGGCAGCGTCGACATGA
The DNA here is from genome assembly GCF_037034185.1 of Amycolatopsis sp. VC5-11. Classification (NCBI taxonomy): domain Bacteria; kingdom Bacillati; phylum Actinomycetota; class Actinomycetes; order Pseudonocardiales; family Pseudonocardiaceae; genus Amycolatopsis; species Amycolatopsis sp. VC5-11. The sequence goes on along the minus strand of NZ_JBAGKF010000024.1, from coordinate 69,293 downwards.
AGGGCGGCCTGGTAGCCGCCCTGGAAGCGTTGCGCAACGCCGCGGAAGCCGGTGCCGACGCACAAGTCCTGATCACCAGCGACGAAGAAATCGGCTGCCGCGGCGCGGCGGAGGCCGCAAACTCGCTGGAGCTGACGCCGCAGATCGTCGTAGTACCCGAAGCGACACAAAACCGCGTCTCGCTCGGCCATCGCGGGGCCACGTGGCTGCGCCTCGCCGCGTCCGGCAAAGCCGCCCACGGGTCCACACCGCACCTCGGCCGCAACGCGATCCAACTGCTCGCCGAGCGGGCCCTAGGTGCGCTCGACTCGTTTCCGCTGTCCACTGAGGACTATCTCGGCAAGGAGACCGTCAACGTAGGCACCTTCGAGGGCGGAACCGCGACGAATATCGTTCCCGCTGCGGCAGTTCTGACGCTGGACGTGCGCACCGTAGACGGAGGAGCGCCCGCGATCGCCTGGGCGTCTTCGCTCGATCCGGCAATCAGTACCGAGGTGGATCTCGACCTGCCCGCCGTCCGGACCCCACGCCTGCCGGACGCGCTCTCCGACCAAGTCACCGCTCCAGCCGCCACCTACTTCACCGACGCCTCAGCATTGGCCGGATCGGTGGCCGGAGCCCCGATCGTGATCTGGGGACCAGGAGACCCACGCGAAATGCACGCAGCGAACGAAAAACTGGAACTGAAATCCTGGCAAGAGGCGTCGCGCAACTATCAAGAACTGGTACTTTCCGCCGCACGGTGACCCCACAGTCCAATATGGACTGAGACCCCGCCGCTCGACCCCCCAACCCAATACGCCCCCGCACCGATGCACCCAACGAGCGAGGCACCCACACCACCCCCGCACCCCAGACCGTCAGCACAATCAAGCTTCGGGGTGCCCCACGCAACCCCCACGGCAATGTCGCCGCCAGGCGACGAGCCGAACACGAACAGCCGACTACCCAAGATCAATACGAGGCCGAGTCCGCACAGTCCCGAACAACAACGCCTGCCCAGTAGCCGCCATATGATCCGAAATCACCTGCTGAGTCTTGACCGGATCCCCGGACTCAATAGCGGTGACGATCTCCAAATGCCGCCCAGCACTCATATTCGACAGCGCCCGCTCAAGCCCCCGATACATGATGCACATCCGAATCGCCCCCTCGAGCAGCTTCCAAGACCGCACCAGCGCGTCATTGTCCGTAAGCTTCACAAGCAGCTCATGGAACGCCAGATCAGCCTCGATCTGCGCCTCCAGCGACACCCGCTCCGCACGAGCCATCGCATCGACCGCTTTCCGCAGCTTGGCGCAGTGCTCCTCCCGGTAGTAACTCGAGGCCAGCGTCTCCCCCGCGAGCGCCTCCAGCGCGGCGCGCACGGTGAAGGTGTTGATGATGTCCTTCTCGTTGATCGAGCGCACGGTGACGCGACCCCGCTCGCCGTACGAGACCAGGCCTTCCTGCTGCAGCTCGCGCAGTGCCTCGCGCAGGGTGCCCCGGCTGATCCCGAGCTGCTCGGACACCTGGACCTCGCCGAGGTGGCTGCCGGGCGGGAACTGGCCGGTGGTGATCGCCTCGCGCAGCGTGTCGACCGCCATCTGGCGCAGGTTGCGGCCGGGTTGGCTGGCCGAAGCCGGACGGCTCACCGCACGCCTCCTCTCTGACTCGGCGTCAGCACCGTTCGTAGTCGTCGAGCAACTGTACCTTCGCCGCGCTCGGCGACCGGTCGTCGAAGGCGTACCCGAGCCATTCGCGCACGAGCCGGCGGGCGAGTTCGAGACCGATCACGCGCTGGCCCAGGGCAAGCACCTGGCAGTTGTTGGACAGCACCGAGCGTTCCGCGGAGAACGAATCGTGCGCGGTGGCCGCGCGGATCCCGGGCACCTTGTTCGCCGAGAGCGCCATGCCGATCCCGGTCCCGCACACCAGCACCGCGCGGTCGGCCGTGCCCGCCCGGATCGCCTCCCCCGCGGCGAGCCCGATCTCCGGGTACGGCCGGTGTTCGTCCTCGGCGCCGCGGTGCACGCCGAGGTCGAGCACCTCTGACACCCGCGGATCCGCGCGCAGGTCGCGGGCGAGTTGTTCCTTGTAGTCCAGGCCGGCGTCGTCGCAGCCGACCGCGATCCGGTAGGTCATCGGATTCCTTCCGCGAGAGTGCGCACGATCAGTGCGAGGGAAACGGCACCGGCGTCCGGGGTGCCGACACTGCGTTCGGCCAGCGGGCGCGCCCGGCCTTTCTTCGGGGTCAGCGCGGCGGTGTCCCGCGCCGCGGCTTCCGCGACCGCGGCCGCTTCCGCCCACGGCTTCCCCACCACCAGCGCGGTACGGAACGGTTCGAGCGCGTCGACCATCGTCTTGTCGCCCGGTTCGGCGCCGCCGAGTCGCACGACCCGGTCGGCGAACGCGTCGACCACGACCCGGACGTCGACGACCCCCGATTCCGCACCGATGGCCTCTCCTGCCGCGCGCAACCCGGCGCCCCACAGGACACCGGACGTGCCACCGGCCCGAGCGGCCCACTCGTCCCCGGCGGCCGCGAGGCAATCGCCCGCGCCCGCCCCGTCGTGCCAGGCGGACTCGGCGCCCGCGAGAGCAGCGTCGATGCCGCGGACCATGCCGCGTCCGTGGTCGCCGTCCCCTGCGACGGCATCGATGGCACCCAGCTCGGTTTCGGCTCCGTGCAAGGCTTTTCGGACCGCGCGCAGGCCGTCCAGCACCGCTTCGGCGAGCTTTCGCGACTCAGGCGAGGCAGCGGCGTAACGCGGCGCAGCGGGTTCGGCCACGACCTCGGCTGCCGGAGCGGCGGCCGGTTCGTGCCGGGTTTCGCCGCGACGGAAGGCGGGCGTGGCGGCGGGCGCGCGCCACCAGCGTTCCAGTTCCTCGTCCAGCCAGGTCACGGTGAGTGAAACGCCCGCCATGTCGAGGCTGGTGACCAGTTCGCCGACCTCCGGGAGCACCGGCGTGTGGCCGGATTCCCGCAGCAGCGCGGCGATCCGGGTCCACAGCACGAACAGTTCCTCGTGCTTGACCGAACCGAGGCCGTTGAGCACCACCGCGACGCGATCGCCCGCACCGCCGGGCTTTTCGGCGAGGATCCGGCCGACGAAGTCCTCGGCCAGGACGGCGGCGGACGGGAGCGGGAGGTCGCGCAGCCCGGGTTCGCCGTGAATGCCGAGGCCCAGCCCCATCTGCCCGTCCGGGACGGTGAACAGCGGGGTGTCCGAGCCGGGGAACGTGCAGCCGGAGAACGCGGTGCCGATCGTGCGGGTCGCCGCGTTGGCCTTGCGCCCGGCGCGCACGACCGCGTCGAGATCCAGGCCTTCTTCGGCGGCCGCGCCAAGGATTTTGAAGACCACGAAGTCGCCGGCGATGCCGCGCCGCTGCTCCGCTTGTTGCGGCGGGGCGCTGGCGATGTCGTCGGTGACCACGACGTGTTCCGCGCGGATCCCGCGTGCCCGCAGCGATTCCGCGGCGAGACCGAAGTTGAGCACGTCGCCCGCGTAGTTGCCGTAGCTGAACACCACTCCGGCGCCGGAATCCGCGGCTGCCGCCACCGAACAGGCGTCCTGCGCGGACGGCGAGGTGAAGAGGTTGCCGCTCACCGCGCCGTCGGCGAAACCCGGCCCGATCACGCCGTAGAACGCCGGGTAGTGCCCGGATCCGCCGCCCGGCAGCACCGCGACTTTCGGCCGGGCGGGCCGGTCCGCGCGCACCGCGCCGCCGGGCACCCGCCGCACCGCGCCTGCGTGCAGATCGCAGAACCCGGCGAGCGCGTCCTCGGCGAACGCCGCCGGATCGTCGTAGAGGTAGGTCATCGCGTGTGCTCCGTCCTCAAGGGAGGGTCAGTGGAGGAACGAGCCGCCGTTGACGTCGATCGTGGTGCCCTGCAGGTAGCCCGCGTCGTCGGTGGCGAGCCAGGCGATCACCCCGGCGACGTCGTCCGCGGTGGCCTGCCGGCCGAGCGGGACGCTGCGGGTGATCGCGGCTTCCAGTTCGGCGGTGGTCGATTCGGCGCGGATGTCGGTCTCGACCGCGCCGGGCGCGACCGCGTTCACCGTCACCCCGGCGTCGCCCAGTTCCCGCGCCAGCGCCTTGGTGAAGCCGAGGATCGCGGCTTTCGCCGTGCTGTACGGGGTCCGGCCGAACACGCCGCCGCCCTGCTGCGCCGACACCGAGGACATGTTCACGATCCGTCCCCAGCCCGCCTCGATCAGGTCGGGCAGGAACGCTTTCGTGACCAGGTAGGTGCCGGTCGCGTTGACCGCCAGCACCTTGTTCCACAGGTCGAGCGTCGTCTCCAGGAACGGCACCGGCGAGGTGATGCCCGCGATGTTGACGACCGCGCCGACGCCGGGCAGGCGGCCCGCGTCGACGTCGGCCCGCACGGCCGCGTACGCGGCGAGCACGGACGCTTCGTCGGCGACGTCGACGCCGTGCGAGAAAGCGGTCGCACCGGTCGCGGCGAGTTCGCCGGCCACTTCCTTGGCGGCGGGCTCGTCGAGGTCGAGCACGACGACCGCCCAGCCGTCCCTGGCGAAGCGGGCGGCGGTGGCGCGGCCGATTCCGCGGGGCGCGCCGGCTCCGGTGATCACGGCGGTGCGACGGGTTCCGGTCATGTCCGTTGTCTCCTTGGCGTCAGAAGGGAATCAGAGGGCGGCGAGATAGGCGGCGGCTTTGACCGCGGCGGCCGGACGTTCCTCGTCGGTGACGTCCCGCGTTTCGAGTTCGAGAGAGCTGTGGCCGCGGTAGCCCGTGGCGCGCAGCGCGGCGAAGGTCGCGGCGAAGTCCACGTCGCCGTTGCCGATGCTCAGGTTGATCTGGCCCGGCGTCGCGTCGCGGAGGTGGACGTGCGCGATCCGTCCGGCGAACCGGTGCGCGAACGCGGCCGGGTCGCCGCCGGACGCGACGATGTGGCTGGTGTCGAGGACCAGCCCGACCGCCGGGTCGAGCCGGTCGGCCAGCTGACCGGCGAGGTCGACCGTGTGGCAGAGCCGGTACAGATGCGGCGCTTCGCACCACAGCTCGAGGCCCCGGCTCGCGGCCAGCGCCGCCGCCCTGCCCAGCTGGTCGGCGACGAGGTCCAGATCCGCTTCCAGGCTCGTCACCGGCTCGTGCGACGACGCGCCGCACGGCAGCACGAGCGCCCGCGCCCCGCACGCGGCGGCCAGGTCGAGCAGCCGCCGCAGGTGGGCCGCCCGGTCCGCCGCCTCCGCCGGGGCGAGCGGGCGGTTCAGGTCGCCGACGTCGCCGTTGACCGAGCGCACCGCCAGCCCGGACGCACGCACCTGCCCGGCGACGATGCGCACCGCCGCGTCGGTGAGGTCGTACGGCACGTGGTCGCAGACCCCGGGCAGCGCGCCGAGGTCGATCTCGGCGAAGCCGCAGTCCGCGACAACCGCCAGCGCGGCGGGCAGAGGCAGGTGCCGGAAGCTGATCGTCGAGCAGCCCGGCGCGGGGAGGCGTTCCATGGTCGGCAATGTTAACAGAGAAGTGTCAACAGACAAGGCCACGCCGAATGATCAGTTCTCACAAGGGATTATCTCCGGTATTCACTGTTGACAGAGCAGCCAGCAGAGCGCACGATACGCTCCATTGTTGACAGCCAGGCAGCTCGATTACTGTCGAGACGGCCGCTGGAAGAGAGAGGCGATCGACATGCGCAGCGAAGCGCTCACCATGCGGGGCCCGGTGCACGGCACCGCGGACGCCCGCCGGGTGGCCTGGGGCTCCACCGCCGGGGCCGTGATCGAGAGCTACGACTTCATCGGGTTCGGCACCGCCGCGGCGCTCTACCTCGGCCACGCCTTCTTCCCCGGCGCGTCGCCCATCGCCGGCACGCTGTCGGCGTTCGCGACCCTCGGCGTCGGATTCATCGCGCGGCCGCTCGGCGGGATCGTCGGCGGGCACCTCGGCGACCGGATCGGCCGCAAGCCGGTGCTGGTCGCGTCGCTCATCATCATGGGGCTGGCGACCTTCGCCATCGGCCTGCTGCCGACCTACGCGACGGCGGGCGTGCTGGCGCCGGTCCTGCTGGTGACCGTCCGGATCGTGCAGGGCCTCGCCTACGGCGCCGAGTGGAGCGGCGCGATCCTGATGACCTACGAGCACGCGCCGTGGCTGCGCAAGGGCAGGTTCACCGGGATCGTGCAGTCCGGGTTCCCGATCGGGCTGCTGCTGGCGAACCTGGTGTTCCTCGTGTCGGTGAACCTGCCCGGCGACTGGGCGTGGCGGGTACCGTTCCTGGCCAGCCTGGTGCTGGTGATCGTCGGGCTGGTGCTGCGGGCGAAGGTGCCGGAATCGCCGGTGTTCCAGGACGTGCGCGACAGCGGCGACCTGGTGAAGGCCCCGATCGCGGCGGTGCTGCGCGACGACTGGCGCAACGTGGTGCGCGGCATCGGCCTGCGGATCGCCGAGACGGCGGGCTACGCGGTGTCGATCACCTACCTGATCTCGTACCTGAAGTCGGAAAAGCTCGCCAGCAGCGGGGAAACGATCCTGGCGCTGTGCATCGCCTCGGCGATCGGCATCGCCGCGACCGTCGGCTGGGGCGCGCTCACCGACCGGGTCGGCCGCCGCTCGGTGTACGTCTGGGTGACGCTGTTCGCCGCGCTGTGGGCGATCCCGATGTTCCTGCTCGTCAACACCGGCACGCTGATCGCGATCGTGTGCACCGTCGTCGTCTCCTACGGCGTCTGCCAGAACGCGCTCGCCGGATCGCAGGGCGCGTGGTTCCCGGAGCTGTTCCAGGCGGGCACCCGCTCCTCGGGCGCCGCGCTGGCCTATCAGATCTCGGCGATGATCTCCGGTCTCACCCCGTTCGTCACGACGCTGCTGTTCCTCGGCATGGGCTGGCTCGGCCCGGCGCTGCTGTTCCTCGCGTTCTCGCTGCTCGGCCTCGTCTCGGCGCTGGTGACCCGGGAAACCTGGGGCCGCGCGGAGCGCGAGGCGGCCCGCGCGGCGGTCGCGAGCTCCGCGCCGGCCGCCCAGCCCGCCGCCTGAATCCCTGTCGCCGAAAGGAAAATCGCTGTGAGTCTCGACCTGATGACGCCGACTTCGTTCCGGCGACGGCTGGACGCCTGCGCGGAATCGGCGTACCGCATCCGGATGGGCGTCCTCGACGAGGGCGAAGCGCAGGGCGAGGGCTACGTCGGGCAGGCGCTCGGCGCGGCCGACCTTCTCGCCGTGCTCTACCGCGACGTCCTGCGCTTCGACCCGGCGGATCCGGAGTGGCCGGACCGCGACCGGTTCCTCCTGTCCGTCGGCCACTACGCCCTGCTGCTCTACTCCGCACTCGCCGAGGCCGGGGTGCTCCCCCGCGAAGAACTGGCGACCTACGCCGCGGACGGCTCGCGGCTGCCGATGTCGGCGATGGCCACCTACACGCCCGGCGCCGAGATCTCCGGCGGTTCGCTCGGCCACGGGCTGGGGCTCGCCGTCGGGATGTGCCTCGGGCTGCGCGCGCAAGGCCGGACCGGGCAACGGGTCTTCACGCTGTTCAGCGACGGCGAACTCAACGAAGGGTCGACGTGGGAGGCCGCGATGAGCGCGGCGAGCTGGCAGCTCGGCAACCTCGTCGCGTTCGTCGACATGAACGGGCTGCAAGCGGACGGACCGACCCGTGACGTCCTCGCCCTCGACCGCCAAGAAGACCGCTGGCGCGCCTTCGGCTGGCACGTGCAACGCGTCGACGGCAACGATCCCGAGGCGTTGCTGCGCGCGGTGGACGAGGCGACCGGCAACGCGTCGGCCGTCGGACAGCCGCACCTGGTCATCTGCGACACCGTGGTCGGCAAGGGCGTCCCGTTGCTCGAAGGCCGGGAAAAGCTCCACTTCATGAAGATCGCCGCCGAGGAATGGCCTGTGTGCAAAGAGCAGCTGACCGCCGGACACGAGAAGAGGACCCGCCGATGACCGTCGCCCAGCCGCAGCGCTCGGCCGCGATGATCGCCTCGATCGCCGACCCCGGGGTGCGCACGACGCGGGCCCCGTTCGGCGACGCGCTCGTCAAGGCGGCCGAGGCGGACCAGCGGATCGTCGGGCTCGCCGCGGATCTGGCGAAATACACCGACATGCACGTGTTCGCCCGCGCGTTCCCGGACCGGTTCTTCCAGATGGGCATGGCCGAGCAGGTGATGATGGCCGCCGCCGCGGGCATGGCCGAGGTCGGCCAGATCCCGTTCGCCGCCACCTATTCGGTGTTCGCCACCCGGCGCGCCTACGACTTCCTGTGCCTCGACATGGCCGAACCGGGGCTCAACGTCAACATCGTCGCGGCGTTGCCCGGCCTCACCACCGGCTACGGCCCGAGCCACCAGGCGACCGAGGACGTCGCGATCCTGCGCGGGATGCCCGGACTGACCATTGTGGACCCGTGCGACGCGGTGGACATCGAGCAGGCCGTGCCCCAGCTCGCCGCGGCACCCGGCCCGAGCTACACCCGGCTGCTGCGCGGCGCGGTCCCCCGGATCCTCGACGACTACGACTACTCCTTCGAACTCGGCAAAGCGAAACTGGTCCGGCCCGGCGACGACGCCGTTTTCGTCTCCTCCGGCCTGATGACCATGCGTGGCCTCCTCGCCGCCGAGCAGCTGGCGAAGCGGGGAATCGACGTGGCGGTCGTGCATTGCGCGACGCTCAAGCCGTTCGACGAGGAGACCGTGCTCGCCCAGATCGCGGGCGACCGTCCGGTGTTCACCCTCGAAAACCACAGCGTGATCGGCGGCCTGTTCGAAACCGTCGCCGCCGCCCTCGCCCGGCGCGGCATCGGCAAGAAGGTCGTGCCGATCGCCCTGCCGGACGAATTCCTGGCCGCCGGCGCGCTCCCGACGTTGCACGACCGCTACGGCATTTCGACGAACGCCGTGACCGACCGGGTCCGGGAGGAGCTGTCCGCGCGGGCCTGACCGAACTGGCGCGCGCCGGACGTCTTACGCCCGCCCGGATTCGTCCGGGCGGGCCAGCCGCTCGACCAGATCCAGCTCGAGCCGGACGTTGGCGAGAATCCCTTCCACCGTCGGGGATTCCGGTGCGCGGTCGTCGCTCCGGACGGTGCGCACGGCCATCTCCGCGAGCTGGTCGGCGGTTTCCTGGTCGTCGCCGCCTTCCTGGTGCCACCAGGCGATCCAGTTGAGCATGCCGATGACGCCGAGCGCCGCGGTGCGCGGGTTGACGTTGCGGAAGCTTCCGTCGGCGATGCCGCCGTCGATCACCTCGACGAGTTCCTTCAGCACGCGCCTTCGGCTCGCCCGGTAGGACTTCGCGAGGTGCTCGGGCAGATCGGATTCCGACCGGATCATCAGCCGGAACCGGTCCGGGTCCGCCATCTGGTGCAGCGCCAGCGTCTGTGCCATGCGCCGCAGCTTCGCGGACGGGCTCAGGTCCGCCAGCGCGTTGATCTCGCGGAGCAGCTGGGCGGGCTGGTCGGCGATCTCGCTGACCAACTGGGCGAACAGGTCGTCCTTGCTCGCCACGTAGTGGTAGACCGCCTGGCGGGTCAGGCCGGTCGCGTCGGCGATGTCCTGCAGCGTCGTCCCGGCGACCCCGCGCTCGGCGAACAGCCGGGCGGCGTTCTCCTTGATCTCCCGTTCGACCAGTTCGCGCCGCACGCTGGGGCGGCCCCGGCGTTTGGGCGGCGGGTCGGCGGCAGGGGAAGTCATAGCGGCCAAGGCTAGTCCATCACCCGGTGAAGGCCACGAGATCGACACGCTCGCTGGCGAGCGCGCCCGCGGCGACGGCCCGGAACCCGGCGGGCACGTCCGCGACCAGGAGCGCGCCAGTCGCGCGGCGGATGCGCTCGCCGAGGTCCAGCCGGTCGAGGGTCGCCTCGCGGTCGGCGGGTCCGGTCAACCAGTACGCGCTCGCGGGCGGCAGGCCCGCGATCAGTTCAGCCGCCTCGGGGCTCCACGGCCGGACCGAGATCTCGACCGGCAGCGTGCCGGCGGCGGTCCGCAGCGCCTCCGGAGCGGTGCGGCCGGGGAACCTCCGCCCGCCCGCGGTCAGTGGCCGGTCGAGGATCCACTCCGTGACCGAGGCCGGGCACGGGACCTCGTCGGTCCCGACCCCGCCGAACGCGGCGAGACCGGGGACGGCGACCTGCGGCGCGGACTCCGCGAACCGGTCGACGGGCACCTTCCCGGCCCGCGTCATGTACGCGACCATCAGCTGCTCCACCGGCATCGACAGGCGCTCCGGGAACGAGTCCCACCACGCCATCGAGCGTTCGGCGATGGACTGCAGGTGTTCGACGGCGGGCCGCCGCTCCGCCTCGTATGCGGCGAGCGCGTCGTCGAGGCCGTCGGCGACGAGCACGGCCCGGTCGAGCGCGATCGCGTCCTCCATGGCGAGTTTCGTCCCGGAACCGATCGAGTAATGCGCGGTGTGCGCGGCGTCTCCGAGCAGGACCACGTTGCGCGTGTGCCAGCGGCGGCACCGGATCGTGCGGAACCGGAGCCATTTGGTGCGATTGCCGATCAGCCGGTTTCCTTGCAGGGTCTCGGAAAACGCCTCCTGGAGGTAGCCGAGCGAGCGCTGGTCGCTGTCTCCGTTGGGCGTCTCGCGGGTCGAAACGTCGAATCCCGCCCGCCGCCACGTCTGCTCGTCGGTTTCGATCAGGAAGGTGCTGCGGTCGGCGGCGTACGGATAGGCGTGCGCGACGAAGGTGCCGTGCTCGGTAGTGACCGGGGTGAAGATCGCCCGCGGCAGCGCGAAGTCGGTGCCGCACCACAGATACAGGCCCTCGCCCTCGGCGATCTCCGGACCGAACTCCTCGGCCAGGTCGGTCCGGGTCGCGCTCGAAATCCCGTCGGCGGCGACGATCAGGTCGGCATCGAGCTCCGACACCGCCCGGCGCTCGCCGAAGCGCAGCTCCACTCCGGCGGCTTCGGCGTGCTTTTGCAGTACGGACAACAAGGTCGCGCGTCCGATGGCGAGCAGTTCGCCGTGCGCGAGACGCACCTCCGAGTCGCCGACGCGCATCGACATCTCGTGCCCGTGCGAGGCGGCGACGATGCTGTCGAGCGATTCCTCGTCGGCGAGCCGCAAATTCCGCTGCGTCCGCGACGCCAGCCCGACGCCGAAGCCGAAGGTCTTGTCCGGCACGCCTTGTTCGTAAACCGTCACCTCGGCGCCGGGATGACTGCGTTTGAGCAGCCGGGCGGCGTACAGCCCGCCCGGCCCTCCGCCGAGGACGGCGATGGTGTCGAGCTTCATGCTCCGGCTCCTCGCGGGGTCGGTCCGGCCGCCAGCGGTGCCGCCGCTTCGGCCCGGAGGCGCTTCTTGTCGATCTTCCCGACGTTGGTCTTCGGCAGTTCCGGCACCCAGACCAGGCGTTCGGGCCACTTGAACTTGGCCACGCCGAGCCCGTCCAGATGCCGCTGCACCTCGGGCATCGTCAGGGTCTGCCCGGTCGCGGACACCAGGAACGCGCAGGCCTTCTCCCCCAGCCGCGCGTCGGGCATCGCGACCACCGAGGCGATCGCGACGTCCGGGTGCTTCATCAGCAGCACCTCGACCTCCTCGGCGTTGACCTTCTCGCCGCCGCGGTTGATCAGGTCCTTGATCCGGCCCTCGATCGACACATGCCGGCGGCCGTCGACGACGTGGACCGCGGCGAGGTCGCCGGTGCGGTAGAAGCCGTCCGAGGTGAACGCGACCGCGTTGTGCTCGGGCGCGTCGAAGTAGCCCGGGATCGTGTACGGGCCGCGGCAGCACAACTCGCCGACCGCGCCGTCCGGCACTTCGGTCTCGGTGCCCGGTTCGAGGATCCGGACCTCGTCCGACGGCGCGATCGGCGTGCCGACGGTCGTCGTGCGCAGGGTTTCCGGATCGCCGGCCCGGCTCGCCAGGAACATCCCCTCGGACATCCCGAACATCTGTCCCGCCCACCGCGTTTCGCCGTCGTCCACGCGCCGGAACACGTCCGGCGGGACCTTCGCCCCGGACAGCACCGTGCGCCGGACAGTGGGGAGAACCGCGTCGAACTCGGCTGATCGGAGCGCCTGGTAGTGGCCGTGCCCGATGAGGACGTCGGTCACGCCGTGCTCCGCCATCAGCGCGAACGCGGCGACGTGGTCGGGATTGGCCAGGATCAGCGTCGCGCCGACCGAGTGGGCGGCGTGCAGCGCGCAGGAGATGCCGGCGTTGTGGATGACCGGGATGAGGTGCGCGAGCCGGGTGCCGGCGTCCCATCCCAGCGCCTGGGCGTACAGGAGCGCGTTGTTCCAGTACTCGGCGTGGATCCGCGGGATCACCTTCGGCACTCCCGTTGTCCCGCCGGACAATTGGAACACCGCGACGTCCTGCGGATCGGTTTCCGCCTCGACGCTTTCGACGAACGCCCGTGCTCGCGCCGGATCGATCCCGGCGCCGAGGTCCTCGATCCGGTGCGTTCCTTCTGCCGCGCCGACGGTGAGGACGGTGCGCAGCGTCGGATGTCCCTCGGCGACCTGGCGGGCGAACGCGACCAGGTCGAACCCGAGCCCGGCCTCGACCAGATGCGCCGCCGCGCCGACCTTGCGGCTGATGTGGCCGATCTCGTGCATCCGGTGCTGCGCCAGCGTCGCCACCGGCACCAGGCCCGCCTTGAGACAGCCGTACCAGGCGAGCACGATCGCCGTCCGGTTGGTCGACTGGAACAGCACCGGATCGAGCCGGCGCAGGCCCAGGCTGCGCAGCCCGGCGGCGATCCGGTCGGTGCGCTCGTCGAGTTCGCGGTACGTGAGGACACCTTCAGCGGTAATGAGCGCGGGGCGATCGCCTTGCCGCAGCGCGGATTCGTGCAGCCGCGCGCTGATCGGCAGGTCGCTCCATTCGCCGCTCTCCCGGTAGCGGCGGGCGCGATCGGCGGGGTACCGGACCACTCGCCCGTCCCAGTCGAATGCGGTCACTGAATGCTCCTCAGTCGATCGGCGCGGCGGTCAGCAGCGCGGTCAGTTCGCCGACGTGGTCGGGGTGGTCGGCCGGAACGACGCCGGAGTAGACCGCGGACCAGCAGCCCGGGCAGCACTGCTGGCGGAACACGACCTCGGCGTCCACGTACTCCGACGGAGCCGAAACCACCTGCGGTCCCGCCGTGCTCGACGGCCCCTCGTAGCGGGCCAGCGCCAGCTTCCCGGATTTGGTGTCGCCCAGCAGCCGGCCGCAATGCGCACAGGCGATCACGCGGGCCTCGCCGATGGTGACCTCGGCCAGGTTGTCGTCGATCCGGCGCGCGTTGCGCAGATCCACTGTCGCCTCTTGGGAAAGCGGCGTCTCGGAACGGTCGCGCCGCTCGTCCAGCATGCTCGCACGCAATTCGGCGGTGGCGGACTCGTCGAGTTCGCCGTTCGCGATCACGACGCCGTAGTTGGTGCGGGCGCCTTCAGCGGTCACCTTGCCGTTCGCCACATCCCAGGCGACCGCGTCGGCATCGCGGCGCAGCGGATCGCCGTAGCCTCCGCCGCCCTGCCAGTGCATGTACAGCACCTCGCCGGGAGCCAGGTAGCTCTCCGCGTAGCAAGCGCCGATTTCCTTGGTGCCATTGAGTTCTTCGAGGTTGCCCGGCAGCTTGCCCGACGAAAGCAGTTCCTGCACCCCGGAATCGCGCGCCAGGATCTCGAGACCGGTGTTGCCGGGGAGTCCGCCCGCGAGGCCGCCGTTCTGCGCAACGGCCTTCCCTGCGGACGCGAACACCAGCCCCATCGGCAAGCTGCTGCCGTACGGGGTCACGGCGAGCGACGCACTCACCCCGCCGCGCATCCGCCCCGGTCCGCCCGAGTCGGGTTCTTCCCGGCGCCAAAGCGTCAGCAACGGGTAGAGGAATTCGGTCATTTCGGTGTCCGGGATCCGGCCCATCGGAATGCAGAACAGGCCGCCGGTGTCCATGCCGTCGGCCACCGGACGCGCGCCGTAGCCGCCCGCCATCGGCTCCATCAGGATGTTCAGGAACGGCGCCGGCTGCTCGCCGCGCTCGTCCAGCCCGGCGACGATCGCGGTGTCCCACGTCCCGCAGCACGATGCCTGGACGCTCTTGCCGAGGTCGACGTCGCGGTCGAGCATCTGCGCGAGGCATTCGGCGATCAGGTTCCCGGTGAGCCAGGCAGGTCCGATCGGACCCCGGCTGACCGCGGCGGGGAAGGTGGCGTTGTTGATGGTGCCCTCTTCGGAGATCAGGTCGAAGCAGCGCATCAGCCCGCCCGCGGCCCACGGGATGTCGCCGGCCAGCACCGGCAGCACGGCGAGCATCACGCCGCCGCGCATCCCGGCGTAGGTGCAGTTGATGACGCCGGCTTGTGGGTCGGTGCCGGTGAAATCGAAGACCAGGCGGTCGTCCGATTTGGTCATCGCGACGGTGATCTTGTGCAGCCGGCGGTCGCCGGTCGACGCCTGGTCCTGGTAGCCGGTGGCCTTCCAGGTGCCGTCCGGGAGCCCGCGCAGCTTGGTGCGCAAGCGCGCCTCGGAGTCGTTCATCATCCGCTTCATCACGGCCTTGACGGTGTCCGCGCCGTACTGCTCGATCACCGCGAGAAGCCGGTCGCGGCCGACGGTGTTGGCCCCGATCTTGGCGCGCAGGTCGAGGCCGACGAGCATCGGGACGCGCGAGCGGCGGGTCCAGGCGTCGGCGACGTCGCGCTGCAGGACGCGGTCGCGGACCACCTTGATCGGCGGCGTCGGCACCGATTCGGAGAAGACGTCCTTGGCACCGGGGTCGAACGAGCCGAGGCCGGACCCGCCGAGATCGGGTTCGTGGCAGATCGCGCTGGTCCACGCGAAGAGCTTGCCGTCGTGGAAAATCGGCTGGTACACGATGACGTCGCTCTGGTGCAGCCCGCCGCCGACCCAGGGGTCGTTGCACAGGAACATGTCGCCGTCGGCGATGCCGGGGTTGGCGGAGCGGTGCTCTAGCGTCCAGTAGATCGCGAGGTCGACGGCCCCGACGAGCATCGTGTTGTAGAGGCCCACCTGGACCTCTTGGCCCACCTCGTCGCTGACGGCGAAGTCGAAGTCGTTGGCGTCGGTGACGATCGGGGAACCGGACATGCGCTTGAGCGCCTCCCCCATCTCGTCGGTGACCGACCACAGCCGGTGCCGGATCACCTCGTAGGTGAGCGGGTCGACGGCGTCGATCTGGTCCTGGGTGACGGTGTGCAGCGGGACGGTCCCGCCGACGGCCCGGCTGAGCGCGTCGGGGTCGAGCGGGCGGCTGGAGAAGATTTCCGAGCCGGGGATCGGTGCGGTCATGCCAGTTCTCCTTGGGGCTCAGGCCTGGTCGAGAGCGATGTGCAGGTTGCCGAGCCGGTCGACGGTCCCGGTCGTGCCGTGCGGGACCACGACGGTGGTGGTGGGCACCTCGATCACCGCGGGACCGCGCAGCACGTGGCCCGCGCGGAGCTTGGTGTAGTCGTAGATGGCGGTGTCGGCGTAGCCCTGGCTCGCGCCGAGGCACACCTTCCGGGTGCCGGTGAGCGCCGGGGACGCGTCCGCGGAATCCGCCTTTTCGAGTTCGGGCAGGGTCGGCGAGAACGGCAGGACGCCGGTGCCGCGGACGCGGTAGGTGATGGCCTGGATGCCGGCCTCGCGGAATCCGCTGTCCTGCCCGAAAAGCGTGGCGTAGCGGGCTTCGAAGAGATCCGCCGCCTTCGCCACGTCCTCGGCGGCCAGGTCGCCGCTGGGGATCGGGGTCGCCACCTCGGCCAGCTGCATGGTGTAGCGCATGTCGATCTCGCGCTCGATTTCGACGGCCGAGAACTGCATGCCCTGGCGTTCGAGCATCTCGCGGACCTCGGACTCGAGCTCCTCGAAGTTGCGCTGCACGCGGACCGGGTCGAGCGGAAGCGCCGCCGGGTCGGAAAGTTCCTTGGCCAGCACGATGTCCGACGAGGCGAGCCCGTACGCGGAGAACGCGGAAGCGACCTGGCCGAGCGGCACCACGACATCCGTGGCGCCGATCTCCTGTGCGTACCGGCCGCAGTGCGCGGGGCCGGAACCGCCGAAGGCGTAGACGATGAAGTCGCGCGGGTCGTGTCCGGCCTCGACCACCGTCTTCCGCAGCAGGTCGCCGGTCTGCGCGTTCTGCACCTCGTAGATCGCCGCGGCGGCTTCTTCGACGCTCAGCCCGAGCGGTTCGGCGATGCGGGTGCGGATCGCGTCGCGGGCCAGTCCGACGTCGAGCGCGCGCCGCCCGCCCAGCAGACCGCGTTCGGGGATGATGCCCAGCACCAGGTTCGCGTCGGTGTTGGTGGGCTCGGTGCCGCCGTTGCCGTAGCAGGCCGGGCCGGGAACCGCCTGCGCGCTGTGCGGGCCGATCTGGAGATTGCCGCCCGCGTCGATCCACGCGATCGCGCCGCCGCCGGAGCCGATGGCGTGCACCTCGAGGGTGGGCACGTTGATCGGATGGTGGTTGATGATCGTGGTCGACGACCGCACCGGTTCGCCGTCGACGACGAGCCCGGCCAGGAAGGTGGTCCCGCCCGCGTCGGTGGCGATGATGTTGCGGTGGCCCAGCTGCTCGCCGAGCGACACCGCGCCGACCACGCCGCCGGTGAGCACCGAGCCGACGGTGGAGATCGCGTTGCCCGGAGCCTCGGACGCGGCGACCGCCCCGCCGTTGCTCTGCATCACCAGCAGCGGTCCGGCGAGCTTTTCCTTGCGCAGCTTGCTTTCCAGCTCGCCGAGGTAGTCGCGCAGGCCCGGGCCGACCTGGGTGCTCATGATGGTGGTCGCGTTGCGCGCGAACTCGCGGATGCGCGGGGAGACCTCGCTGGAGATCGCGACGAAAAGGCCGGGGTCGATCTCGTGCGCGATCTCCCGGATCCGCTGTTCGTGCGCGGGATTGCGGAACGACCACAGCAGCGACACCGCGATCGCGGAGATGCCGTCGGCGACGAGGGCGCGCACGGCGGCGCGGACCTCGTCCTCGTTCAGCGGGACGACGACCCGGCCGTCTCGGTCGACCCGCTCGGTGACCTCCAGCGCGTGGCGCTTGCGGACCAGCCCGTGCGATTTGCTCTGCCCGATCGGGTTCTGCAGCTCCTCCGGCGCGCGCCCGAGGTAGCGGCCCTCGACGTTCATGATGTAGATCGAGTCGCGGTGGCCCTTGGTGGTCAGGAAGCCGATGTCCGGGACCTGGTTCATCACCAGCGCGTTGAGCGACGAGGTGGTGCCGTGCGCGATGTGGTGGGTGCGGGACAGCATCTCCGCCACCGGGACGCCCAGCTGCTCCGCGAGCACGCCGAGCACGTCCATCACGCCGTCCGAGTAGTCCGGCGGGGTCGAGGCGGTCTTGCCCGCGAGCACCAGGCCCTCGCCGTCGTCGAGGACGGCGTCCGTGAACGTGCCGCCGACGTCCACTCCGATTACGTATGCCATGAGCTCCGCTCTCCCTTGAGCTGAACGATCCTAGGTGACCCAGATCACTGGTTCGACTACTATGACGATTATTCGACGCTTGCGCAGAAAAAGTCAAGGAGATGTGTGCATCGCCCTCTGCCTGCGCGGACGACTTGACTGTTTTACATGAGCGTCGAATACTCGTCGTAGACGCAAGGAAGTGAAGGGGACCCGCATGAGCACCCACCGGATCGGGCTCGTCGTACCGAGCAGCAACGTCACCGTCGAAACCGAGATGCCGGCCGTCCTCGCGAGGCACCCCTCCGCGGAGTTCTCGTTCCACTCGACGCGGATGCGCATGCACACCGTCTCGCCGGCGGGCCTCGCGGCGATGAACGCCCAGCGCGAGCGATGCGTCCTGGAGATCGCGGACGCTTCGCCGGAGGTGATCCTGTACGCGTGCCTGGTGGCCGTCATGGTCGGCGGCCCGGGCGAGCACCGGCGGGTCGAGTCCGCCGTCGCCGAACAGCTCGCCACCGGCGGGTCCGAGGCCCTCGTCCGGTCCAGCGCCGGTGCGCTGACGGAAGGTCTGCGCGCACTCGGCGCCCGGCGGGTCGCCTTGGTGACGCCGTACCTGAAGCCGCTCGCGCAGCAGGTCGTGGACTATCTCGAGGCCGAGGGGTTCGAGATCGCCGGCTGGCGGGCGCTGGAAGTGTCCGACAACAACGAGGTCGGCTGCATCCCCGGCGAACGGGTGATGGCGGCCGCCCGGTCGCTTGATCTGTCCGATGTGGACGCTCTGGTGCTCAGCTGCTGCGTGCAGATGCCCTCGCTCAGCCTGATCGAACCCGCGGAGCAGGAGTTCGGGATTCCCGTCCTCTCCGCCGCGACCGCCGGCGCGTACAGCATTCTGCGCAGCCTCGGCCTCGACGTCTCGATCGACGGCGCGGGCAGCCTGCTGCGCGCCCGCGCCACTGTCTGATACCGCCGGAAAGGAGAACCAGCATGTCCGAAACACACCTGGTGAAGGGCGTCGACCACGTCGCCTTCCCCACGTTCGACCCGGCCGGGACGGTCCGCTTCTACCGGGACACCCTCGGTTTCCCCGTGGTGCACTCGATCTGCGCCGCGGGCTGGGGCCCGGAGCAGCACCCGGACTTCATCCACTTCTTCTTCGACATCGGCAACAACGACCGGCTCGCGTTCTTCTACTACTTCGGGCTGGACCAGTTCGACGGCGGCCCGCAGGGCGACGTGTACGCGAAGTTCGCCGAAGACGTGCCGCTCTTCTTCATCCGCTCGCGCCACCTCGCGATCCACGTGGACAGCGAGGAGCACCTCCTGGAGTACCGCCGCCGGCTCGACGCGAGCGAGTGGCCGGTCGAAATGCAGATCCAGCACGAGACCATCGAGTCGATCTACACGCACGATCCCAACGGCTACATGGTCGAGATCACCCGGGCGCTGCGTCCGGTGACCCCGCAGGAAGACCTCGACGCGAACCTCACCATCGACGCCCTCCTCGACGTCGTGTCCGGTCCGGCACCGTCGATGGACGCACTGCTGGTCCGCAAGGCGGAACTCATCGTCGAGCGGTCTTCGGCGGCGGAGGTGCCCGCGCGATGACTGCCGTGTTCTTGTTGGATGTTCCCGAAAACCAGCCGATCGTGGCGGTCGCGGCCCAAGCCGACACCGTCACCGTCGACCGGGTCGGCGCGTATTTCAAAGTCAGCGCACCGGGTCCGATCGTGATCGATCGCCGCGCCACCGGCTGTCGGCACGCTGTCTGGTACAGCAGCATCGCGGGCCTGCTGGACGCGAAAATCACGCAGTGGGACAAGGACGCGCTCCGGTTGGAAGCACGATGACCGCGAGGCTCGGCGCTGGACGGTATGTCGACAACGCCGAACTCCCTTCTGGCACCGTCACTTCCGCCCACGAATTGACCACATTAGACGGTGCGAAAGTCTCCGGCGTGCTGCGCGCACTGCCCGGTGCCGACACCGTCGTGTCGATCATGCATCCGCGGATGGACACGACCCACCACGTGCTCGTCCCGGAACTGGTGGCACGGGGTTTCGCGGTGTGGACGCAAGGCACGCGCTCGCCGAACAACGACCTGAACCTAATCCACGAACAGGCCCTGCTGGACGTCGCCGCCGGTCAGGTTTTCCTGCGGGATAAGGGATTCTCCGCCCGCGTCACGCTAGGCCACTCCGGCGGCGGCGCCCTGTTCGCGTTCTACCACCAGCAAGCAGGACTGCCGCCAGAACGACGACTCACCGCCGTCCCTTCCGGCCGACCGGTCGACCTGGCGTCCGCAGACCTGCCTGCCCCGGACGGTGCCGTGTTCCTCGCCCCGCACCCCGGCCAAGGCGCGCTGCTGCAACGGCTGATCGACCCGTCAGTCGCCGACGAGTCGGATCCGCTGTCCGTGCTCCCGGAGCTAGATCCGTTCTCGGCCGCCAACGGTTTCGCCCCTCCCCCGTCGTCTTCGGCTTATTCCGCTGACTTCATCGAGCGCTACCGCACAGCTCAAGCAGCCCGGATCGCCCGCATCGACGCGGAGGCCCGCGCCCGCGTCGCCCTCGCCGCCGAAGCCCGCGCCCGGTTCAAGACCACGCAGGACCCCGCGGACCGCCGAGCATCACTGGCACCCCGGGTCCTGACGATCTACCGCACCGACGCCGACCTGCGTTTCGTCGACCTGTCCCTGGACCCGAACGAGCGCCCGTACGGCTCGCTGTTCGGCCGCCGCCCCGACCTGACCGACTACGGCCTGGTCGGCTTCGCGCGGCTGGTGACCCCGGAAGCGTGGCTGTCGACCTGGTCGGCGAACACGAGCAATGCGTCCTTCCTGCGCTGCGCGCCGGGCGTGCGGACCCCGTCGCTGTTCGTGGAACTGACCGGAGACGCGGCTTGTTTCCCTGACGATGCGAAGGCGATGGTCGCTGCGTTGGGCGCTGAGGATGTCGAGCATCGTCAGGTACCGGGGACCCATTTCGGCGGCCCGCTTCGGCCTGGCGAACCTACCGGAGCCAGTCTGGCGGCGGCGGAGATCGGCGAATGGCTTTCGGCTCGGTTTCCGGGGTGAAGGTGCGCTCACCGCGGTGTCGCAGGGACTCCGCCGACCTCAGCGCTTCACCACAACCCTGCGGTAATCGCGAATCCCCACGACGGTCAATGCCACAACGATCACCCCGGCAGAGCAAACCTGCGCGAGCACTATCTCGTCGAACGGGATGATGCCGTTCTTCAGCACCAAGTTCTGGACCAACGCCAGCGCGATGCACAGGGCCAGCGCGAACGTCCATGCCGGGCGTGGTTCGGAGCGGAGCCGGAGCAGCAGGTATCCGGCTCCGGCGAACGCGCACAGCCAGGCGAGCGGGGACAACCCGGTGAGCCGGTCGAGGTCGCCCGGGAGCCCGAACCTGAGCGCGAGGACGGGAGCGAGGAGCAGGCTTCCGCCGATGGCCAACCACCACGGTCGAGTCGGGGGCAGTGGGGCGTCGGCGTGGAAGGCTGGCAGCAACAGCACCAGCGGGAGCCACTGCGGAGCGAAGTACGCGGCCGCTTCCGGGCTGGGATGTTTGACCAGGAACCAGATCGCGCCGGCGGTCAGGATCGTCACGGCAGCGACCCGCGCCAGACGGCGCCAGCCGTCGACCAGCAGGACGAGCGGGATCAGCGCGGCGGCCAGCGGGATGAGCTCGGTGATCAGGTCCGACGTCAGCGCGGCGCGGAAGGTGCTCGGGTAGGAGCCGGAGAGGGTGCGGAGCATCCAGAGCGTGTTGCTGGCGTTGCAGGCCGATTTGAGCACGTCCCAGAGCAGGCCGAGGAGCGCGACCTGCCGGACGAGATCACCGAGGGCAACTGTTCGGGCGGGTGCGGCCCGGGCTGCCAACCGGGTGCGGACGCCCAGCGCCAGCACCGCCCACAGTTCGCTCCACAGCGCCTTGCGATCCTGCTCGTCATGCAGGTCGAGCAGGGCTCCGACCATCTCCTCGCCTCGGTCGGCGCGGTACCAGGCCGGGAGGACGCGGACCAGGGCGCGATACTTCGTCTCGGCGCCGATCATGCTCGTGCTTCCGCTGCGTGCGGGCTTCGCACCATGCTCCACATATATCCTAGGACGATATATAGCGGCGTACGTTGCTTCGACGTCCGCGAAACTTCGCCGAAGCGGCGTTGCGGCTGTTCATCCGCCCCTACGGTCACTCCATGAAGTCTTTGCGGGATGCCCTCTCGCTGGATGAACTCAGGGGGAAGAAGGAACGGTTCTTTGCGGTCTCGATGGCGATCCTTTACCTCGGCACCGGCCTGTCCTACTCCTCGCTGGCGATCTACCTGATCCGCTACGCCGGCCTGCCTCCGTCGGTCTACGGGGCGGGCATGAGCGTCGCCGCGGTGGTGGGGATCGCGGCGGGGCCGCTGGCGGGGTGGCTGGCCGATCGCCGCGACGGACATGCTGTTTACGCGGCGCTGGTGTGGTTGATGGGCATAGCCACCTTGAGCTTCACCGTCGCGCCGGGCTGGGTGGCGCTCGTTCTGCTGAGCGTGCTGGTGGCATGCGGCCGAGGCAGCGCGGCGGTGATCGGCGCGCTGATCGGGCGGGCCGTTGATGCCGAACGCCGGGTGCCGTACCGAGCGGTGCTGAAGTCGCTGAGCAATGTCGCGATGGTTGTCGGCCTCAGTCTTGGTGCACTGGTGCTGGGATTCGGGTCGGTTGTTGCGTTCCGGGTCAGTTTTGCCGTCGAGGCAATGACTTTCGTGGTCGCCGGGATGCTGGTTCGGACAGCCGGGAAGCGCCTCGCGCCGAAGCGGGCGGATCCGGCGCGGGCGGACGAGCCGGGTGCGGGCCGGGCGAGCGTGGTGCGGGACCGCCGGTTCGTGCTGCTCACGATCGCCAACGGCGTGCTGACGTTGTCGGAATCGATGATCACCATCGCCCTGCCGTTGTGGGTCCTCGGCCGGATGCACGTCCCGCTGTGGCTGGTGTCGGTGGCGCTGGTCGTGCAGACGGGCGGCATCGTGGTCTGCCAGATCCCGGTGAGCCGCCGGGTGACCGATGTGCCGACGGCGGCCAGGGCAGCCCGGCTCGGTGCCCTCCTCCTCGCCGCGGCCGCCGTGCTGTTTCCGGTCGGGGCGCTCGCCGATCGCGGTGCTATCGCTGTCGCCGCGATCGTCGGGATCGCGCTGGCCGTCGTAGGCGGAGAAGTGCTGTACGGCACCGCTTCCTGGTGCTTTCTCTACGACCTGGCACCCGAGTCGGCGCTCGGCCGGTACCAGGGCTTCTACAACATGGGATTCGACCTGAGCATGATCGTCGCACCGTCCCTGTTCGGCTGGTTCGCGAGCACCGGCACCCAGGTGGGCTGGTTCAGCCTGGCAGCGGCGTTTCTCGTGACCGGACTCGCGTTGACGCCACTCACCCGCCGGAGCCCATCCCGCGCACAGCCGGGACACGGCGCTCGCCCGAACGCCTAGGCGAGCACCGTGCCCCGCTGCCCGATCCCCCGGGGTCTACCGTGCCGTCAACGCGACAGCGAAAGCGTTCCCTTCCCCCTGAAACAACGAACTGAGGTACCCGGTGAAGGCACCGCAGTCAGTCAACGGCGGGATCGCATACGTCCCGGTCACCGGGCCACCGGCGGCCAACGCGAACCCGGTGCCAGTGCGCAAATCGACCGGGATCGGGGCGCTCGCGCGGCAGTTCTGGTCCGCGACGGGCACGCCGAACAGCGACACTTGCGGCACGGCCAACGCGAGCTTCGTGTGCGCCACGAAACCGCCGTCGCCCAACGAGCCGGTTTGCTCGCCGTCAGGCGTGAAGCGCAGTTCGGCGGTTCCTGGCACGAATCCGAAGAGCTTGAACGCCGCTTGGGCCGGGTCGAATGCCGGGCGGTCGCTGAAAGACGGCTGCGTGGTGACGGCGAAAGAACCGTTGAGCGGCACCGTCGTTCCCAGTGCCTTCACCGTCGTCGTGCCGGTGAGGCTGTAGTGGTAGCCGCTCTGCGTGGTGCCGACGTCGAAGCTCAGCAGGACCGAATCCTGACCCGGGTCGAGTGTGCAGTCCGAGGTGAACGAGCCCAGTCCGGTGAACGATCCGTCGGCCTTCTTCGGGGTCAGCCGGGTGCTGAAGCCGCCGAGGGTGACCGTTGTCTTGCCTGCGTTCGGGACCACTATCGGCGGTACCGAGCCGGTCGCTTGGGCGGTGAACGGACCCGACTGCGGCAGCGTCGTCTTAGCCACAGTGAGGGGCACGGTCACGGGGAGGGTCAGGGAGCCGTTGGCCAGCGTTACTTCTGCGGCGGCCGTCCCTTCGACGCTCGCTGCGCCGACTAGTGCCAAGCCGCGCGTGGCTTTGTCCGGAACGACCACCGAGACGGCGAGACCCGACGTCGTGAGCGTGCCGCCCGGTGCGGACGGTACGTCGAACGACGCCTTCACCTCGACGTCCAGTTTCTGTTCCCCGATCAGGGGAAACGGGCAGGTGTAGCTCAGCTTCTTGTCGACCTGCGTCGCCGCGGCCGAGGGAGAAGCCAGGCAGGCGACGGCGAGGCAGGCGAGACCCGCCGCGAGCAACCACCGGGCTTTCGGCACGGTTTCCCCCTTTCCGAGGGCATGGCACCGGTCCCCGCCGCGGCGCGGCGGGGACCGGCAGATCGGATTACTGGCGGGCGAGGTTCAGGTCGAGCGTGTTGCCGTCGCTCTTGGCGAACGCGCTGATCCAGTCGTTGAACGAACCGCAGTTCTGGAACGCCGACAGCGCGTAGGTCCCGGTCAGCTTGCCGCCCTTGAGCAGGTCGAAACCGTCGCCGGTGCTCATCTCGCTGGTCGACGGGCTGACCGTGCCGCACTTCGGGTCGGTGCTGATCGGGAAGCCGAACAGGTTGACCGTGGGCAGGAAGACGTCGAACTTGATGTGCGCCTTGAACCCGGTGCCGACCAGTTCGCCGCTCTGCGTGCCGTTCTGCACGACCTTGACGTCTGCGCTGCCCGGCAGGAACCCGAGCAGCTTGAAGTCGGTCTTGGTCGCGTCGAGCTTCAGCGAGCCGGTGAACTTCTTGGCCGCGATGTCCACGTCGGCGTCGAAACCGCCCTTGATCGGCGCGGTGCTGCCGAGCGCTTTCAGCGCGGTCTTCCCGTCGATGCCGAACACGAACTTCGTGCCCCCGGGCGGCGGCGTGTCCGACGTCGGCGGCGGGGTGGCCGAGGTCGGCGGCGGCGTGTCGGACGTCGGGGGCGGCGTGTCCGAGGTCGGCGGCGGGGTCGAGGTCCCGCCGCCGCCGTTGATGGTGATCGTGGCGAGGGTGTTGTTCTGGCCCGGGTCCTGGGTGCACGGCGCGTTGATGGTGCCGTCCGGGGTGATCCCGGTGACCGAGCCGTCCGCCTTGCGCGGGGTGACCTTGAGCGCGAGGTCGCCCACGGTGATCTTCGCCTGGCCGGGCTGGGTGAACGTGAGCGACGGCGTCTTGCCGGTCGCGTTGATGTTCATCTCGCCCGACGGCGGGATGTTCGTCTTGTCCAGCGCGATCGGGACGCTGACCGGGAGGTCGAGGCCGGGTGCGGCGACCTTCGCGCTCGCGGTCGCGCTGCCTTCCAGGGTCGTGGCCCCGATCAGGCCGAGCCCGCTGACCGTGTCCGCGTTGATCGTGGACACGGCCTTGATGTCGAACGCCCCGGTCGCCTGCCCGGCGTTCACCGCGGGCGGCAGATCGGTGTTGATCACCACCTTCAGCGACTGCGATCCGACCAGCGGGAAGGTGCAGTGGTAGTTCAGGGTCAGCGAGATCGGGTCGGCGGCACTGGCCTGGGCCCCGACCACCAGCGCGGCGGCGACGAGCCCCGCCGCGCCCGCGGCCGCGGCGGCCACGACCGTCTTCTTCTTGCCTCTTGGGTGACTCACGATGGTCCTTCCGGGTATCAACAGTGATACGAAAAGGCGGAGCGGTAAAACGGTAATCGCTACCGGTCAGCAAGCTAGCGAGCGAGGAGAGCGCCGATCAAGGGCTGGCGCGTAAATCTCCCGGGCAGTCCGGCAAATTGTCATCCCGGCACGCCGTGCGGGCCGTTTTCCTAGCAGGCGCAGGCGACTTTCCCCGCGCTCGCCGCACGAACAGGGCGCTGACGCGGGTGACAAAACCGAATCCGGAAATGTTTACGCGCGTGCCAATCGGGCATTCCTTTCTTGCCCGCCCGCGACCGTGCTGCGTAGCCTCGAAAACCATGAACAGAATGCACAGCGCGGTGCTGGCGACGTCGGCCGCCGTGCTCATCTCGTGCGCCGCCTGCTCCTCGGCCGCGCCCGCCGACACCGGCCGGCACGCCGACCCCGCGGCGCTCGCGTGGGTCGACAAGGTGTGCACCAGCGTGGCCGCGGGCTCGGCGAAACTCTCGCAGCCGCCCGCCGCCGACAGCGCCGCGCCCGGCAAGACCCGGGACGCGATGGTCGCCTTCCTCGACCGGCTGGGCTCGGCACTCGGCGACATGGCGAGCGGTCTCCGCGCGGCGGGCGTGCCGCCCGTCCCGGACGGACAGTCCGCAGTGGACAAAGCCGCCGCCAACCTGAGCGAGACCACGAACAAGATCGCCGCGACGAAGGCCACGATGGAGCAGGCGAAGGTCGACGACCAGGCGAGCCTGCACCAGGCGATCGCCGCCGCCGACGCGACGATGGGCCAGCTCACCGACCCGGAGGGGCCGATCAAGGACCTCAAGGCGAACCCCGAGCTGAACCTCGCCTTCGCCGAATCCCCCACCTGCAAGCGCGTTTACGGGACGAGTTCGTGACCGCCCGCCGCGCGCTCGCCGCGCTGGTCGCGCTCGTCCTCGCCGCGGCGCTCGCCCCGGCCGCCGCGGCGGAGCCCAGCCCGGGCCCGCCCGACGACTCGTTCTACACGCCGCCTTCCCCGCTGCCCGCGGGCAAACCCGGCGACGTGATCCGCTGGCGGCCGTCGAAGGCCGGGCCGCGCCAGGCGTCTGTCGATGCCTGGCAGGTGATGTACTTGTCCACCAACGCACTCGGGAAGCCGGACGCGGTCACCGGCACCGTGCTGGTGCCGAAGAACGCGGACCGGGCCAGCGCGCCGGTCGTCGCGTTCGCCCCCGGCACGCACGGCCCGGCCTTCGCCTGCGCTCCGTCGAAGATGATCGACATGGGCGCTTTCTACGAGCAACCCGGTCTCGACGACCTGCTCGACGCGGGCTACGCCGTCGCGGTCCCGGATTACGAGGGCTACCAAAGCTCCCCCAAGACGACGTACGTCGTGGGACGGTCCGAAGGCCCGGCCGTGATCGACGCGGTCCGCGCGGCACAGCGACTCGCGCCCGCCGGGCTCTCCAGCACGTCGAAGGTGGTCTTCCGCGGCTACTCCCAAGGCGGCGGCGCGGCGGTGTGGGCGGGCGAACTGCAACCGTCGTACGCGCCGGAGCTGAATCTCGCCGGGATCGCCGCCGGCGGGGTTCCCGCCGATCTGGTCCAGGTGACGCTGCAACTCGACGGCAAGTTCGGTTTCGGCGTCTTCGCCTACGCCCTGCTCGGCCTCGACCAGGCCTACCCGGAGCTGAAACTCGATTCGTTCCTCAGCGACAACGGCCGCGCGAAGCTCGCCGAGATGAAGCAGAGCGCGTGCACGTTCGAACTGCTGACGACGTACGCGAATCAGAAGATCGCTGACTACACCACGAGTCCCGGCTACATCCAGCCCGCGTGGGCAACCCGGCTGGCCGAGAACAAGCTCGGCACCACCCCGCCGAAGGCCCCGCTGTTCCTCTACCACGCGACCGGCGACCAGCTGGTGCAGTTCGCGCAGGCCGACGCCCTGCACAAGACCTACTGCGCCGCCGGCGTCCAGGAAACCTGGAAGACCTACGACACCGACCACATCACGCTGGTCTACACCGGCAACGCCGACGTGCTGTCCTTCATCAAGGACCGGATCGCCGGCAAACCGGCCACGTCGAACTGCTGATCCATGCCCGGGCCGCGCGCACTGTTCCGCTTCGCCGTCGTCGGAGCGGCCGCCTACGGGGTCACCGTGCTGGTCGACTACAGCCTCAAACTCACTGTGCTGCAAGAGAAACCGGTGACCGCACTGGCGATCGCGACGGTCGCGTCGACGGCTTTCGCCTACTTCCTGTCCCGTCAATGGTCGTTCGTGGACAGAGGCGGCCACGGACGGCTGCGAGAGGCGACGCTATTCTTCGCGGTCAATGCCGGTGCGGTCGCGGTGAATCTCGTGCCGCTGCTGGTATCGCGGTACGTGCTTCGTCTCGAAGAGCCGCATATCGGGTATCTGGCACAGGAAATCGCCGACTTCGTCGCGGGGATGATTCTGGGCACGGCGGCGGGCACGGCGTTCCGCTGGTTCGGTTACCGGCGGTGGGTCTTTCCGCGACCGGCTCGTCCGAAGGAGATCGACGGCGAGCTGGTCGCTAAACTTCCGTAAATATCGCCCGGCGGAACGGGCGCTCCCGTCAGCCCCGCTCCGGGAGCGCCCGTTCCGCCAGCAACGCCAGCTCGAGCCGGAGCCGCTCGCCGGGGTCGGTCAATCGGTTCCCGAACAATTCCGCGAGCGTTTTCAGCCGCGCGCGGATCGTTTGCGGGTGCAGGTCCAGCATCCGCGCGAGCTCCGGGGCGCTGCCTCGTGTCCGGACCAGCGCCAGCAGCGTCTCCGCCAGGTGCTCGCGCCGTTTCTCCGGAAGCCCGGCGAGCGGGGCCAGCGTCGTCTCGGCCAGCTGCGCGGCCAGGAATTCGTCCGCGAGCAGCAGCAGCGCGGGCACGTGGTCGCGGCACCAGACCACTGGGCCCGGCGCGTCCAGCAGCCCCCGGGCCGCCAGGCCGGTCGCGCGGCGCGCGACCCGGAACGATTCCGCCGCCGAGCCGGACGGCACCAGCGGGCCGACCGCCGCGGTCCAGCCCGCGGGCAGTCCGGCGAGTCCCGTCAGGTCGGCGTCCGGCGCGGCGGTGAGCGCCGCGGGCGGATCGCCCGCCAGGTCCGCGAGGACGTGGTCCGGAAGCAGGTCCGGCGGAAGCCCAGGCGCTCCCGGGACCGCGCGGAACACCACCGCCGCGACCCGCTCGGGCAGCCCGGCCGGACTGTCCTCTTCGGTCCGTTGCCGGTCGCCGAGCAGCGCGCGGAGCACGCGGCGGTTGCGCTCGCCGTCGCCGGACAGCTCCGCTTCGGCCGCGCTGTAGCCCTCCGCGACCGCCGTCATCGCCGTCTCGACGTCGCCGAGCATGCCCTCGGCCATCCCGTAGACGACGTCGCCGGAGAGGCCGGTTTCCTGGGCTATTTCGGCGATCCAGCGCCACATGACCCGGCTCGCGACGCGCACCGCGGCCTGCACCGACTCCCGGCTGAGCCCCTCGTGGAACGCCGTCCGCCCGTGCGCGCGGAAATCGGCGAGCCGGTCGCTCTGCCACATCGCGGGAGCGCCCACGCGGTCGATGTCCCGCTCGATCCCCCGCCGGGTCTGCTCGATCGCGGCGCCCCGCCCGGGTTCGCGGCCGAAGCAACCGGAATATTCCGGGATCTCGGCGGCGACGGCGTCGACGCACGCCCGGGCGATCTCCGGGATCCGCGGGCGCACCGCGTCGCCCAGCCGGCGCGGGATCCGCGCCCACACCGAGCCGTCGGAAGCGGCGGAACTGCGCATGGCGATTTAATCCCTCACTCGGAAATTGAAGTTTCAGGAATAACCGGCACCAGCCGGCACGGAGCGTAGAACGCGCACTCGTCCGTGTCAAAAGGACAGGTTCGCGTCGCTCTTTCGGGCGCCGATCGTTCATTTTTAGTGACGCACGTTTTCAGCTACGCTCACCTCCCTCCGTCCCAGCGCCTCGAAGGGGGATTCGTGGTCGAGTACCGCAGCTTCGCTCTGCTGGCCTCGCTGCCGCGCGCGCTCGGCGCGTGCCTGCGCCCGCACGCGGCGCACGCCGCCGCCGCGATGATCCAGGAGACCCAGCGCGCGGTCCCGGCCTACGGCCAGCCGCTCAAGGGGGTTTTCGGGAAGGTGCTGGTCCGCAGCGTCGAGTACGCGGTGCTGCACTGCGTCGACTCGATGGGCGCGCCGGACCTGCCGCACGAGCAGTGGATCGCGTTCTACCGCGCCCGCGGCGCGATGGAGTTCAGCGAGGGCCGCAACCTCGACGCGCTGCAGGACACCGCCACGATCGGGGCCAGGGTCGCGTGGCGGGCGATGCACCCCGCGGTGGTCGCCGCGGGCGTCGATCCGGCCGTGATCTCGGTCGGCGCGGAAGCGATCTTCGCCTACGTCGACGAGCTGTGCGCCACCGCGATCGCCGGCTACCAGCAGGCCCAAACGGACGCCGAGGGCGCCGTGCCCGCCCGGCGGCGACGGCTGCTGGAGCTGATCGTCCAGGCCCCGGAAGGCGCGGCGAGCAGCATCGCCGAACTGGCGAACGGGGCGGGCTGGCCGCTGCCCGAAACGGCCGCGATGGTCGCCCTCGAGCGCGGTCCCGAGGCCGGCGATTTCCCGGCCGAACTGCTCGGCGGCGGCGTGCTCGCCGACCTCGACGGCCCGGAGCCGCATCTGCTCGCCGTCGATCCGGACGCCGGCCTGGCCCCGCTTGCGGCGATGCCCGGCGGCTGGCGGGCCGCGGTGTCGCCGACCGTGCCGCTGGCCGACGCGCCGGCCGCGTTGCGCACCGCGCGCCGGGCACTGCAGCTGTCCGGACCGGAGACTCCCGGGCCGGTCATCTGGTGCCGCGACCATCTGGCCACGCTCTGGCTGCTCGCCGAGGACTTCCTGGCCGCCGAACTGGCCCGGCAGAGCCTCGACCCGTTCGCCTCGCTGAGCGCCAAGCAGCGCGACCGGCTGAGCGAAACCCTGCTGGCCTGGCTGGAAACCCGGGGCGGGGCGCCGGAGATCGCGCAGCGCCTCGGCGTGCACCCGCAGACGGTCCGCAACCGGCTGCGGCAACTGGAGGAGCTGTTCGGCGACCGGCTCAAGGACGCCGACGACCGGCTCGGCATGCAACTCGCCCTGCGCGCCCAGCGCCTCATGCGGGCACACCGTCCGACGGACAACTGACCGGCGACCGGTCCACGGGCGCGCTCCGGTGCCGCGAACGTCCGTGAAGGACTCCTTTTCGGCGACCTGCTCGGCATGCAACTGGCCCTGCGCGCCCAGCGCCTCATGCGGGCACACCATCCGACGGACAACTAACCCGCGACCGGTCCACGCGCGCGGTCCGCTGCCGCGAACGTCCGTGAAGGACTCCTTTTCGGCGACCTGCTCGGCATGCAACTCGCCCTGCGCGCCCAACGCCTCATGCGCGCGCACCATCCGACGGACAACTAACCCGCGACCGGCCCACCGGCGCGCTCCGCTGCCGCGAACGTCCGTGAAGGGCTCCTCGAGGGAATCTGAGTCCGGCAAGGAGTCCTTCACGGGCCTCAGCGAAGCGGGGCGCGCCCCCAGGGCCGCGCCGCCGGGCGCGCCGGAACAGGCGGAGCAGCCGCGCGGTCGTCATCCGGGGCAGTCCCCGGCCGGTGCCCCGCTCGAGCCTGCTCGCGGGCATCGGCAGCACCCGCCGCCACGGTCTCCCGGCAGGTGGCGGCGAAGGCGGCCGGTGCTCTTGGCGGGCGAAATGAATCCTCGCGCGGCACGACATCAGCGCGTCCGGTGCGTCATTGCGACCATGCGTCGAGGATGACCCGGACCCCGCCGCGATGTCGACAAGCCGTTCGGCGGTCCCGGAAAATCCGCACCCGCGAACGTTTTTTCGTTTCTTTTACTGTCACGCGCGTCCCGAATTCCCGGAAAGTGGCGTTTGCCACAGCGGGGAAAGCGAGCGGCTGCCCTAATTTCGGATTCGCGAGAAAGGCTGCCGATGACACTCGAGACGTACACCCTCGTCCTCCACGGCCGACGGGTCCGGCTGCGCGAATACCGGCCCGCGACCGACACCGGCGACGAAGCAGTCGTGCTGCTGCACGGAATCGCGGGCAGCATGGCGACCTGGAACCCGGTTTTCGACCGCCGCACTACCTTCGACCGACGCGTGCTGGCACTGGATCTGCCCGGACACGGCGATTCGGACGCACCCCGCGCGGACTACGGGCTCGGCGCGATGGCGAGCATCGTGCGGGACGTGCTCGCGGTGTCCGGCGTCCGGCACGCGACCGTCGTCGGGCATTCGCTGGGCGGCGGCATCGCGATGCAGTTCTCCTACCAATTCCCGGAAATGTGCGACCGGCTGGTCCTGGTCGGCAGCGCCGGGCTCGGCACGGAGGTGAGCCCGGCGCTCCGGGCCGCCGCGTTGCCCGGCGCGGCGGCCTTCCTCGCGCTGGCCGTCAACCCTGCGACGCTCGCGCTCGCCCGCGAGGCGGCGCGGCTCGGCAGGCGGCTCGGCGGGTCGTTGAAAACTGAAACACGAGAGCTGGCCCGGCATTTCGGCTCCCTCGCCGATCCCGGGCGGCGGCGGGCGTTCCTGTCCATCGCGGGCAGCCTGATCGACCTGCGCGGCCAGCGCGCGAGCGCCGCGGAGAAACTGTACCTGGCCGAGTCGGTGCCGATGCTGCTGGTCTGGGGCGCGCGCGACCCGCTCATCCCGGTCGCGCACGGGCGGCGGACCGCCGAACTCCTGCCGCACAGCAGGCTCGTCGTCCAGGAAAACGCGAAACACTTTCCACACGTGGCCGACCCCGACGGGTTTTGCCTGCTGCTCAACGAGTTCCTCGCCGACACCGAGCCCGCGCGGCTCACCGCCGCCGACGTGGCCGCCCGGCTCGCCGCCTCGGTCGGGGACGCGAAAACGCCCGCCGGAAAATTGTCATCCGGATAGCATTCGCGGCGTCCGGAGGTATCACCTCCACCCAGGTGTTTCCACCCGTTCGGGTGTAGTCCGGACGGGCGACGGACCCGGCGGTCACCGGCCCGTTGACAGTGCCGTTCCGGGGAAATTATGTTGCCTGTGCCGCAAAATCTGGATCGGCTTCGACCGCGAAGAGGCCGGTTTTGTTGCCAGCAAGGATAAAAACATGACCGACGTGGACTCCGGGTTCGTCCGTCCCGCACCGCTGGGCTACCGGCCGCACCCCGGCGAACGCACCGCCGGACCTTCCGCCCGCCCGCGTTCCGGGCCGGTCCCGCCCGCCCCCCGGAGCCCCGCGGAAACCCGGCCGGTCCGGGCTTCCAGCGCGCTCGGGCTGTGGGCGTCGCTCCCCCGCGAGCTGGCGGTCCGCTTCACGCCGCGGGTCGATCCGCTGGCGACGGCCATCCTGCGCGAGGTCCAGCTGGCGGTGCCGGAGTACCGGCAGCCGATCGAAGGCGCGTTCGGGCACGTCATCACCCAGGGCGTGCGGCAGGCGATCGTGCAGTGCCTCGACAGCGTCGGCAAGCCCGCGGCCGCTCCGGCCGCCGCCTGGTCGGCGGTCTTCCGCGACCTGGGCAAGATCGAGTTCGCCGAGGGCCGCAGCCTCGACTGCCTGCAGACCGCTTACCGGGTCGGCGGGCGGGTGGCGTGGCGGCACCTCTCGGAGTTCGGGCAGACCGCCGGGCTCCCCGCGGAAACGCTCTGCACCAGCGCGGAAGCCATTTTCGCCTACGTCGACGAGATCTCCGCGCTGTCGATCGAGGGCTACACGGCGGCGCAGACCCGCGCGGCCGGGAATCTGGCCCGCCGCCGGCGCCGGCTGCTCGACCTGCTGCTCGCCGATCCGCCGTCCGCGCCGCAGACCATCGCCGCGCAGGCCGCCGCCGCGCAGTGGGCGCTCCCGGAAGAGGTCACTGTCGTCGCCCTCGAACCGCGCTCCGGGCAGCATCGCCTCGCCACCCCCGACCTCCATCCGGACGTCCTCGTCGACTTCGAAGGCACCGAACCGTGCCTGGTCACCGGAGCCCCGGACGAGCATCTGGCCGACCTCGCCGAGCGGCTGCCCGGCTGGCGCGCGGTGCTCGGCCCCGCCGTCCGGCTCGCCGACGCGCCCCGGTCGCTGCTCTGGGCGCGCCGGACGCTGCGGCTGGTCCAGCGCGGCGTGCTGGCGGACGCGCCGGTCACGCACTGCGCGGACCACCTGTCGACGCTGTGGCTTCTCGCCGACGAATTCCTGGTCCGCGAACTGTGCGAGCGCAGCCTGGAGCCGTTCCGGGACCTCACGCCGAAACAGCGCGCGCGGCTCGGCGAGACCCTGCTGATCTGGCTGCAGTCCCGGGGCAGCGCACCCGAGATCGCGAAGATCCTCAAGGTGCATCCGCAGACCGTCCGGTACCGCATGCACCAGCTCACCGAACTGTTCGGCGCGCGGCTCGACAACGCCGACGACCGGCTCGACCTGGAGATCGCCCTGCGCGCGGAAGCGCTGCTCGGCTCCTGAACCGCGTCATCCCAGCGAAGTGGTGAGGCATGTGACAGGACTGTCCGGCGAGACAGCCTTCGGACCGATGCTGAGCGGAGACGGACGGCCGGGGCGGCTGTGGGCGATGCTCCCCCGCGAACTGGCCGCCGTTTTCCGGCCTCGGCTGCTGGACGTCGCCGACGAGGTGCTGCGCGAAATCCAGCGCACCGTGCCCGGCTACGCGCAACCCCTCGAAGGCCCGTTCGGCAAAGCGCTGCGCGGCGGCGTGCAGACGGCGCTCCTGCAGTTCGTCGACCGGATCGCGGCGGCGGGCGCGGTGGCCGACGACCGCCGGAGGGTGTTCGTCGCGCTGGGCGTGCACGAGTTCGAGCAGGGCCGCAACCTCGACGTCCTGCAAGCGGCGTACCGGGTCGGCGCGCGCGTGACCTGGCGGCGGATGGCCGAGGTCGGCACCCGGGCCGGGGTGCCGTCGGCGACGTTGTGCCTGCTGGCCGAAGCGATTTTCGCCTACATCGACGAGCTGTCGGCGTTGTCGGTGGAAGGACACGCCGCCGCTCGGGCCCGGGCGACGGGCGCGCGGGAACGCCGCCGGCGCCGGCTGCTGGATCTGCTGCTCTCCGACCCGCCGACCCCGATCCAGATCCTCGAGGAAGCCGCCTCGGACGCGGCGTGGCCGTTGCCAGGGCGGTTGGTCGCGGTCGCTTTCGACGGACCGGCCGACGTCGTCGGGCTCGACGCTCTCGAAGACCTCGAAGACGCGGCGCCGCGGTTGTTGCTGGCGATACCCGAGGAACGAGGCCCGCTCACCGCCGCCTTGTCGGGACATCGGGCGGCGGTCGGCCCGCCGGTGCCCCCGCACCGCGCGGGCCGCTCGCTGACGGCGGCGCGGGAGGCGTTGCAGCTGGTCGCCGCCAACGTGCTCCCGGACGAGCCGCTGATCTGGTGCGCGGATCATCTCTCAACCCTGTTGCTGCACAAGGATCCATTGCTCCCGGCGAATGTCTCCCGCCGCCGGCTGGCTCCGCTGGCCGCCTTGACGGCGAAGCAGTACAGCCGGTTGGCCAGGACGTTGCTGGCCTGGCTGGAGACGCGCGGGAACGTCCGCGAGGTGGCGGACCGGCTCGCGATCCATCCGCAGACCGTGCGCGCACGCGCCCAGGAGCTGGAGACGATGTTCGAGGGCCGGTTGTGGGACCCGGACGACCGTTTCGAGCTGATCCTCGCCCTCCGCGCGACCCTGGTCTGAACGCTGCCCCGGCGCGGAGATGTGTGAGGGGAACCCTGACGGAATCAGATTCCCGCAGGGTTCCCCTCACGCACTTTGCCGGAGCGTTCAGGCGGCGGACATCCCGGTGATCCGCCACTTCCCGTCGATCCGTTCGGCGGTGACGCTCAGCTGCGCGGCCCCGGTGCTGCGCTGCCCGTCGCCGCGCGTGCCGGTCTGGTCGAGGAACACCAGCAGGGCCGCGCGATCTCCGTCCAGGAGCTTCACCCCGGACGCGACGGCGGTCGAGGTCACGACGAGCTTCTGTTCGGCGGCGAGCTGGCGGACCTGGCCGAACAACCGGGTGTACTGGGTGAGCGCGGACCCGGTCAGCAGGTCCTTGGCCGCCCGGTCGTTGCGGGCCGGATCGTCGTAGCGGTAGGAGAAAAGCGCGCCGAGCGCGGAGCTGATCTGTTTGCCCGCGTCCGCGGTGCCCGACACGTCGGACAGCGCGGTGTTGTGTGCCACCACCGCGTTCGTGTCGCGCGCCTCGACGGTGAACCACACCGCCAGCGCGGCCATCACGACGGCGACGGCCGCGAAAACCAGTGGTGCTCGGCGCTTCCGCGGCGACGAGGCAGGCTCCTCGACCAGTGCCGCTGGCTCTTCGACGGTGTCGTCCGGTTCCGGTGCCGGATCACCGTGGCGTCCGGCTACTTTCACGACCCGTTTCTTCGTTCGCGTGGTCACGGTGCCTCCCCTGCCGGGACTTGGCCCAGTGCGGTGACCCGCCATCCGTCCGGAGCGCGGGTCAGCTCGGCCTGGAACCGGGACCGTTTGGTCACCGCCTCCTGACCGGCGGGCGTCACGACCAGTTCCACGGAGGTGATCAGCTTCGCCGTGCCCGCGCCAGTGTCCACTTCGGTCACCGCGGCGTCGGTCACCTTCCCGGTGGTGACGGTTTTCGCCTGGGCGATCCGGTCGAGGCTGCCTTGGCGATCTTGCGCCAGCTCGTCGTGCAGCGCGCCGCCGGACACGTCCAGCCAGTGCTGGTATCCGGCCGCCGCCTGCCGGTAGTCCAAAGTGGTCAGTCCGGCGATCGCGGAACGCCCGGCTTGCAAGGCATCCTCCCGGACGACCGCGCGCGCGACGCCGTCGTCGTGCGCGGCTTGCCACCAGGTGTACCCGGTCCAGCCGGCCGCCGCGGTCGCGAGGACCGCGGCGATCTGGGCCAGCGACGCGAAAATCCTCACGGCTGTCCTCCCGGTGCGTTTTGCGAGCCGCGCACGTTCGTCGGGTCGCCCTTCGGCAGCGCGCACCGTGCGGCGGTGTTCAGCGGCCTGGTCGAGGTGTCGAGACCGTCGCGATACGGCGTCGTGTATCCCGTCGTGCACGGCGGCGGGTCGAAGAACGACAGCGACAGTCCGAAATGCGCCCCGTCCGGCCGGACGACCGCGCTGGCCGCGCCGACTGCCCGCGGCGCGGTGATCAGCAGCTGCCGGATCCCGCTTTGCCGGGATTCGAGGACGTCCGCGGTGGTGAGCAGGTTCGCGAGCAGCACGCCCAGCTGCGGACCGGAGTCGCGGATCAGCGAACCGACCTCGTTCGCCGCGGCGGGCACTGCCGGAATGAGCTTGCGGAGGTCCCCGTCGGATTGCTTCAAGGTCGACGCGAGCAGTTTGGCATTGGCGCCGAAGCTGCGGATCGCGTCCGCCTGCTGCGCCTGGGTGTCCAGCACGGTGTGTGCGTCGGTGACGAGCTGGGTCAGGGGCGCGACGTGCGCGCTCGCGGCTTGCACGAACTCGATGCCGCGGCCGACCAGCTGGTCCAGCGCGGGACCGGCGCCGGACGTCGCGTTGTACAGCTCGTCGACGACGGTGCGCAGGGCGGGCTTGGGCACCGACGACGCGAAAGAGTCCACAGTAGACAGCACGGTGTCCACCGGAAGCGGGATCTTCGTGTTGTCCTGGGTGATCACCGAACCGTCGTGCAGCATTGGCCCGCCAGCGGTGCGCGGCCGCAGGTCGACGTACTGCTCGCCGACCGCCGACCGATCGGCGACGACGGCTTCGGTGTCGGCGGGGACGGATGCGGTGCCGGAATCGATCTCGAGATCCGCTTCCATTCCAGCGGACGTGAGCCGGAGCTGCCCGACCCGGCCGATCGGCACTCCCCGATACGTGACCTCGGCGTTGGTGAAAATGCCGCCGCCGGTGGGGAATTGCGCCTTCACGGTGTAACCGCGGCCGAAAAACACCTTGTCCAGACCGGCATAAGTGGCCCCGACGTAGGCCACGCCGACAACGGCGATGACGACGAACAGCGTCACCTGGACGCGCACGAACCGGGTCAGCATCAGTGGCCTGTCTTGAGGAAGCCGTTGAGGTAGTCGCCGCGGATCGCGTCCAGCGCGGCGTCCGGGAACGGGAAGGTGAAGATCATCTCCATCGCCTTCGGCAGCTTGTCCCCGGAATCGGCCAGCCGCCGCAGCAGGGGCGCGAGGGCCTGGAGGTCGGCGACCAGGTCGTCCTTGCTGCGGTTGACCGTGGTGACGGCGACCGAGGTCAGCCCGTCGAGCGATTTGAGCATCCCGACCAGCGCCTCCCGCTGCTGGTTGAGCACGCTGATGCCCGGGGTCAGGCCGTTGAGCGTCGTGGTGATCTGGTCGGTGTGCGCGTTCAGCGTTTCGGCGAGCCGGTTGACGCTCTCGATCGCCCGGGTGATCTCGCCGCGTTGTTCGTCGAGCCCCTTGACCAGCGTGTCCAAACTGGACAGCAGACTGCGGGCCGCGGTTTCCTTGCCGCCGAGCGCCGCGTTGAGCTGGTGGCTGATGTTCTGGACCTGCGCCACGCCGCCGCCGTTGAGCAACAGGGAAAGCGCGCCGAAGACCTCCTCGATCTGCGGGGTCAGCGTGGAGCGGTCGAGCGGGATGACCGCCCGGTCCACCAGCCTGCCTGCCGGGGTCGCGTCGGGCGGCGGGGCCAGCTCGACGAACTTCTCGCCGAGGATGCTGGCCTGCCGCAGCCGCGCGACGGCATTGGCGGGCAGGTCGACGTCGCCGTTGAGCACCAGGTCCACGATCGCGCTGTGCCCGTCCGGCGCGAGCCGCACCTTGGTGACCTGGCCGACCGGCACGTCGTTGACCTTGACGCCGGACTGCGGCAC
The DNA here is from genome assembly GCF_037034185.1 of Amycolatopsis sp. VC5-11. NCBI lineage: Bacteria > Bacillati > Actinomycetota > Actinomycetes > Pseudonocardiales > Pseudonocardiaceae > Amycolatopsis > Amycolatopsis sp. VC5-11. The sequence continues at coordinate 31,304 of NZ_JBAGKF010000024.1, read as the reverse complement.
GAGGTCCAGCACGTCGGCGAAGCTCGCGGTGACGTGGATCGGGTGGTCGCCGAGCGCGGCGCCGCCGGGCAGCGGGAGGTCGTACACGCTCACCCCCGTCCCGCATCCGGTGGTGACCAGGACCAGCGTCAGCACCGCCGCGGCCTTCGCCAGGGATTTCATTTCGTCTCCGGGAATTCGAGGAGGTTGCCGCGGCCGTCGATGACGCCGGCGTCCGGGTCGTAGGCTCCGAGCAGGTTGGTCAGCGCGTTCGGGGCGGCGCTCAGCGCCTCGGCGAGCGAGTCCTTCTGGTTCACCAGCACCTTCGTGACCCCGGCCAGTTTGTCCACATCGGACTGCACCTTGCCCCGGTTGTCCTTGATGAATCCCTGCACGACGCCGAGTGCCTGGGTCAGTTCGGTCAGCGCGCCGGAGAACTGGTCGCGCTGGTCGGCGAGGACCTTGCTGAGCGACGAGATCTGCGCGATGGCCTGTTTCACCTGGCCGTCGTTCGCGGCGAGCATCGCGGTGAACTTGCTGATGTTGTCCACCGAGCTGAACAGGTCGTCCTTGGAATCGCTTGCCGCGCGGGCGAATTCGCCGAGATTCTTGATCGCCTGCCCGATCGTCGCGCCGTTGCCGTCGAGGTACGCGGCCGACTTCGTGAGGACGTCGCTGACCGCGCCGTCCTTGTTCGCGCCCTGCGGGCCGAGCGCCGCCATCAGCTGGTTGAGGCTGCGCAGCAGATCGTCGACCTCGACCGGCGTCGCGGTGCGCTCGCGCGGGATCGACGCGCCGTCGGGCAGTTCGGGCCCGCCGGTGAAGACGGGCGTGAGCTGCACGTACCGATCGGCGACGAGGCTGGGCGTGATGACGACCGCGCCGGCGTTCGCGGGCAGCCGCACGTCCGGCTTGAGCGTCATGGTCACTTTGACGTCGGTGCCGTTCGGCTCCACTTGGGACACCGAGCCGATGGCGACCCCGAGGACGCGCACGTCCGAGTTCGGGTAGATGCCGACGGCCGCGCTGAAATACGCCGTCACGGTGCGCTCGCGCGGCGCGGTCGCCAGCTGCCATCCCGCCGTGACCAAGAGCGCGCACACCACCCCGAGCGCGAGCGCGCGCAGCCGGGCCCGCCGTCGCGCGTGGGCTCCCAGGTCGATGAGCTGGTGCGCCATCAGCGCCCCCCGTTCTTCGGTGGCAGGCAGCTGCCCGGTGCGGCGCCGTTCGGGACGAGCCCGCACAGATAGGTGTCGATCCAGCGGCCGTTGCCGACGGCGTTGCCGAGCAGCCGGTAGAACGGGCCAGCGAGCCGGAGGCTGTCCTCGAGCCGCCCCTGGTTCCGCTGGAGCACGGTCGCGACGCGGTCGAGCTGGTCGAGTGCGGGACCCAGGGTTTTCTGGTTCTCCGCGACCAGTCCGCGCAGCTGGATCGACAGGTTCTTGACGCCGCTGAACAGCTTCGCGATCGCGTCCTTGCGGTCGTTCAGTTCCTTGAGCAGCGTGGTGCCGTCGCGGATGAGGGCCTGGATCTGACCGGAGCGCTCGCCGAGGGTCTTCGAGACCTTGTTGGTGTTCTGGAACAGCTTCACCAGCTCGTCGTCGCGGGACGCGAGCGTTTGGGACAGGGCGGCGATCCCGTTGAACGCGGTCCGGACGTCGCTGGGCGCCGACGCGCCGAGCGTCTCCGACAGCGTGCGGAACGCCTGTGCCAGCTGGCCGGTGTCGATGGCTCCGACGGTCCCGGCCAGGTCGTTGAAAACCGCGGTGACGTCGTACGGCGAACTCGTGCGCTCGACCGGGATCGGCTGGTCCGGGTTCAGCTCGCCGTCGCCGACTGGGTCGAGCACGAGGTTCTTCTGGCCCAGCAGGGTCTTGATCTTGATCGCCGCGGTCGTCCGGTTGCCCACCCAGGCGTCCTTGACGCGGAACAGCACCTCGACGTGGTCGCCGGCCAGCCCGACCTCGGTGACCTCGCCGACCTTCACCCCGGCGACCCGGACCTCGTCGTTGGGCCGGAGCCCGGCGGCCTCGCGGAACTCCGCCTTGTAGGTCGTGCCGCCGCCGATGATCGGCAGGTCGTCGGAGAAGAAGGTCGCGGTGCCGATCAGTGCCATCACCAGCGCGGTCACCGCACCGACGGCGATGGGGTTGCGCAGCCGGAACGGCTTGATGCGCGGCGGTTTCACCGGCACCTCGCAGCGGTCACCGGAATGCCAGGCATCGGTCCGCCCGGCGCGGGCTTCGCGTCAGTCTGCACGGAGCAGAGGTAGAAGTTCGCCCACGAGCCGTAGGAGAAGATCGTGCCGATGCGGTCGAGTTTCTTCGGCAGGTTGGCGAGGAACTGCTCGAACACCGGGGTGTTGTCGGCGAGGTTCTTGGACAGGTCGCCGAGCGCGGAAATGCTGTCCTTGAGCGGCTGGCGGCCGTCCTGCAGCAGCCCGGCGGTGGATGTCGTGAGTTCGCCGAGGCCGCCGATGGCCTGCCCGATCGGTTTCGCGTCCGCGGCCAGACCGGTGACGAGTTGTGCTGTCGTGTCCACGAGGGCGTCGAACTGGTCGCCCTGCGCGTTCACGGTGTCGAGGAGCGTGTTGAGGTTGCCGATCACCTTGCCGATCACGGCGTCCTTTCCGGCCAAAGTGGACGTCAGCGACGCCGTGTGCTGCAGCAGGCTTTCGATCGTGCTGCCCTCGCCTTGGAGGACCTGGATGATCTCGAAGGACAGCTGGTTGACGTCTTTTGGCGACAGGGCTTGGAAAAGCGGTTTGAAGCCGTTGAACAAGGTGGTCAGGTCGAGCGCCGGTTTCGTCTTGTCCGACGGGATCAGCGCGCCGTCACCGAGCGTCGGGGCGGTTTCGGCGGCACCGGGGTCGACCGAGAGGTAGCGCTGCCCGACCAGGTTGCGGTAGCGGATCACGACCGAGGCCGCGGCGGTGAGCCGGTGGGTCCGGTCGACGGAGAAGGTGACGTCGGCGAGCCGGTGCTCGACCACGCGCACCTCGTCGACCTGGCCGATCCGCACGCCGGCCATCCGGACCTCGTCGCCGGGGTTGACCGAGGTCGCGTCGGTGAAGCGGGCGGTGTAGCCAACCGTCGTGCCCACGCCCGAGTTGGCGATCGTGATCGCCAGCACCGCGGTCGCGCACACGGTGACGACAAAGAAAAGCAACCCCTTGAACGCAGGTCCCGCGACGCTCCTCATCGGACAGTCACCTCCGTTCCGCGCAGTGCCGGTCCGATGAGGACACTGCTCCAATCCGGCACCTCTCCCAACGAGGGCCGTAAAAGTTCGGCGACCAGCTGGCGCTCCCCCGGCGAGTTCGCCGGGCCGAGATCGCCTCCCGGGGCCGCACCGCCGCCGTAGCACTTCGGGCCGCCCGTCGCGTCGTAGCGCGGGCTGTCGCGGCCGGGCACGTACTTGTCGCGCGGGTCCTGCACAGTCAGCGTCACGTGCAGGCCCGGTTCGTTCGTTCCCTTGCCGAGCGCCTTCTCCATCAACGGCTTGAGCCGGTTGACAGCGTCGAACAGGCACGGAAACTCGGGCGAGTACCGCGACAGCAGCTCCAGCGACGGCCTGCTCGCGGCGGACACCCCGATGAGGTTGTCCGCGTTCTTCCGCAGGAAATCGTTCAGGTTCCCGGCTGCCCCGGTCACGCTCGAGTAGAGACTGCCCAGGTCGGCGCGAGTGTCCACAATGGTCTTCGCGGTAGTCGACAAATCGCTCAAGGCTTGGAGGATGTCCGGCGCCGCGCCGGTGTAGACGTCGGCGGCGTCGGCGAGTCCGGTGATGTCCGCCTTGAACTGCGGCAGCAACGGGTTCAGCTTGGCCAGCAGGTCCTGCAGCTGCACGATGCTGTCGCCCAGCGGTTTCCCGCGGTTGTCGAGGGCGAGCGAGATCGCGCCGAGCGAGCTGTTCAGCTTCTCCGGCTGAACCGCCCGCAGCAGCGGCAGCAGATCGCCGAGCACGCGCTCCAGCTCGATCGCGTTGGCCGAGCGGTCCTGCGTGATGACGTCGCCGGCACGCAGCGCGCCAACCGGGTGAGCGGGCAGCACGAGGTTGACGTACCGCTCGCCGAACACCGTCTTCGGCAGCAGCCGCGCGGAGACGTTGCCCGGCAGTTGCCCGATCTTCGCCGGGTCGAGGGCCAAGTCGATCTCGGCTCCGGACGGCGTGCTGCGTACTGCCCGTACCTCGCCGAAGGGCACCCCCTTGACCTTCACCTCGGCCGTCGGCGCGAGCTGGCTGCCGACCCGGTCCGCTTCCAACGTCACCAGCACCGAGTCGTCGAAATCCTTGTCATAGATCGCCACCGCGAGGTACCCGAGCAGGGCGAGCACGCCGAGGAACGCGACCCCGGCCAGCTGCGTGGCCGCCCGGTTCATCCGGACACCTTGACCGTGGTGGTCGCGCCCCAGATCGCGAGCGAGAGGAACAGGTCGAGCACGCTGATCAGCACGATGGACGTCCGCACGGCCCGGCCCACCGCGACGCCGACGCCCGCCGGTCCGCCGCTCGCGCGGTAACCGTAGAAACAGTGCGTGAGGATCACGCCGACGCTGAAGACCAGTACTTTCCCGAAGGACCACAGCACGTCGCCGGGCGGCAGGAACAGCGTGAAGTAATGGTCGTAGGTGCCGCCGGACTGTCCGAAGAAGACGACCGTGGTCAGCCGGGAGCCGAGGTAGGAGATCAGCAGTCCGATGACGTACAGCGGGATGATCGCGACGAACCCGGCGACGATCCGCGTCGTCACCAAGTAGGGCATGCTTCGCACGGCCATCACCTCGAGCGCGTCGATCTCCTCGGAGATCCGCATCGCGCCGAGCTGGGCGGTGAACCCGCTGCCCACTGTGGACGAAAGCGCGAGCCCGGCGACGAGCGGCGCGATCTCCCGGGTGTTGAAGTACGCGGTCAGGAAGCCCGTCATCGCCGAGATGTTGATCTGGTTGAGCGCGCTGAATCCCTGCAGTCCCACCGTGACGCCGGTGAACACGCACAGCCCGACCATCACGCCGATCGTGCCGCCGATCACCGCGAGCGCGCCGCTGCCGAACGTCACCTCGGCCAGCAGCCGCACGACCTCGCGGGAGTAGCGGGTCACCGCGAGCGGGACGGCCGCGATCGCGCGGACGTAGAACAGCAGCTGGTCGCCGAGGTCGAACAGCTTGTCGCCGGGCTTGCTGAGGTTGACCACTCAGGTTCCCTTCGCCGGAACGAGTTGCAGGTACAGGGCGGTCAGCACGGTGTTGACGAAGAACAGCAGCAGGAACGTGATGACGACCGACTGGTTGACGACGTCGCCGACCCCCTTCGGCCCGCCCTTCGGGTTCAGGCCGCGGTAGGACGCCACCACCCCGGCGAGGAAGCCGAAGATGACCGCTTTCACCGAGCTGGCAACGAGATCGGACAGCTGCGCGAGCGCGTTGAAGCTGGCCAGGTAGGCCCCGGGAGTGCCGCCCTGGACGATGACGTTGAAGAAGTAGCCGCCGAGCACGCCGACCACGCTGACCAGGCCGTTGAGCAGGACGCACGCGAGAACCGCCGCCTGCACGCGCGGCACGACCAGGCGCTGGATCACCGAAACGCCGAGCACCTCCATCGCGTCGATCTCCTCGCGGATGGTGCGCGCACCGAGGTCGGCGCAGATCGCGCTGCCGCCCGCGCCGGAGATGATCAGCGTCGTGACGATCGGGCTGGCCTGCTGCACGACGGCCAGCACGCTCGCCGCGCCGTTGAACTGCTGCGCGCCGATCTGGCTGGTGAGCGAGCCGAGCTGCAGCGAGATCACCGCGCCGAAAGGGATGGAGACGAGGATCGCCGGCGAGATGGACACGCTGGCGATGAACCAGAACTGCTGGACGAATTCCCGGACCTGGTAGGGACGGCGGAACATCGCGAGGATGATGTCCAGCCCCATCGCGCACATCCGGCCGAACTCGCGCAGGCCGCTCGCCGCCCGTTGCGGGAGCTGGGTCAGCAGGGTCGTCACGGCGCCGTCCCGCACCCGTTCGGGCCCGAGCTGCCGACGCAGCGGAGCACCAGATCGGTCGTCAAAGTGTTGCCCGGCCCGGAAACCAGCCCGGTGAACAAGCGGCTGTAGTCCTCATGGCCGACGCAGCCGGCGAACGGCGGCGTCGTGAAGGTGGTCGTCACCTTCGCCGGCGGCGCGGGGAAAGCCAGCGGCAGCAAGGCTTTCAGGGTCACCTCGGCGGGCTGGGCGGTGCGGCAGTCCGGGCCGACGTCGAGCGGCTTGCCGTCCACTTTGACGTTCGACAGCTTCACGAAGACCTTCGCGGTGACCTCGGAATCGGCGCAAAGGTTGGTCCCCGTCTGCTTGCAGTTGGTGTCCTTGCCGGTCAGCACCTGGGTGGTGCCGGTGACGTCGCCGTCCGGGACGAGTTCGACCGTGCCGGTGGCGGGCATGAAGCGGAAGGCGACGAAATAGCTTTCGGTCACGGGGATGCTGAGCTTGCCGGTCAGCGGCACGCGGCCGCTGAGGCCGAGCAGGGCGCCGTCGAACCGGCCCTGCGGAAAGCTGATGTCCGAACCCAGCTTCGCGACGTGGCTGGTGGTGGGCTGCTGTGCGTCGCCGACATAGAACCCGACGGGGAAATTGACGGCAGCGGGCGCCGGTGCTGGCGCGTTGTCGCCGGGCGCGGCTTGCGCGGAGCCCAGCGAGAACGCGGCCAGCACCAGCACCAGCACCAGCGGCAGCGAGAACCGGGTCAGCGCAGACATTCGGACTTCCTCATCGAAGGCGATCCTTTCCGAAGCTAATGCCGATTCTCGTTGCCGCACAAGGATTTTCGTGTTCTTGTCACGCCGGTCGGCGTTTTCGCGGGACGAATTCACTTCCGGGTGAGCGTCACGTCCAGTTTGTTGCCCGGACCGGAGGCGAGATCGGTGATCAGCCCGGTCAGGAAACCGCAGCCGGTGAATGCCGGAATGGCGTAGGTCGCGGTCAGCTTGCCGCCGGCGGCGGGGTCGAACCCGGACGGCGACGCGAGCGGGACTTGAGCCGGAGTTTTCGTGCGGCAGGAGTTCGAGGTCATGACCGGGAAGCCGAGCAGGCGCACCTTGGCGAGCCGGACGTCCACCTTGGCGTTCGCCTTGGCCGTCCCGTCGGCGAAGGTGCCGTCGATCGCGCCTGCCTGGCTCAGCTTGACCGTCGCGGAGGCGGGGAGGAAGCCGAGCAGCCGGAAGTGCACGTCCGATGCGGGCAGGGCGAACCGGGCGTCGAACGTGCCCGCGGCCGCGTCGAGCTTCGCTTCGAGCTTGCCGGGGCCGAGCGGCAGGGTGGCGTGCAGTTGCTTGAGCGTGGTTTTGCCGCGGAGCGAGTAGGTGAAGGAGGTGCTGCCCGGCGGCGTGGTGGTGGGCTGGGTCGGCTGGGTGGTCGGTTCCGTGGATTGGGTCGGGGACGTCGGCTGGGTTGGTTCGGTGGAGGAGGTCGGCGAGGTCGGTTGCGTCGAGGACGTCGGCTGGGTTGGCTCGGTCGACGACGTCGGTGAGGTTGGCGAGGTGGGTTGCGTCGGCTCGGTGGATGACGTCGGCTGGGTCGGGGACGTGGGCTGCGTCGGTTCCGTGGAGGACGTCGGCTGCGTCGAGGAAGTGGGTTGGGTCGGCTCAGTGGACGACGTCGACGGGGTGGGCGAAGTCGGCTGTGTCGACGTGGGCTCGGTCGGAGACGTCGGCTGAGTGGGCTCGGTGGACGACGTTGGCGACGTTGGCGAGGTCGGCTGGGTCGGCTCGGTGGACGAGGTCGGCACGGTCGAGGAGGTCGAGGAAGTCGGGGAGGTCGGCGTCGTCGTGCCTCCGCCGGGCTTGATCTCGAAGGTGCCCAGCTGCTGGTTCTGGCCGGGGACGACGACGCAGTCCGAGGTGAACGTGCCGAGGTCGGTGGGCTGGCCGGACGCGGTGCGCGGGGTCATCGTCGTGCTGAAGTTCCCGACGGTCACCGACGCGGTGCCCGCGCTGGGGAACGTCACGGCCGGGGCCTGGCCGCTGGTTTTGACGTGGAACGCGCCGGACGGCGGCACCGGCGTCGAGGGGATCGTGAGCGGGAGGCCGAGGTTCAGCGTCTTGTCGACGGGATACTTGAGCTGGGCCGCCGCCTTGGCCGAGCCGTCCAGGGTTGTGGCGCCGACCAGTGCGAGGCCTTCGGTCGCGGTCTCCGGGACGGTGACGTCCACGTCGAACTTGATCGGGGTGGACGCCGAACCCGCGACCGCGTTGTCCGGCAGGTTGGTGTCGATCTTCACCGCGAGCACCTGGTCGCCGATGAGCGGGAACGGGCAGGTGTAGTTCAGGGTCAGGCTGGCCGGCGCGGCTTGCGACAGCCCGGCCCCGGCCAGCGTGGCGGCCGCCGCGGCGCTCGCGACGGTCAGGGCGGCCAGCGCGCCGGCCGCTTTTCTCGACTTCCACGGAAACTTCACGGCTCGTCACCTCGGGGAATCGGGACAATGTTTCCGGAAAATACCGCCGCGATTGCCCGCGCACCACCTCCCGGCTATTTCTTTGTCACACCGGCCGGAATGCCTTGCCGCAAAAGGGTCACCTGGCTCATGACTTGTCACGCGCGTGCTATTCGCCGCGCGGAAAACTGTTACGCCGAGGACAGCGGGCGGCCGGGTTCTTGCTTTTCCCGGCGGCCTCTCGTTACCTTTTCCGGGAAAGGGAAGGAGCGGCCATGCGCCCGCCGGTCATCGCCGTGACGGACCTCGTGAAGAAGTACCGCGAAGTCACCGCGCTCGCGGGGATCAGCCTCGCCGTCGCCCCCGGGACGGTGCTCGCGGTCCTCGGGCACAACGGAGCCGGGAAAACCACGCTGATCGACATTCTCAGCACGCGGATCCGGCCGAGTTCCGGCACCGCCCGGGTTTGCGGGCACGACGTCGTCCGGCGCGGGCGCGCGATCCGGCGGCGGATCGGGGTCACCGGGCAGTTCACCGCGGTCGACGACGCATTGTCCGGACGCGGGAACCTGCTGCTGATCGCGCGGCTGCTGGGCGCGAAACCGGCGCAGGCGCGAGCGCGCGCCGCCGAACTGATCGCGTCGTTCGGGCTCGAGGACGCGGCGGACCGGCCCGCCGGGACCTACTCCGGCGGCATGCGGCGGCGGCTCGACCTGGCCGCCGGGCTGGTGGGCGCGCCGGAAGTGCTGTTCCTCGACGAGCCGACCACCGGACTCGACCCGGTGAGCCGGGCCGCGTTGTGGAACGTCGTCGAGGAACTGGCCGCGCGCGGCACCACGATCGTGCTGACCACCCAGTATCTCGAAGAGGCGGACCGGCTGGCCGACCACGTCGTCGTGCTCGGGCTCGGGCGCATCACCGTCTCCGGCACGCCTGCCCAGCTCAAAGCGCGGCTCGGCAGCCGCACCGCGACGCTGACCCTGGGCAGCGAACTCACCGTGCGCCGCGCGGTGGACGCGGTGTCCCGCCTCGGTCTTTCAGCGGGCCGCGCCGGGCTGACGCTGACCGTTCCGCTGCGCGGCCCCGGTGACATCACAATGCTGGTGCGCGCGCTCGACGCGGCCGAAGCTCCGCTGCGGGACCTGACGGTGACCGAGCCGACGCTCGACGACGTGTACCTGTCCCTGCACACGGCAGCCGCGAACTCGTGACGCGATCCCGCCACCGCGCACCGGCCGCGGTCCTCGCCGATCCGCCGAGGTGGCCCGAAACCACCTTCTGGACCCAGGTCCGCGTACTCGCCGCCCGCTCGCTGCGCACCGCGTTCGGCGACTGGCGGCTGGTGTTCTTCGGCTTGCTGCAACCAGTCGTTCTGCTGCTGCTCTTCAGCCAGGTGTTCAGCGGCGTCGGCGCGCTGCCGAGTGTCGCGGCCTATCAGGGATACGTGAATTTCCTGGTGCCCGCGACGCTGGTCAACATCTCGATGACGACCGCCATGAGTTCGGGCGCGGGCCTGCTCGCGGAGATCTACAGCGGGTTCACCGCGCGGCTGCGCTGCCTGCCGATCTCGCTGTTCTCGGTGCTGGTGGCCCGCACCCTCGCCGATTCCGCGCGGCTGTGCGTGCAACTGATCGTGACCTCGGCCGCGAGCGTGCTGTTCCTCGGCTTCCGCCCGGCCGGCGGGGTGCTCGGGCTCAGCCTGGCTCTGGTGCTGACGCTGGTCGTGGGCTGGTGTCTGAGCTGGGTGTTCGTCGCGATCACGACGTGGCTGCGCAAGGCCGAGACGCTTCAGGCAGCGTCGTTCGTGGTGATGTTCCCGCTGATGTTCTCCTCCAGCGCGTACATGCCGCTGGACTCGATGCCGCAGTGGGTCCGCGCGGTGTCGGCGGTCAACCCGCTGACGTACGCGATCGACGCGACCCGAGCGCTGGCCTTGGCCCGCCCGGTCGGCTGGTCGGTCGCGGCGGCACTGGCGATCGCGGCGGTGGCTGCGGTGGTGGGGAGCACGTTGGCCGCGCGGACGTTCCGCGACCGAAGCTAGCCCGCCGGCACCAACGCCTCCAGCCGAGACGCCGCCTCCGGCGCGCCCCCAGCCGCGGCGAACGACGCGCCGATCCGCGCCGCACCCGCGCGATACTTCTCGGCCGACTCCACCGCCGCACGGATGTCGGCAGCGCGAGCACGATCGAAACGCACCCGGATCCCCGCCTGCGCCGCGACCACTTGCTGAGCCAGCATCGACTGGTCATCACGGATCGGGGCGAGCACCAGCGGCAACCCGGCCGCCAGTGCTTCGCACACGGTGTTGTGCCCGCCGTGGCAGACCACGACCGACGCCTGCGCGAAGACCTCGACCTGCGGGATCCGCCACGCCAGCGCGACTTCCTCGCTCTCCAGCGTGCCGGTCGGATCGACGACCAGCCCCTGGACGTGCGGCATTCCGGCCAGCGCGGCGACGCTCTCGGCGAGAAACCGCTCTCCCGCCGCAGCATTCGACGTGCCGAGAGTCACCACCACGAGCGGTCGAGTGTCCACAAAGGACCTCGCAAACCCGTTGGGGGAAGCGGGAAGCACCGGGCCGACGTAACAGACCGGTGCGGAAACCCGTGGCCGCCCGGCCAGGGCGCGCGTCGTGAACGCCAGCACCAGGTGCGGGGAGAACCGCAGGTCGGCGACGCGGGCTCCGTGCCGTGCGCACAATCCCGTCTGGAGCCCGGCCACCCACGACGCGATCCTCGGCATCGAGGCGAGCGGATCGGCCAGTTCGGTGGACGTCGAGGCCGACGTCGCCCACGGCAGCCCGCGGCGGGCGGCGACCAGCGGGCCCGCCAGCGCCTGCTGGTCGGCCACGACGACGTCGGGGCGGAAAGCGTCGACGGCGAGTTGGACGCCGGGAACCATCGCGTCGGCGAGCGGGACCAGATAGGACTCCCAGAGGTACTTCAACGCGGCGAATCCGCGCAGCTCCGGAGGCCGCAGCGCCACCGAAAACGGCCGGGAGTCGCCCGCCGCGAACACCTGCCCGGCGACCAGTCCGGACACTCCCGGCGAGGGCCCGCACCAAGCCACCTCGTGGCCGCGCGCGGACAGCTCCTCGGCCACCCCGCGCAGCGGTGCGATGTGCCCGGCCAGCGGCGGGACGACGAGCAGGAACCTCATGCCGAATGCCGTCCGATCCATTCCAGCACCAGTTTGCGCACCTCGCGATGCTGTTCCACGAGCACCGAATGCCCCTGCCCTTCGAACACGTGCAGTTCGCCGCGCGGGAGCATCGAGGTGAGCGCTTCGAGGTCGTCGGCCTGGTAGCCGTGGCTGCCCAGCACGGACAGCACCGGGCAGCCGATCGCCGCTACCTGTTCCCAGGAGAGCAGCGGCCCGAGCGGCACCTCCTCGGCCATTTTCGTGGACGTGATCCGCTCGGCGGCCAGGCGCGCCAGCCGCCGGTGGTGCGCGCTGAAGTTCGCCTCGATCCAGTCGAAACTCTCCTCTTCCTGGAGGAAACGCACGGTGTGCGCGAGGATTTCGCTCATTTTCCCGGCCCACGCCTCGGTCGCGGGCTCCGATTCGATGCAGACGATGCTGCGGACCCGCGACGGGTTGGCGACCGCGTAGCTGTAGGCGAGCGTCCCGCCGAAGCTGTTGCCCACCAGGTGCACCGGCTGCTCGACGCCGAGCTGGCCCAGCAGATCGTCGAGGTCGGCGACGAAATCGGCCAGGGTGTAGCCCCGCACCGGCCGCTCGGTCTTGCCGTGGCCGCGCAGGTCGTAGCTGATCACGTCGATGCCCGCGGCCGCGACCGGGGGCGCGAGCGTCAGGTAGAAGCTCGCGAGGCTGTCGGTGCCCATGCCGTGCAGGAACACCACGGTCTCGGCGCCGCCCGCGCGGACGAGCTGCACGTTGGTGCGCAGCCCGTTCACCGTCATCGTGGGCACGTGCGCTCCCCCACGAACCGGGCGATGTCGCCGACGGTCAGCCCGATGACGTCGTCGAGGTCCTTCTCCGCCAGGTACTCGGCGAGGTTGACGTCCTCGCCGAAGTGCTCGGCCAGGATGCTCGCGAAGGTCACCAGGTCGATGCTTTCCAGCTGCAGGTCTTCGTGGAACGTCGTGTCGGGCGTGATCTCGGCGCCGAGCACGTCGGCGTCGCCGACCAGCTCGCCGAGCAGTTCCGCGACGACGTCGAAGACAGCCGAGGCGTGGTCGATGGTCATGTCGTGCTCCTGAGTTGTGCGATGGCGGTGTCCCCGTTCAGCTCAACGGAAACAGCGAAACGAGGCAGCTCCCGACCCCGGCCGGACACCCGGCCGTCGGCATGCACGCGGATCTCGGCTGGGTAAATCTCTTCGGCCAACTCCGCGCGGACAGCGTCCTTCGCCGCGATCCGGGTCAGCAGCCAGCCACGCTGCTCGCGCGGTGGTACCGCGGCGAATTCGGCCCGTTCCTCGGCCGCGAGGTAGACACCGGCGTAAATCTCGCGCGCGGCGACCGTCGGCCAGCGGTCGGTGACAGACACGCGACCGCCGTCCAGGCGCTCGGAAAGCAGGTGCTGGTGCGGGAAGGCGTAGACGCGATGGGCCGCGCGGTCGCACGGGAACCGGACGTCCCGCCAGCCCTCGACGGTCGCGAGCACCTGGCCGTCGCGCACCAGTTCGGCGTCCATTTCCAGCACGTCCGGCCGGGGCAGCCGCGTTCGCACCAGGCATTCGACCCGGGTGCCCGGTCCGGGTTCCGCGCCGTGCCAGGTGATCCGGCCGATCGAGCGGGGGAAGGCGAGCAGATCGTCGGTCCGGGTCGCCATCAGCCAGCAGCCCAGCAGCTGGCCCACGTTGTCGAGCAGCCCGCCGGGAGCGGACGGCACCACCAGCTCGCCCCGGATGTGCTGTTCGCCGAGACCGGTCAGCCGGGCCAAGCCTTGGTACGCCGGGCCGTGGAACATCTCGCGGCGTGCGTAGATTTCGGCCGCGGCCAACGGCGGCGGGGTTTCCGGCGCTGGAATCCGCGCGCGGGGCGGCGGTGGCCGGTACGCGCCCAGCTCGACGGTCAGCAGTGCGTACGGTCCGATCTCGACAGTCACCTGGTCGCCCCGGCGGCTGAGCGACAGCGGCACCTGCTGGGCGGGAGCGGCGATCAGCCACCGCGAGAACACCGCGTCGCGCACTGTGGCCGCGGTCGTGCCCGGCCACGTCCGTTCGACGGCCCGGCAGGCGAGGTCCACCAGCGTGGTCGCGGGCACCACCGGGCGGAAGTCGGTCTCGTCGGGCCAGTCGTCGCGCTGCCGGAAGAACCGGTGGTCGCGCAGGTACGGCATCGCGGCGAGCGATACGTCCACAGTGGACTCGACCGGACGCTGGACCGCAGCCGCGACGACGTCCGCCGCGCTCTGGCGGGTCTGGTCGAGCAGCGCGCGGAACTCCGCGGCGATCGCCTCGGGCGTCCCCGCGGGCAGCTCCGGCAGGCTCCGGTCCTCAAGCAGCCCACGCGCCCGTTCCCCTAGTGTCAGCAGCGGTCGCCCGGTGTTCAGTCGGATCCGCCGCGGCTCCGCGGCCGCGAAGTCGGGTGCGCCGCCTTCGGTCCACAAGGCCGTCGCGACCCGGCGGAGCTGAGCGAGCCCGGAGCGGGTACCGGATCCGGCGGCGACGACCAGGTGCTGCCGATCGCCGAGCGTGTCGGTGACGAACGAGCCCAGCTGTCCGGCGCCGACCTGCACGAACACGCGGAATCCGTCCTGGTGCAGGGACTCGGTCAGCTCGCGGAAGCGAACCGGGCGCACGAGGTGCTCCAGGTACAGCCGGCGGATCGCGTCCGGTTCGGCGGGATAGGGCCGCGCGGTGGTGGCAGACCACACCGGCACCGCGGGTTCGCGCAGCTCCAGCTCCGCCGCGAGCCGAGTGAATGGCTCCAGGTGCGGCCGCAGCAACGGCGTATGGAAACCGGACCGGAACGGCAGCGTCCGCGCCACGATTCCCTTGCTGCGGCACGTTTTGGCGAACGCCGCTATCGCGTCCGGCGGACCGCACACGATCGTCTGCTGCGCCGCGTTTTCGTGGGAGACAACGAGGTCTTCGGTGAGCAGCTCGGCCGCTCGCCCGGCCGGGCAGCCCAGCACCAGGTAGTCCGCGGCGGGCAGTTCAAATCCTTCCGGCCAGTACCGGTCCAGCAGATCCGGCTCCGGCTGGTACATCCCGGCGGCCTGCATCGCGGTCCACTCGCCGGCGCTGTGCCCGGCGAGCGCGTCCGGGCGGATCTCCAGCCGTCGCAACGCCTGGTCGAGCACGAGCCCCGCCGCCGACACGCTCGCCGCCCGCGCGGGCACGCTCGCGGTCGACCAGCGCGGACGGTCGAGTCCGAAGTGCCGCGCGACGTCGGCGAGGCGCGGTTCGGCGTCCGCTTCCAATCCCGGATACAGGAACACGGTTTTCCCGTGCGGCAACAGTGGCTCGGCGGTGCACCAGAGGTCGGCGCTGTGCCACGCCCGGCCGGTGGCCGCGACTTTCCCGATCACCTTGCGAGCCATGGCCAGTTTGCGTTCGTCCGGGCCGACGATCCCGATCCGGCACCGCCCGTCCCCCGGCTCCCCCGGCCGGTCGAGGCGCTCCAGCAGCTCCGCTGGAGAGCCCGCGGCCAGCCGCAGCACGCGTTCCGGCTCGGTGACGCGTGCCTTGCGTTTCGGCGCCGGATCCCCAGCCTCCACCACCAGATGCGCGTTCACGCCGCCGAACCCGAACGCGCTCACCGCGGCCACCCGCGGCAACGCGCCCCACGGCTCGGCTTCGGCCAGCACGCGGAACCGCGTCTTGTCGAGCAACGGGTTCGGGTCGCCGCAGTGCAGCGTCGGCGGAAGCACCTCGTGGTACAGCGCGAGTGCCACTTTGACCAGCCCAGCGACCCCGGCCGTCGACAGCGTGTGCCCGATCATCGACTTGACCGAGCCGATCACCGCCCGCGGACCGCTGGTCGTGCCGAACACCTCGGCGACGGTGGTCAGCTCGGCCGCGTCCCCGGCGGGCGTGGCCGTGCCGTGCGCCTCCAGCAGGCCGATTCCCGCCGGGTCCATTCCGTCCCACGCCCGGCGCAGCGCGAGGGTCTGACCCGCGACGGACGGGCTGAGCAAGCTCGCGCCCCGCCCGTCGCTCGACGTGCCGCTGCCCCGCAGCACGGCGTACACACGGTCGCCGTCGCGCCGCGCGTCGGCCAGCCGCTTGAGCACGACGATCGCGGTGCCCTCCCCGATCAGCATCCCGTCGGCGCCGCGCGAGAGCGGGCTGATCCGCTGGCTCGGCGACAGCGCGCCGAGCTGGGTGAACAGCGACCAGAGCGTGTCGTCGTGCGTTTGGTGCACTCCGCCGGCCAGCACGGCGTCGCAGCGTCCCCGGGCCAGTTCCCCGATCGCCTGGTCGACCGCGACCAGCGACGACGCGCACGCGGCGTCGACGGTGTAGGCCGGGCCGCCGAGGTCGAGCCGGTTCGCCACGCGGGCCGCGGCGAGGTTGGGCACCAGCCCGGCGGCGGTCTCCGGCCGGAACTCGCCCAGGGTTTCGCGCAACGCCGTGCGCAGCCGGTCGAGCACGTCCGGCCCGGCGGACGGGACCAGTTCGCCGACCGTGCGGGCGATCTGCCGGACCGTGCGGACCCGCTGGTCGAATCCTTGCAGCCCCGGCGAAAGGTAGCCTCCGCGGCCGAGCACGACGCCGATCCGTTCGGGGTCGCCGAGCCCGCGGAGACCGCCAGCGTCGTCCACTGCGGCCACGGCGACCGCGAGCGCCGTCAGCTGGTCCGGCTCGATCCCGGCCAGCGACGTCGGCGGCACGCCGTGGGCGGCTGGGTCGAATTCGAGAGTGTCCGGAGCGAATCCGCCGCGGCGGCCGTGCGTCCGGTCCGGCGCGGAGCCGGCTAGCCCGTGGAACGCCGGGTCGCGGCGATCCTCCGGAATCTCAGTGACGGCGTCAGCACCTTCGACGAGATTCCGCCAGTACTGGTCCACAGTGGACGCTCCCGGGAGGAAAACGCCCATCCCGACGAGCGCGACTGGTTCCTGCCTCACCATAGCGACGCCGTGTACAGGACCGCGCGATCAATTCCGTAGGCGAGTTCGCGCAACAGAGCCGCGACGCCTTCTCCGGCGTCGAGCAGGGCGACCTCCCGGCGTTCGTACTCGCGGGCCAGCTCCGGCGAAACCATCCCGCTGTGGTCAGCGCCGGGGGCCCACGGCCCCCAGTGGACAGTGACTGCGCGGCCGGGCCAGCTCGTGCTCAACGCTTCCAGAGCGTCGTTCGCCGCGGCGTAATCGGTCTGGCCGCGGTTGCCGAGCACTGCGGCGATGCTGCCGAAGAACGCGACGAACCCGGGCTCGACGCCGAACTCCGGCAACGCCGAGAGCAACGCGCGCGCACCGTCCACTTTGGTCTCGAAGACGGTGCGGAACGACTGTCCGTCCTTGTCCGCCATGAGCTTGTCGTCGATCACGCCCGCGGCGAAGACGACGCCGTCGATCCGGCCGTGTCGCGCGACGAGGTCTTTGACCAGCTGGTGCACGGCGTTCGCGTCGCGTACGTCGAGCGACTGGTACGCGGGGTCGCCGCCCGCAGCCCGGATCTCGTCAAGGGTGCGGCCGATCTCCCGCTGCGCCAGGACGGTCCGCACCTGGCGTTCGATGTCGGCCACCGATCCGCCGCGTCCGGCGAGCACGGCCCGCATCGCGGCGGGGTCGGCGGGCAGGTCGTCGGGTTCGCCGGGCCACGGAGTGCGTCCGGCGAGTTCGATCCGGCAGCCGGACTCGGCGAACGCGACCGCCGCGCGGGCGGTGATCCCGCGCGCCCCGCCGACGAGCAGGACCAGGGAATCCGGGCCGAGGTCCAGCGCGGCGAGTTCGCCGCCGCCCGGTCCAGCCCCGGAGTAGGCGATCGACCCGAGTTCCTGGGGTTGTGGCTCGATGGTGAAGCGGCCGTCGTGGTCATGGCCGACGACGGACGGGCCGCCGCTGCAGGCTTCGTCGACCAGCAACTTCGCGAGGTCTTGCCCGACCTCGACCAGCCGGGTGGCGCCCTCGCGTTCCAGCGCGGCCGAGCGGACCAGGCCGCGAAGCCCGGGAGTTCCCGGCTCCGCCGCGATCAGGACATCTCCATGCACGGCCTTGAGCCGGGTGAACAGTTCCGGGGCCTCGGCGCCTTCGGCGAGCAGCACGGTGAGTTCGGCGTCCTCGGTGACGACTTTCGCTCCCGCGCACGCGAAAGCCTCACGGACCGACGCGTCGTCGCCTAGCACCGCCACGGACTTTCCGCGCAGCCGCGCGGGATCCGGGTCGAGCGGCACCGGCACTCTGGCCAGCCGGTACCGCTTCGGCGCGGCCGCCGCCGGAGCGGGCGACAACCAGCTCTCCAGGTGCGCGGTGAGGGCGTTCGCGGTCCGGTCGCGGCTGAGCTGATCGGTGCGGTCGTCGGCGGGCAGCCCGAGTTTGCCCAGCAGGGTTCCGGCGATCTCGGTCCGTTTGATCGAGTCGATCGACAGGTCCGCCTCGAGGTCGAGGTCGCCCGCGATCATCTCCGCCGGATAGCCGGTGCGTTCGCTGATCACGCCGATCACTGTCGTCAGCACGTCGGCGGGCGCTGCCTCGATCGCCGCTGGTTCCGGTGCGGCCGCCGGCTCCTCGATCACCGGGACGGCTGGCGCGGGTGCGGCGGGCGCGGTGCCCAGGTAGCCGAGCATCACGTCGCGCTGCGCCGCGACGAGTTCGCGGGCGGTGCGCAGGAAGTCGACGACCGCTTGGTCGCGGCTGGGGGCGGGCTCGGTCATCGCGGTGCTCCGTATCCGTCGGGCAGGCGGGAGGGCGGGGGTTTCGGCGCCGGGTGCGCGGACGGACCTGCCGTCGACTGCCCACGCGGTGTCGGCGGGTTCGGGACGCGACGGCCGGACCAGCCGTTCGGTGCGGACGGCGACGCCCGCTTGCGCGAGGCGGGACAACGCCGTCAGGAATCCGTTGAGTCCGGGTCCGCACGCGACCGCGGTGTGCGGGCGGTCCCCGAGGATGTCCCCCACCAGCGCGGTCAGCACCCGGCCGGGTCCGACCTCGACGAACGTCCGCGCGCCCGCCGCGTACATCGATTCGATCTGGTCGAGAAACCGCACCGGTGCGCCGATCTGCGCCGCGAGTTCGCCGCGGACGTCGCCTTCGTACGGTTGCGCCATCCGGTTCGACCACACCGGCAACCGAGGCGCGGAGAGGTCTTCCTCGGCAAGCGCCGCCGCGAAGGCGTCGCCAGCTCCGGCGACCAGCGGGCTGTGGAACGCGCAGGCCACCGGGATCCGCTTGGCCGCGATACCGGTCTCGCGCAGCCGCCGGATCGCCCGTTCCACCGCAGGCACCGGCCCGGACAGGACACTCTGCGCGGGCGCGTTGTGGTTGGCCACCACGACGTCCGGGCCGATCAGGGTCGGAGTGAGGGCGTCGCGCGTCGCCTTCACCGCGGCCATCGTGCCGGGTGCGGCAACGTCGGCGATGGCCTTCGCCCGGGCTCGGCTGAGCCGCACGAGGGTCGCGGTGTCGAACGCGCCCGCGACCGACAGCGCGACCAGTTCGCCGTAGCTGTGCCCGCCGAGGAAGTCCGGCCGGACGCCGACTTGGTCCAGCAGCCGCGCCACCGCGGTTTCGACCAGCCCCAGCGCGGGCTGTGCGACGCGCGTGTCGGTCAGCGCGTTCTCTTGCGCCGCAACGGAATCAGGGTCGAAGGCATTCGGCGGGAAAGCGGTTGCGGCGACGTCGGGGGCGAGGCGCAGGACGTCGGCCAGTTCGGGGAAGTGCACGAACAGCTCGGCGAGCATGCCGACGCGCTGGCTGCCCTGGCCGGGGAACAAGAACGCGACTTTGCCGGGATCAGCCGCGCTCGGGGCGATGCCGGCGAGGGTCTCCGCGGTTCCGGCGGGCCAGTCGCGGAGCCCGTGCCGCCGGTCGGGAGCGACCGGGCCCGCGCCGAGCACGGCGTGGAAATTGGTACCGCCGAACCCGAACGCGCTCACTCCGGCCAGCCGCGCCGGGTCCGCCCACGGCCGGGCCGAGGTGGTGAACGTGAACGGGCTGGCCGCCGGGTCCCAGGCCGTGGTGGGCTTGGTCAGGTGCAGCGTCGGCGGGACGACCTCGTGCCACAGCGCGAGCGCGGCCTTGATCAGCCCGGCCAGCCCGGCCGCGCACTTCGTGTGGCCGATCTGGCTCTTGACCGAACCGAGCGCGCAGGAGCCCGGCGTGGCCCCGGACTCAGCGAAGAAGCTCGTCAAAGTGCGCAGTTCAGTCGCGTCGCCGACGACCGTTCCGGTGCCGTGCGCCTCCACCAGCCCGACGTCCGCCGGAGACACCCCGGCGTCGCGGTAGGCCCGTTCCAGCGCGCGGGCCTGCCCTTCCGGACGCGGCGCGGTGAGCCCCAGCGCCTTCCCGTCGCTCGCCGCGCCCACCCCCTTGACCGCGGCGTAGATCCGGTCGCCGTCGCGTTCGGCGTCGGCGAGCCGTTTGAGCACCAGGCAGGCGACGCCCTCGCCGAGCGCGATGCCGTCGGCGGACGCGTCGAACGGACGGCACCGCCCGGTCGGCGACAACGCGCCGGCGGCGGTGAACATCAGGTAGTCGTGGATGCCGTTGTGCAGGTCGACCGCCCCGCACAGCACGAGCGAACTGGTTCCGCTGCGCAGTTCCTTCACCGCGAGATCCAGTGCGGCCAGCGAGGATCCGCAGGCGGCGTCGACGGTGTAGTTCGCGCCGCCGAGGTCGAGCCGGTTGGCGATCCGGCCGGAGATGACGTTGGCGAGCGTGCCGGGGAAGGTGTCCTCGGTCGGTTCGGGCAGCTGGTCCCGGAGTTCGCTCGGAACCTCCTCGAAGTAGCCGTCGAGCAGCGAGCGCAGCGTGCCCGCGTTCGCGAGGTCACCGCCTGCCTCGGCGCCGAAGACGACGCTCGTGCGTTCCCGGTCGAACTCCCGGTCTTCGTACCCGGCGTCGGCCAGCGCGCGGCGCGCGGTCTCCAGCGACACGAGCTGCGCCGGGTCGATGCTGCTCATCGCGGACGGCGGAATGCCGTAGTCCAGCGGGTCGACCGGCAGCGGCGGCAGGAAACCGCCCCACTTCGACGTCGACTGTCCGAAGTAGACCTCCGGGTCCCAGCGCTCGGGCGGCACCTCGGCGACCGAATCCTCGCCGCGCAGGATGTTCGACCAGAACGCTTCGATGTCGGGCGCGCCCGCGAAGGTACCGGCCATGCCGATGACCGCGATGTCGCGGCTCGCCATCTCCGCCTCTTCGACGGGGCGAGCGAACGTCCGTCCCGAAGCGACTTCGGCGTGCAGTTCCGCGATCGTGGTCCGGCGGTCGCGCAGTACCGCGACCTCTCCGGCCATGTACATCCCGTCGGCGAGCTGGGTCTGCGCGCTCAGCCGCGTTCCGTCGCGGCGCACGCCCTTGCTGGCGATCCGCGACCGTCCGGTGTTCAGCTCTTCGAGCCGTTGCCAGGCCTCCCGCGCGGGCACGTCGGTCAGATCTGCCTTGAGCTGCTGGAACTCCGTCGTGTACGGGCTGAGCAGGCAGCGCGTGCGATGGCCCGGCGCGGTTTCGAGGGTGACGGTGGTGTCGGCGGCGAGCACGCATTCCTGGAACAGCCGGGTGATCGCGCCGTGCTGCACGGCTTCCTTGGTGAAGAGGTAGGCAGTGCCCAGCAAAACGCCCGCACCGTCGAGCGGCGCAGCCATCGCGGCGACCATCGCGGCCGAACGGGCGTCGTGGATCCCACCGGCGAACAGCACCTCGACGTCCTTCTCCCCCGCCAGGACAGCCAGCTGCTCTTCCCACAGCTCGAAGCTCGACCGCGGTCCGACGTGGCCGCCGCATTCGGCTCCCTCGAACACGAACCGGCGCACCCCGGCGTCGAGGTACTGGCGGAGCAGGATCGGCGAGGGAACGTGCAGGAAGGTCGCGATGCCCTCGGCTTCCAACGCCTTGGCCTGCCCCGGTTTCCCGCCCGCGATCAGCACGCAGCGCGGCCGGGCGGCCCGGATCGCGGCGAACTGCTCGGCGCGCAGGTCGTCGGGGACGAAGCCGAGGATGCCCGCGCCCCACGGCCGGGCACCGAGCCGTTCGGCGGTGCCGCGCAACAACTCGGCCGTGCGCACGCCGTTCGCGGTAGCCACTGCGATGAACGGAAACCCGTCCGCGTCCGCGACCGCGGCGGCGAACGCGGGCTGGTCGCTGACGCGCGTCATCGGGCCTTGCACGATCGGCAGCGCGGTGCCCAGCGTGCGGCACAGCCGGTCGCCCAACGCTGCCGAGGGCAGCTCCGCGCCGATGATCCGGCGGACGCTGGCCTCCGTCGCGGACGGCAGTAGCACCCCCGCCGCGCCGCCCGCGAGCGCGCCCACCGCCGTCCGCTCTCCGGCCGCGCGACCCCAGACCGGAACGTCGAACCTGCCGAGAAGCTGTTGCAGCAGAACGAAATCGCTCAACTCGCCGACCCCGGCGACGAGCCCCAGCGCACCGCCGCGGACCGCTTCGGCGGCGGTTGCGGCGTCCGTGACCTCGGCGAGCGCACCCTGCCACGGCGCTTTCGTCCGGATCGCGAAGGCCGCGCGCGCGGGCAGCGGACCGTCCGTGCGCACGCCGTAGGGCACGCGAACCCGGGCCGCGACCAGGCGCAGCTCGACCGGGTCGGCCCCGTCGAGCACGCCCAGCCCGCCGCCGCGCGCGACGGCCGCCACCGTGTCGGGATCGCCGACGCCCAGGCACCGCAGCCGTCGAGCGTGCGACGGCGGGACGAGCTCGACCATCGGCTGACCTCCTGTACCGGGATGGGCAGTGGTGCGCGGACGATCGCCGCGGAACCGTTTACAGCAATAACGCATGGGCTGCGGAAAACGCAATACCGGCCGGGAATAATTGCCGCGGAGCGTACCATCGACCCCCTCGCCGTGCTAATGTCCGAAACCGTGGACCGACCCCTCATCAAGCCGCTGAGCAGGTCTTTTGTCATGCGAATGACAGTCCGGAAATACACTTTGGTCACCCCGGTAACACTGTCGCCGAAAATAGTGGAGAACAGGTGGAACTGATCGGACGGGTAGTCGTGCTCACCGGCGCGGCGCACGGAATCGGCGCCGCCATGGCCCGCAGATTCGCCGCCGAGGGCGCGAGCGGGGTGGTCGTGTCCGACCTCGACGCGGACGGCGCCGAACGCGTCGCGGCCGGGATCCGGGCCGCGGGCGGGCGGGCCGTCGCGGCGGTGACCGACGTGACGTCCAAAAAGGACTTGAAAGCGCTGGTCGCGGGCGCGCGAGCCGAGTTCGGGCCGGTGGACCTGTTCTGCGCCAACGCGGGCGCCGCGTTCGGCACCGGCGTGCACGCCGCGGACGAACAGTGGGCGAAATCCTGGGAAATCAACGTGATGCAGCACGTGCACGCCGCGCAGGCGGTGCTGCCTTCGATGCTCGCCCGCGGCGAGGGCTGCCTGCTGCTCACCGCGTCGGCCGCCGGCCTGCTCGGCGTGCCGGGCGACGCGCCGTACTCGGTCACCAAGCACGCGGCCGTCGCGCTGGCCGAATGGCTCGCGATCACCTACCGGCCGCGCGGGGTGCGGATCAGCGCGCTGTGCCCGCTCGGCGTGCGCACCGCGCTGCTGGAGCCGGGCCTCGCCGCGGGCCACCCGGCCGCGCTGGCGATCGCGGCCGCCGCGCCGCTGCTCGAACCCGAGGACGTCGCCGACGCGGTCGTGCGCGGGCTCTCCCGGGACGAATTCCTGATCCTGCCGCACGAAACGGTGCGGGACACGTTCGCCCGCAAAGCCAGCGCGGTGGACGCGTGGATCACCGAGATGGCCGCCCAAGGAGGCTGAAGTGGAATACCGCAGGCTCGGCACCAGCGGCCTCGCCGTCAGCGAAATCGCCTACGGCAACTGGTACAACCACCACGCCCCCGGCTGCGTCGCCGCGGCGCTGGACGCGGGCGTCACGACGTTCCACACGGCAGCGGCCTGGGACGGCGGCGCCGCGGAAGCCGCTTTCGGCACGGCGTTCGCCGGCGCCCGCCGCGACGATCTGGTCCTGTGCACCGGGGTGTTCTGGCCCGAAGGCCCCGGGCCCAACGACGCCGGACTGAGCCGCAAACACGTGATCGCGTCCCTCGAGGGTTCGCTGCGGCGGCTGCGCACCGACTACATCGACGTCTACCAGCTCTTGAGATTCGACTACAAGACACCGGTCGCGGAGACGTTCCTGGCCCTGTCGGACCTCGTGCGGCAAGGCAAAGTGCGCTACGTCGGCACCGCGGAGTGGACGGCGGACCAGCTGGCGCAGGCAGCCGAGGCGGCCGCGCGGTACGACGTGCCGCTGATCTCGAACCAGGCGCACTACTCGATGCTGTGGCGCGTGCCGGAGGCACAGGTGATCCCGGTGTCCGACCGGCTCGGCATCGGCCAGTTCGCCGCTGTCCCGCTGGCACAAGGCGTCCTGACGGGCAAATACGGCAACGGCGCGGTCCCGCCGGGTTCGCGCGCGACCGGACCGGCGCACGCGCGCCCGCTGCGGTACCCGGAACTGGTCGACCGAGTCGAACTGCTGCGCGGCGTCGCCGACGACGCGGGGTTGACCATGGCACAGCTGGCGCTCGCCTGGACCCTGCAACACGAAACCGTCGCCGCGGCGGTGGTCGGGGCGAGCACGCCGGAACAGCTGACTGAGAACGCGAAGGCCGCGGGTGTCCGGCTCGATCTGGATGTGCTGATGCGAGTGGACCAACTGCTAGGAAGCTTCGTGCAGACCGATCCTCGGCTGGTGTGGATGCCACCGCCGGGGAACTGACGCGATGTCGGCGGTAAATGGGCACCGCTGGACCATCAGCCGCAGCTGCGCGGCAGCGCTGGCGCCGAGTACGGCCGCATCGACAAGGTGTGCTGCGTCTGAGCGACGTCCGATGGACAGCCGAGTTCAGGCGTCTCGCGGACAGCGCAACCCGCTCCGGCCTGTGCCGCTCGAGCAGCACGAGTATTTCAGCGCTCGGTAACACGCTCCGCGATCCCGCCGTCTGTCCTGGTACAGACGAGGAGTTCACGCGATGATCGGTTCCCATTCTGGCGGCCCCGCGCCGTGGCCGGGCGCGGTGCCCGCCGCGTTCCCGTGCCCGTACTGCGCACAGCAGGTCCCGGCGGGCACGGTGCGCTGCTGGCGCTGCGGCAACCGGCTGGCTGCCGAGGCCACGCCGGGCGACACCGTCCGGCGGTTCGCCGCCGCGACCGGGCTGGCCGCGGGCGGCGTGCTGGTCGGGGTGTCGCCGGTCCTGCCGTGGTTTCAGGTCGTGCTGCTGGGGAACGCGAGCCTGTTCGACGTCGCTCGCCTGGCAAGCAGCCGAACCGTGCCGCTCGTCTTTCTTCCCGTGGCTCTGGCGGTCTGCGGCACCGCCGCGATCGTCGCGGCTGTCGTGCTGCGGGAGGGCGTCGCGGTCCGGGCGACTGGCTTCGTCCTGTTCGGCGTCGCCGGAGTCCTGGGCGGATTGCTCCTCTTCAGCTTGCTGAGCGGTCTCGACAGTGCTGGCGGCCTCCTGCACATCGGGCTGGGCCCCTGGGTCAGCGTCGCCGGTGCGCTCTTCATGCTCGTCGGCGCGGTGGTGCCGCAGCCTGCCGTCCGGCCACCGCGCACCGACGGCCGCACCGTCTTCTCCGCCATCACCTGCGCGGTCGCCATCGTGGTCGCCGCGCTGGGACTGACCGCCGTCACCGGCATCGACAGAACGACCCGCAGCACTGCGGACGGCGCGACGGCCCCGACGCTGGCCGCCCCCTCGTCGCCGGAACCCGTTCTCCCGGTGCCGTCCACCAGCGACCCGCAGCCAAGCAGCGCCCCGACTTCCACCGTGACCAAGGATTCAGCGCCCCCGGCCGCCCCGCGCGACACCCTCGCCGACGCCGAAGCAGTCGTCCAGGCGAAGGGCTACCGCCCCTATCCAGCCACCTCCTGGGAATCGGCCGACGGCCTGCAGGTCGTCCTCGCCACCATCGCCGAGTCGGCTGACGGCTACGCGAACCGGGCCTTCTTCTTCCACGACGGCAAGTACCTCGGCACCGACACCTCGGTGGACAGCGCCGGCATCCAGGAAGTGTGGTCCACCGACACCACCATCGCCCTCTCGTACGAGATGTACAACGCCGAAGACCCGCAGTGCTGTCCCACCGCCGACGCGGCGACAGTCCGCTACCACTGGACAGGAACCCGCCTCGTCCCCCTCGACGCGATACCGCCCGCCGACCCGAGTGCGAGCCCGAGCCGACGCTGACCTGAACTGCCGGAACCGACCTATATCCGCAGCAACCCAGCTACGCGGCCGAACGTGAGATGGAGTCGCCGTTGCCCACCCTTTCAATCCCTGACCGAGACAGTGGACCGAGCGGGGCGCTTCCCCTCACGTTCGACCGCGTTTTTCGCCCGTGGCGCTATGCCGTCAGCCATTCGGAACTTCGGTTGCGCACCGTCGACACCGAAGCCGGCGACCTGATCGAAGCCGCCTTCTTCGGGGTGGTCGGGATGAAACTCAAATCCCTCTACCAGTCCCTGACCATAGACTACGCAGACCGTGCGCAGACCGCGGAAATACTGCGGTTCGCAGACATCAAAGAGAAGTCCGCCCATCACGTGCGATGTTTGACACTGCACTCGACCGGCGACAGCGGATTCATCGCATGCCTCAGTTTTGTCGTCAGATCCTATCCCCCTGGACGCGGCCCCGACCGCACCGACAATTCTGCTTTGATCGCGAGGAGCAATCGCTAAGGTACCTTTCTGACACTTCGTTAAGCCGGATGCGAAAGCCTCGTCCAGCGTGTGCCCCGGCAGGCCTCACTCCACCGCGGGACCGATCGGCCCCAGCACCCCGGTCTCGGTCCGGACCCCTTCTTTGAGCTCGATGAACAGGGCGTGACTGTCGGTGTCGCCGATGTTGTGCCCGGCGTGCTGCTGAGCGGCCAGCCAGCCGACCTTGCCCGCGGTCAGCTCCAGGTCGTGCGTGCTGTCGTCGGCGGCGTACATCCGGCGGCGGAACGAACTGAGCACCACCAGCACGCTGTCGGGATGGGCGTGGCGGGTGGTGCGGTCGCCGGGCTTGTCGGTGTATTCGAGCACGCGGACGCGCTCGTTCTCGAACACCACGTGGTAGTGCTCCGGGTTGGTGACAGTGGGATCCAGGGCGGTTGCCGCATCGATGGTCATGACTGCCTCACCGAGAAGGTTCGAGGTCCGCCCGGCGGACGCCGGACGTGCGGCCCGGCCGCCGTCGCGGCGGGTACCGCAACGGAGGATTTTATTGCACGCATGCGTGCATGTAAATGAGTAGACTGGACGCATGCCTCGCCGTTATTCAATGCAGACCCGGCGCCGCGCCAGCGAAGAAGCGCGGACCCGCATCTTCGACGCGACCCTGGACGCCCTGGTCGCCTCGGGCGGGCAGCAGGTCACCATGCAGGAGATCGCCGAGCGGGCCGATGTCGCGCTGCGCACCCTCTACAACCACTTCTCCAGCCGCGACGAACTGCTGACCGCGGCGTTCGACCACCACACCGCGCAAACCCGTGCGGCCGTGGAGGATCTCGGCTTGCCCGACGCCGCGCCCGAACATCAGCTGCAGCACATCATCGAGGTGTACTACTCGCGGTACGAGCAGATGGGCCCGCGCCTCACCGTCCTGCTCGCCCAGCAGGACGCACCGGAACTGGACGAGCAGATCCGCGCGATCCGCCGATGGCGGCGCACCCTCCTGAACAGCATCGTCGAACGCGCCCACCGGGACGGCAGACTCGCGGTCTCCGCGTCGGCCGCCCTCGCGCTGGCCTACACCCTGACCAGTCACGCCGGCTGGCAAACCCTGCTCGACACCTTCGACGGCGACACGGCATCAGCTGCGCGCGCCGCCACCGAGGCGTTAACCTCCGCGCTGTTCCACCAGCAGCCCAGCGTCGATCATTGACCTGACCGAGGAGCGCCTCATGGCAACCGGAGCCGACCGGACCGCGTTCGGGCCGATGGTCATCGTCGCCGCCGACCAGCACGAGGCCCGGCCGCTGATCGACGACCCGTGGGCCCGCCGCCTCCTGCCCGCCAGCGGGAGGCTCGCGGCCGCGCTGACGAAATACCGGCCGATCCGGCGAGCGCTGATCGCCGCGACCGAGAAGAAGATCCCCGGCCTGTGGGCGAGCATGCTGTGCCGCAAACGCTATGTCGACGATGCCCTCCGCGCGGCTCTCGACGAGGGCGGGATCGAGGCGGTGGTCATCCTCGGCGCGGGCTTCGACACGCGCGCCTGCCGCCTGCCCGCGCTCGCGGAGATCCCGGTCTACGAGGTCGATCTGCCCGCCAACATCGACCGCAAACGCGCCGCGCTCACCAAGGCGCTCGGCCGCGTCCCCGCCAATCTGACCCAGGTGCCGGTCGACTTCAATACCGAAAACCTCGCCGACGCCCTCGCCCGGCACGGCTACCTCCCCGGTCGGACTTTCTTCGTCTGGGAGGCAGTCACCCAATACCTCACCGAGGACGGCGTCCGCCGCACGTTCGACTTCCTGGCCACCGCGGCCGCGGGCAGCCGCCTGGTGTTCACCTTTGTCCGCAAGGACTTCCTCGACGGCACCCGCCTTTACGGCGCCGAAGCCGCCTACACCGAGTTCGTTCGCAAGCGGCCGCTCTGGCGCTTCGGCCTGACTCCCGACCGCGTCGAGGCGTTCCTCGCCGAATACGGCTGGCACGAACGAGAACAAGCCGGACCGGAGGAATTCACCGCCCGGTACCTGCGGCCCGCCGGACGGGACCTGCCGGTGTCGGAGATAGAACGCTCCGTGCTGGCCGAGTTCACCGGCTGATCCCGCCTGCGGAATTCGCTCAGGTCAGATGGTCGAATTCCCCGCTGACCCAACGGATATGCGCGTCGGCAGAACGATGCACGACCGCCTTGGCGTCCGCGTCGATGGTGTCGCCGCCGAGCGTGTACAGCCGGTCGTAGGACCAGCCGTCGAGCCGGTCCACGATCCGCCGGACCACCGCGGCGGACAGCGGGATGTGCTTCGGGAAATTGCGCTGGAACGACACCCAATTCGGTGCGAGGCCGCCGCTGATCGAGTCGCCGGAGAGGATCGTGCCGTCGTGGGTGCGCAACACGGCACTGCCCAGCATGTGCCCGCCGACCTGGATCAGCTCGACCCCCGGCACCGGCTCGGCGTGCTCGGTCCAGAACTCGAGCACGGGATCGGTGCGGCCCAGCCATTCGCGGCCCGCGGCGTTCACCAGCACCGGAATCCGCCCGAACGCGTGACTCCAGCTGACCTGGGCGGCGAACATGTGCGGATGACTGGTCGCGATGGCGGCGACCTCGCCGAGCGCCCGAACCGCGGCGAGCGTGTCCGGCTCGATGGAAGTCGGCGGATCCCACAACACGTTCCCCCGCGCGGTCCGCACGACGAACGACCACTGCCCGATCCCCACCACCGGTTCCCGTCGCAGACTGTGCACCCCGCGGCCGTGGTCCCGCTCCCGCACCACGTGCGGTTCGGCGGCAAGCTGTTCGTGAGTGCGCCAACTCCCCGAATGCGGGCCCAGGTCGCCGCGCTCCTCGATGCCAACCTCGCCGCGGTCCAGCACGCAGTGCGGGGGTTCCGGGGAGCCGGGTTGTTCGATGCCGCATCGGTCGCAGATCCACAATGTCATGATCGAGATTCTTGAACCTCGACCATGGTGGAGGTCAACCTCCGATCGACGAACCACGCCGGTTGCTCCCCCGACCTGGCTCGCGAGCTACCGAATCCTCCAGCGCCGCAATCATTCCCGTCAGCGCGCCGAGGCTGACGGTCCGGACCTGGTCGCGGGTGAGGCGGTCGTGTTCGAGCCATTCCAGGCACAGGGTGTGCACGAACATCAGCCAGGACGTGAGCGCCGCGGACATGGTGGCGCGCTGTGCGCCGCTGAGGCCGGTGGCGGCGAGCATGACGTCGTGCATGGCCCGGTGGTCGCCCAGCACGATGGCTTGCACGACGGGGTCGCCGGCGAGATCGCGGTTGGCGGCCAGCACGGTGTGGCGGTTGGCCGCGAAGTAGTCCATGTGCGCGTCGAGGCCGGCGGCGATCTGGTCGGTCAGCGGCAAGTCTGGCTCGATCCGGATCTCGGCCTGCAGCTGCTCGGCGGCGCGCTGGTAGATCGCCGCGAACAGGACGCTCTTCTTCGGGAAATGCCGGTACAGCAGGGCACGGGAGACCCCGGCGCGTTCGGCGACGCGGTCCATCTGCACCTGCTCGTAGGGCAGTTCGGCGAACAGCTGCGCGCCGATGTCGAGGAGTTCGGCACGGCGCTGGTCCGGAGCGAGACGGCGGCGAGGCGGCATCGCCCCACCTTAGTTGACGCGCGTCCACTAGCGCGGTTACGCTTCGGCGGCTTAGTAGACGCGTGTGTACTAGTGGCGCGCGTCCGGGACCGGGAGGCGATCATGAAGGCCGTATTGCGGTGGTATCTCGTCGTTTTCGGGATCGCCTGCGCGCTGATCGCGCTGGCGCACATCCTGATCGGGCCGAGCACGATCATCGGCGCGAACACCCCGAACGCCACCCTCGACGGCGATCTGCGGTTCTCGATGCTGCTGTTCCTCGCCTACGGGATCGCCTGCGTGTGGGCCGCCCGGGACCCGGACCGGCACGCCGGCCTGATCCACCTCCTCATGCTGGTGTTCTTCGCCGGCGGGCTCGTGCGCTTGCTGACCGTCGCCTACTCCGGCTGGCCGCACTGGTTCTACGTCGCGATGCTGGTTGTCGAACTCGTCACGCCGCTGATTTATTCGCCCCTGCTGCAGAAAGCCACCGGACGCCCGGCGACCGCGGACCTCGCGGCGTTGACGCGATAGGGCTTCCCGTTGCGAACAAAGGAAAACATCATGCTGGCCGGTTTCATCGCTTACCACTATCCGCATCCGCATTACCGCGACGAGTTCTTCCGGCGCGTGGAAGGCGTCGCCCGGGTTTTCCGCAGCGCGCCGGGGTTCCTGTCGGCGGATTGCTGGCTCACCGCAGACGGGGAAACCATCGTGTGCGTTGCCAAAGCCGAATCTCGCGAAGCGCTCGAAGCCGCCATAGCCCTGCGCCATTCGCCGCAGACCCGGCTCGCGCTCGACGCGGAGTTCGGCGAAGCGCCGCCCGGGGTCGTTGACGGCACGAACACCGAACTGTTCGCGCGCCCGCATCTGGTTCACCAGCTCGTGTCGCGGTAAATCCGGCTCGTTTCCCGGTCAACGGTGAGGACAATCGTGATGAATGCGCAAGAACCCGCTCGCACTGAGGTTTTGGTAGTCGGAGCCGGTCCGGCCGGAATGGCGGCAGCGGCCTCCCTGTCCGATCAGCGCGTCGAAACGATGGTCGTGGACAAACAGGCCGAAATGATGAACACCTCACGGGCAGCGGTCGTGCATGCCCGCACGCTTGAGGTGCTCGAGGAACTTGGCGTCACCGAGGAACTCGTGGCACGCGGCATCCGCGTCTCGAAATTCACTGTGCGCGAGCATGATCGCGTGCTGCTGCACATCGATTTCGACCAACTGCCCAGCGCTCATCCCTATACCCTGCTGGTGCCGCAGGACATTACCGAGCAGGTACTGCTCAAGCGGCTGCACAAGGCAGGCGGGCAGGTAACCCGGCCCAGCGAGGTGACCGCGTTGGCGCAGGACCCCGCAGGCGTCACCGTCACCCTGACCACCGGCGAGCAGATCCGAGCCGGATACGTCATCGGTGCCGACGGAATGCACAGTCTCGTCCGCGAGCAGGCCGGCATCACGTTCCACGGCGACAGCTACCCGCAGTCGTTCGTCCTCGCCGACGTCGTCCTGACCGGCGACGTGACCGACGCGGAAGTCCGGCTCTACTTCGCCCCCGAGGGAGTCACCGTG
>NZ_JBAGKF010000023.1:0-126565 GCF_037034185.1 Amycolatopsis sp. VC5-11 | reverse complement strand
ACCCCCACCCAACCGCAGCCAGCGCACCCGCCGAACCAGGCACCCACACCTCCCCCACCCCCGATACGACGCCAAAAACACGGCGCGGGGGTGCTTGTCAAGGCATCTTTCCCGCCTTGACAAGCACCCCCGCGCCGTAGTCACAATCAAAAATCGGGGTGCCCCGTCTCACCGTCCGGGCGCAATGTCGCCGCCAGGCGACGAGCCGACCTCACCCCACCCCGAGATAAGCCTCCTTGATACTGGTATCAGCCAACAACTCCTGCCCAGTACCAGTCTTGGTAATCTGCCCAGTCTCCAGCACATAAGCCCGATGCGCCCGAGACAACGCCTGCTGCGCATTCTGCTCAACCAGCAGCACGGTAGTCCCCTGCCGATTGATCTCCGTAATAATCCGGAAAATCTGCTGAATGAACTGCGGCGCCAACCCCATGGAAGGCTCGTCCAGCAACAACAACCGAGGCTTAGCCATCAACGCCCGCCCAATAGCGAGCATCTGCTGCTCACCCCCGGACATAGTCCCGCCGACCTGAGTCTTCCGCTCAGCCAACCGCGGAAACAACTCGAACACCCGGTCGAAGTCAGGCTGCAGATTCTTCCGGTCCTTGCGCGCATAAGCGCCCATGTCCAGATTCTCCAGCACCGTCATGCCGGGGAAAATCCCCCGCCCCTCCGGCGCCTGAGAAATCCCGCGAACCACACGCAAATCCCCGCGCAGCCGCGAAATGTCCTCGCCGTCGAACCGGATAGCACCGCCCGAAATGGGCCGGATACCGGAGATCGCCCGCATCGTGGTCGACTTGCCGGCGCCGTTCGCCCCGATGAGGGTGACGATCTCGCCCTCGTTGACCGTGATGGACAGCCCGGACACGGCCTGGATCCGTCCGTAATGGACCGAAACGTCGGAAAGCTCAAGCAACGTCATCGTCGGGAACTCCCAGGTAAGCGGCGATCACGGCGGGGTTCTCCCGGATTTCGGAAGGCAGCCCGTCGGCGATCTTCTTGCCGAACTCCAGCACCACGATCCGGTCGGTGACGCCCATGACGAGCTTCATGTCGTGTTCGATCAGCAGGACGGTGTAGCCGTCGTCGCGGATCGTCCGGATCAGCCCCATGAGCTCTTCCTTCTCCGCCGGGTTGAACCCGGCGGCAGGCTCGTCGAGGCACAGCAGCTTCGGCTCGGTGGCGAGCGCCCGCGCGATCTCCAGCCGGCGCTGATAGCCGTACGGCAGGTTCTTCGCCCGGTCCGCGGCGCGGTCGGCGATGCCGACGAATTCCAGCAGCGCCATGGCCTTCTCGATCGCCTGCTTCTCCTCGCGGTGGTGCCGCGGGACTCGCAGGAGGGCGCCGAGCAGGCTCGTCTTGTGCCGGGCGTCGGTGCCGACGACCACGTTCTCCAGCGCGGTCATCTCGGAAAACAGCCGGATGTTCTGGAACGTCCGCGCGATGCCGAGCTGGGTGATCCCGTGCCGCGACGTCTTGCCGAGCGGCTGGTCCTCGAGCAGCACCTGCCCCGAGGACGGCCGGTAGACGCCGGTCATCGCGTTGAAGCAGGTGGTCTTGCCCGCGCCGTTCGGCCCGATCAGGCCCAGGATCTCGCCGCGCCGGATCTCGAAGGACACCGAGTCCAGCGCCACCAGCCCGCCGAAGCGGACGGTGACGTCGTCGACCTTGAGCAGCGTCTGCCCGTAGCCTGCCTGGATCTCCCGGTCCGGCGCGACGACCTCGGCGACCTCGGCCTCGTGCTCGGCGAGCTCGTCGGCGGTCATGTTCGCGACCTCGGCCACGAGGCCGCCCTCGGCCGGGACCTCGGGCCCGGTTCCGTTGCCAGGGACCGTCATGCCTTCTCCCCCGGGTTGTCGGTGACCAGCGAACCGTCGCTGCTGACCTGTTCGCCCTTGCCGAGCAGCCGCTGGTACGCCTGCCTGCCGTAGGCGAGCAGCCGCTGCCGCGCGCCGAGCAGGCCCTGCGGGCGAAAGATCATCAGGACGATCAGCGCCAGCCCGAAGATCAGGTACTTGTACTCCGCGATCTGCTGGAACCGCAGCGGCACGTACGCCACCACGATCGCGCCCAGCAGCACGCCGACCTTGTTGCCCGCGCCGCCGAGAATGACCGCGGCCAGGAACAGCATCGAGGTGACCACGTCGAACTTCTGGTTGTTCACGAAGCCCAACTGCCCCGCGTACAGCGCGCCGGAGAGGCCGCCGACCGCAGCGCCGCCGACGAACGCCCAGATCTTGAACTTGAACGTCGGCACGCCCATGATCTCGGCCGCGTCCTCGTCGTCGCGGATCGCGACCCACGCGCGGCCGACGCGGCTGCGCTCCAGGTTCCCGACCACGAACAGGATCACGATGATGATCGTGACGCAGAGCCAGTACCACGGGATGCCGTCGGTGTTGTTGAAGAGCGGGTTGCCGTCCGCCTTCACGCCCGGCGGGTGCCCGACGCCCTGGAAGCCGCGGTTGCCGCGCAGCGGGTCGATGTTGTCGGCCAGCAGCCGCACGATCTCGCCGAAGCCCAGCGTGACAATCGCCAGGTAGTCGCCGCGCAACCGCAGCGTCGGCGTCCCCAGGATCACCCCGAAGATCATCGTGACCACCATCGCGATCGGCAGCACGACGAGGAACGGCAGCTTCGCCAGCGACGAGTCCGGGCTCGTGAAGAGCGCCATCACGTAGGCGCCGATCGCGAAGAACCCGACGTAGCCGAGGTCGAGCAGACCCGCTTGGCCGACCACGATGTTGAGCCCGATGGCGACCAGCGCGTAGCGGGCCACCTCGAACATCGCGATCGGGAAGTCGTACCCGGGCTGGGTGGTGATCAGCGGCGGGTTCAGCACCGGCAGCAGGTAGACCAGCGCCACCAGCGGGATGAGCACCCCCCACTGCTGGACCCGGGACAGCCTGTTCCACCAGTCCGAGAGCGGACGGCGGCGCGCCTTCGCCGGAGCGGCGGGCGGCGTCGTAGTCGTCGTCATACCCGTGCCTTTCCGAGCGATTCGCCGAGAATGCCGGTCGGGCGGAACATGAGGATCAGCACCAGCAGGGCGAACGCGACGACGTCGCGCCACGCGCCGCCGAACAGCGACTGCCCGTAGTTCTCCACGACGCCGAGCAGCAGGCCGCCCAGCAGCGCGCCGCGCAGGTTGCCGATGCCGCCGAGCACCGCGGCGGTGAACGCCTTGATGCCGAGGATGAAGCCGCCCTGGTACGAGGCGCCCTGCGGGATCTTCATCATGTAGAACAGCGCCGCCGCGCCGGCCAGCAGGCCGCCGATGAGGAACGTCAGGGTGATGACGCGTTCCTTGTTGACGCCCATCAGCGTCGCGGTGTCCGGGTCCTGCGCGACCGCGCGGATGCCGCGGCCGAACTTGGTGCGGTTGACGAACATGTCCGTGCCGACCATCAGCAGGATCGACGCCACCACGGTGATGATGGTGACGATCGTGACGCTGCCGCCGAAGATCGTGAACACCTCGTCGTTGCGCAGCAGCCGGATGCTGTTCTCCGGGTTGCCGCCGCGCCAGATGAACAGGATCTGCTGCAGCACGAAGGAAGCGCCGATCGCGGTGATCAGGAAGACCAGCCGGGGGGCCTTGCGTTTGCGCAGCGGCCGGTAGGCGACGCGTTCCAGCACGACCGCGGTGCCGCCGGACACCGCCATCGACGCGATGAGCGCGAGCAGCAGGAAGCCGATCAGTTCGAAGATCGGCAGATCCGGGGTCGCGCCGGGGCGGAAACCCAAGCCGTAGAAGGTGAACCACGTCGCGAAGGCGCCGTAGATGAACACCTCGGAGTGGGCGAAGTTGATGAGTTTGAGCACGCCGTAGACGAGGGTGTAGCCCAGCGCTACGAGCGCGTAGATGCTGCCGTAGGAAAGACCGTCGATCGTGTTGTCCCAGAACTGGTTCAGGAACGAATTCACGTCGAAGGTGATCCAGCTTCCGCCGCCCTGCGCGAGGACGAGCGAACTGAGGTCAGGGGTCATCGACACACTAGTTCTCCATGTGGGTCCGGGGTGCGGGCCCGGCGGGATCTCGCCGCCTGGCCCGCACCCCGGTACTGGAACCGAAAGCGGTGAGCTACTTGATCTCGGTGTTGCGGACGATCTTCCCGTTCTCCACCTTGTAGGTCCACACGGTGGTCGCGGCGAGCTCGCCGTGGTCGTCCCACTTGAAGTGCTTCGTGATGCCCTGGCCGTCGTAGGTCTTCACGAAGTCCAGCAGGCCGGCGCGGTCCTTCTTGCCCGCGTCGATGCCCTTCAGCAGGATCGTCGCGACGTCGTAGGCCTCGGGCGAGTAGGTGCCCGGGTCGACGCCGGTCGCCGCCTTGTAGGCGTCGGTGAACTTGGTGAACTGGTCGGCGGGCACGCAGGGGCAGGTGAAGTACGCGTTGGCCGCGGCGTCGCCGGCGCCCTTCACGAACAGGTCGTCCTTCACGCCGTCCGGGCCGACGAACTTGGCCTTGACGCCCGCGTCGTTCAGCTGCTGCGCGAACGGAGCGGCTTCCTGGTAGTAGCCCGAGTAGAAGATCGCGTCCGGCTTCTCGTTCTTGATCTTGTTGACCACGGCCGAGAAGTCCGTCTGCTTCGTCTTGACCTTGTCCTGGCAGCTCGCCTTGTCGCCGAGCGCCTTGACGGTCGAGGCGGCGAGACCGGTGCCGTACTCGGAGTCGTCCTCGATCACGCAGACCTTGTTGGCCTTGAGCTCGCCGGTGATGAACTTCGCGGCGGCCGGGCCCTGCGCGTTGTCGTTGCCCAGCGCGCGGAAGAAGGTCTTCCAGCCGTTCTGGGCGAGCGACGGGTTGGTCGCGGACGGGGTCACGGCGACGAGGCCCGCGGAGTTGAAGATGTTGCCCGCGGCCTTCGACTCGCCCGAGAACGGGAGGCCGATGACGCCGATGATGCCCGGGGTGTTGACGATCTGGGTCACGATGCCCGGCGCCTTGTCCGGGGTGCCCTCGGTGTCGAACTCCGCGAGCTTGACCTGGCAGCCCGGGTTCGCCTTGTTGTGCTGGTCGACCGCCAGCTTCGCGCCCTTGAGGATGTTCTGGCCCAGGGCCGCGTTCGCGCCGTTGATCGTGCCGGCGTAGGCGATCGAGGTCGGCGCGCACTGCGCCTTGCCGTCTCCCGCCGGGTCCGCCGCGTTCGCCGCCGCCGACGGGGCCGCGGCCTGCGGCGCGCCGCTGTCGCCACCCGAGTCACCGCCGGTCCGCGCCGAGCAGGCGCCAAGGGAGATGACTCCCGCCGCGGCCAGCACGATGACCTTAGTGAGTCGTGCTCTCTGCACTCGTTCCTCCAAATGCCACCCGCCACGCTCCTGCGGAACGGCGGGTCCCTGCGTGGGACTTCGACTGGGCGCTGAACGTAGCCGCCGGGTGAGGTGTTGCACAGAGTCACAGCGAGTCTTGTATCCACATCGTGACGGTCGTCACGAGAATTAACGGACGATTTACACTCGATCGTCTGATTGCAACGACCGAGTGAATGACTCTTCGTGTCCGAGCACCCCTCGAACGGACCTAGACCTGACGTCCGATCGATGGAGGCAGTGTAAGAACATCCCCTCTGTCATCGTGACCGACACCACGATCCCCCGGCCTCCAAGGTAGCAACCTTGCCCTTTCGCGCAGGGCAGATCAACCCGCACGGGTGGGTCGCGAACCGGTGCCGCAGAAGGGTTTTCGCTGGTCGGCACCCAGGTTTCAGCGCGACACGGCGGGCCGGGACGGATGCGGCGAACCGGGCAGCAGTCCCGCTGGGCGGGAGCGCGCTCCGGGGCCGGGCGGTGACTCTCCGGAACGGTTTCCGGCGTTTCCGGAGTGCCGGGCCACGAAAAAGCGGGCGCGACCCCCTGGTCACGCCCGCTTCCCCGGGTGCTTGCCGGTTGCTCAGCCGATGCTTTCCACGACCGCCTC
The DNA here is from genome assembly GCF_037034185.1 of Amycolatopsis sp. VC5-11. Taxonomy (NCBI): domain Bacteria; kingdom Bacillati; phylum Actinomycetota; class Actinomycetes; order Pseudonocardiales; family Pseudonocardiaceae; genus Amycolatopsis; species Amycolatopsis sp. VC5-11. The sequence continues at coordinate 120,644 of NZ_JBAGKF010000023.1, read as the reverse complement.
GGCGACGGCCTTCATCGTGGTGCGCCGGTCCATCGCGGTGCGCTGGATCCAGCGGAACGCGTCGGGCTCGGTGAGCCCCTGACGGCTCATCAGCAGGCCCTTCGCCCGGTCGATGACCTTGCGGGTCTCGAGCCGGTCGGTGAGCCCGGCGACCTCGGCCTCGAGGGCCTGCAGCTCGGAGAACCGGCTGACGGCCAGCTCGATCGCGGGCACGAGATCGCGTTTGGCGAACGGTTTCACCAGGTACGCCATGGTGCCCGCGTCGCGGGCCCGTTCGACGAGGTCGCGCTGGCTGAACGCGGTGAGAATGACGACCGGCGCGATCCGGTCGCCGGTGATCCGCGCGGCCGCCTCGATGCCGTCGAGCTTCGGCATCTTGACGTCGAGGATCACGAGGTCCGGCTTGAGATCGGTGGCCAGCGCGATGGCCTCCTCGCCGTCGCCGGCCTCGCCGACCACCTCGTAGCCCTCTTCGCGCAGCATCTCCACCAGGTCGAGCCGGATGAGCGCCTCGTCTTCCGCGACGAGCACCCGTCGCTGCGGCACGCCGGCGGCGGCGCCGTTCGACTCGGCAGCCTGTTCGGTCACCGGTGTCCTCCTGAAGGCTCGGCGGGACGTCTTCGACACGCGGTCACCCGCGAGAGCCCAGCGTACCGGGACCGATCCAGATCCCACGATGGCGTTCACCACGAAGTGGCGGGCGACACCCAGCCCCGGCCCCAAGTCGATCACCGCCGAGCCCCGTCGATCACCGGACCCGATCACCGGACCCGGTCGCCGGAGGGGAGGACGGGTCCCGTAAAGTTTCCGGCACTGCGCCCCCGTAGCCCAACTGGCAGAGGCAACGGATTCAAAACCCGTCCAGTGTGAGTTCGAATCTCACCGGGGGCACCCGGAAATCTTCCGTTTTCACAGGTCAGCGGCCTGCGGCTCCGGGAGCGGCATCCGCGCGAAGCGCATTTCCGCAGGTCAATCGGTGTGAGTTCGAATCCCCCTTGGGTTCGGACGATCGAGGCTCAGAGGAATACCCCGTCACAAAACTCGCCGTCTCGCTGTAGCCCAGGCGCTGGGCGACTTCCTCCGTTGTGAGACGGCCTCGCCAGCACCGCTTCCGCCGTCGTCGCTCGTACCTCGTCGGCCCGGGCGCGGATTGAGGTTCGTTCGGTGCTCAGCCGCCGACGCAGGGTCCGTGGATCGACGTGGAGTTCGGCTGCTCCCCTGTGTCATCGACGGGATGCCGCCGGGATCGTGCAGGGGATTTGCCCGGCGAGTCCGCGGTGGAGGGTCCGGCGGAGACGAAGGTCGGCGCACTGTCTCTCGCACATCCACGCGGTGTGTTCGTCTGTCTGGGGAAGGCGTTCGTCGAGCAGGGCGCGCGGGAACACAACTGCCGATCGCTGAGGTCCGGAGGTCACCGTCGGGACCGAGGCCGTCGGCATCGGATCCGCAGCCGCGCCGAACGAGAGTTCAACCGGGACATCGCCGAGATCGCGGGCCAGCAATGGCCCGAACAGGGTCGGGACGACCGCGCCGAGGTCGTGCTCGAGCAGGAACCGGCGGACGTCCGGCGGGATTTCCCCGTCGGCGAGGATGATTCCCGCGTGCTCGTCGGACTCTTCGAGCGACATCCGGCTGAACGCGTAGCTCAGCGCGAGGCAGGCTCACCGTCGAGCGCGGCTCGCAGCGTCGGGCTGGACAGGAGCGCGAAGCGCAGCTGCCGGTAGTCGCCCAGCGTGAAACGGCTGCCGACGTCCGCGGCGATGCTGGGCCGGTCGCCGAGCGCGCCGAGGACATGGCGGACGACGGCAAGCTCCTGATGCGCATCGATCTCGACGGCGGGATCGGCGGGATCGCTCGCCGCGGCCCCGCTTCCCGCCGACACGTCGCGATGGTCCACGCCGTGTTCGGCGGCCGCCTCGGTCATGGCCCGCACGGCGATCGCACTCCGGCGGAAGTCCCACCACGCGCCCGCTTCCATGCGTCCGAAAGTAACGAATGCGAGTGCGCGCCGCGCCTCTTGTCGCGGTGGTGCGGCAATAGCCTCAACGCAGGCCCGCGAGCTTTCCCAGCTGGGCCTTCCCGCCCGCGAGCAGTCGGCCGTGCCAGTGGCGCGGCAGCCCGAAGCGGTCGTCCATCGTGATGCCGCGCTGCGTGGCGACGGTCTGCGATTCGGTGTAGCGCAACAGTCCTTGCTCACCGTGCCGCCGTCCCAGTCCGGATGCCTTCCAGCCGCCCATCGGCGCCGGATGGGACGCGAAGGCCGCCGCGTAGCAGTCGTTCACGCCGACGCCGGGGTCGACTACCGGCAGGTGCGGCAGGCCTACGTCGGCTACGTTTACGGCGACTCGACGTGCGGCCAGGCGGCGCTGTACGGGCTCGGGCAGTCCGGGATCCCGATCGTGAACGTGAACAACAACTGCTCGACCGGGTCCACGGCGCTGTACCTGGCTCGGCAGGCCGTCGAGTCCGGTGCCGCCGAATGCGTGCTGGCACTGGGTTTCGAGCAAATGCAGCGCGGCGCGCTGACCATACAGTGGCCGGACCGGCCCAGCCCGTTCGAGCGGTTCGACAAGGTCGCGCACGCGGTGCAAGGCATCTCCGACGCTCCGTTCGCCGCTCAGTACTTCGGCGGCGCCGGCGCGGCCTACGCGCAGCAGTACGGTACCGGCCCCGAGACGTTCGCCGCGATCGCGGTGAAGGCCCGCCGGCACGCGGCGAACAACCCGTACGCGGTGTTCCGCGACCCGGTGACGACCGAGGACGTCCTGAACTCGCCGCACATTTTCGGCCCGCTGACGCGTTTGCAGTGCTGCCCGCCGACCTGCGGCGCGGCGGCCGCGGTGATCACGACCGAGGAGTTCGCGCGCAAGCACGGGCTGCGCACCGACGTCTCGATCGCGGCGCAGGCGATGACCACCGACACGCCGTCTACTTTCGACGAAGCAGACATGCGCAAGCTCGTCGGCTACGACATGTCGAAGGAAGCCGCGCGGCAGGTGTACGAGGCCGCGGGCGCGGGCCCGGAGGACATTCCGGTGGTGGAGCTGCACGACTGCTTCACCACCAACGAACTGCTGACCTACGAAGCGCTCGGGCTGACTCCAGAAGGCACCGCGGAAAAGTTCGTCGCCGACGGCGACAACACCTACGGCGGCCGCGTGGTGACCAACCCGTCCGGCGGCCTGCTGTCCAAGGGACACCCGCTCGGCGCGACCGGCCTCGTCGACGTCGTGCTGGACACAGACCTGCCCACGTCCTTCACCACCGCCACGCCCTCGCCCGGCACGACCGGGACGCTGATGCCGGCCTCCCGGCGCGAAGCCCTCCTCGCCCAAGCCGCACGCATGTTCGCCGAACACGGCTACACCGGAGTCGGCATCGAAGACATCGGCTCCGCCGTCGGCATCACGGGACCCAGCGTCTACAACCACTTCCCCAGCAAACTGGACATGCTCACGACCCTGATCGCCCGCGGAGCGGCCACGCTGCAAACCGAACTCTCGGCCGCCTACCTCGCCGCTGCCGGCGCACCGGACGCCCTGCGCCGCCTCGTCCGCTCCTACCTCAGGTTCGTCTGCGCCCACCCGCACCTGATCGACCTGCTGATCACCGAAACCGGCAACCTGCCGCCCGCGGAACGCCACCAGGCCCGCCAGGTCCAGCACGACTACCTCACCGAATGGGTGCACCTGAGCCGGCTCGTCGACCCCGGCCTCGACCCGGCTGTCGCGCGCATCCGGGTGCACGCCGTGCTCAGCATCGCCAACGACGCCGCTCGGATGCCCCGCCTGCACGACAATCCCGCCCTGCCCGCGGCGCTGGAGATTTTGGCCGACCGATTGCTCGAGGCTCCGCTCTGAACGTCGGACACTGGATGCCCACCCAGAAAATCATCGTCGCGAGGCACCGCGCGGCCGGCAATGGGGACCCCACCGGTGCTGAGCCGCGATCCCGGCGAGCACCTGTTCAGTTGGTGACGACCCGGCATCCGAGCCATCGCGCGGCTCCGCGCGCCGAGCGGGACAACGGCTCGGCCACGTTCAATACCAACGGGACGACACTCGCCCCGACCAGCAACTGCCGCGCAGACCGCTTGGTCGCAGGAAAAGCCCCGCACACCGACAATCGTCGAACCGCGACCAGCAGCGCCACAACGACGTCCCCGACGGACTCCCCTCCTACGTACTCCCCATCTCCCACCGCGGAGACCAATTTTTGCCAGCCGACCGGGCACACGCACCGATCACGCTCACCATCGGCGGCTGAACAGGCACCTCGACAAGCGGTTGCCATCCAAGGTGACGGCGGCCCAGCTGGCGAGGAGTCAGGATTCGTGGGCGGTTCCGCACTGTCCATTGTGGCCGTTGACGGGTCGAGACGAGTCTGAGGCTTCCGGTAGCGCCATGTCGGAGGTGCCTGGCGTTCGGTCAGCCTTGTATGTCCGGAAAGCCGGGAATAGCCTTCCAAGATGAAACGCTGGGGGCCGAAACGTAAGCGCGGACCGCGGCCCTGGGCCGACCTGAACGAGGGGGAGTTGCGGGAAGCCGTCGACGGTCCGGATCCCCGTGACGCGGCCCAGGCCATGACCGTCCTTGGTTACCGCTGTGAGGGCAGGGACGAGTTGGCCGATGCCGAACAGTGGTACCGGCGGGCGCTGGCCACCGAGGATTCGGTCCATGCCCCGATGGCGATGCTGCGGCTCGGCGGGATCCGTGAGCGGCAAGGTCGCCAGGACGAGGCCGCGCACTGGTTTCGGCTGGCTGCCGAGAGCGGCGAACCCGAGGTAAGCCCTAACGCCGCGCTGCACCTCGGCGTCATTCTGGAGAGCCGCGACGAAGACGAGGAAGCCGCGGATTGGCTCCGGCGGGCCGCCGAGTCCGGCCAGCCCAGAACAGCCCCCGCCGCGTTGTTCTGGCTGGGGTCGCTGGCCCACAAGAACCACGACCTTGACACGGCCGAGCGCTGGTTGCGGCAGGCCGCAGACTCCGCGGCCCCGTCCGCAGTGAGCAGAGCGATGCACGAACTCGGCGTCATCGCCGACGAACGCGGCGATCAGGGAGAAGCCACGCGCTGGCATCTCCAGGTGGTCGAGCACGGCGAGTTCGCGGCGCCGGACAGCATGCTCTGGCTGGCCGCCGATCAGCTGAAGCGCGGCGAACGCACTGAGGCGGTCGTATGGCTGCGCCGGGCCACTGAAACCGACAATCCCCGAGTCGCCAAGGCTGCGCGGGCACTTCTGGAGAAGTTCTCAGACCTCCTCGGCGAATGAGACACGTCCGTCTCGATCATGCGGTGCGGCAGAGATCTCGCGCAGCGCGAACTCAGTGTCCACTATGGACAGTGGTTACGCGTCCACGGAGATCGCGGCTCCGGGGCAGACGGTGGCGGCTTCGCGGACGGTCGCGTGCAGTTCTTCGCCGGGGTGTTCGTCGAGCAGGAGCACGATGCCGTCGTCATCGCGTTGGTCGAACACTTCCGGCGCGAGCAGCACGCAGGTGCCCGCGCCGCAGCACTTCGCTTCGTCCACGGTGACCTTCATCGGCGTTTCTTCCTTTCGTTCGGCGAGGCGGTGACCGGTGCCTGCCACAGGCCGATCAGCGCGTCGATCAGGCCGGTGGCGGCGTCGTTCCAGTCGGATCGCGGGGTGGCGGTCTTCTCGGCGAGGGCGCGTTCGCGTTCGGCGGTCAGGTGGACCAAGAGAGTCCGGGTCATGTCGCTGCGTTCGGCGGCCGCTTCGGGCGGGAGGTCGGGCAGTCGTTGCTGCAGGCCTTCGACGATGCGCGCCAGCGACGGGGAGGACAGGGATTCCTCCACGACGATCGGGCGCAGCGTCGGGTCTGCCATGGCCTGTTCGGCGAACCGGGCGTACCAGGTCGGGCTGCCCAGCGCGGCCAGATGCTCGGCCAGTGGACGCACCAGGCAGTCGAGCCAGTCCCGCAGGTCGGCGCTGTCGCCGATCTCGGCCAGCCGCCGCTGCCGCCGTTCCTCGATCGCGGCGGAGTGTTTGCGCGCGATCGCGCGGACCAGATCAGCCTTGGTGCCGAAGTGGTAGCCGACTGCGGTGTTGTTGCCCTGCCCGGCTGCTTCGCTGACCTGGCGGTTGGACACGGCGAGAATCCCGTGCTCGGCGAACAGGCGCTCGGCAGCGGTCAGGATCAGCTCCCGGGTCGCGTGCGCCCGAACCGGCGCGTCCCGGTCGGCGGCGTTGTTCCTCATGACTGTCACCATCGCACGGGCAGTTCCCGCAACCCGCCCACGGCCAGGCCCTCGATCCGGCGCAGTTCGGCCGCCGGGACGTCGAGTTCGAGCGACGGCAGCATTCGCAGCAGTACTTCGAGGGCTACCTGGAGTTCGGTGCGCGCCAGCGGCTGGCCCAGGCAGGCGTGCGCACCGGCGCCGAACGCCAGGTGCGGGTTCGGGCTGCGGTGCAGGTCCATGACGGCGGCATCGGTGAAGGCGGTCTCGTCGCGGTTGGCCGCGGCCATGCTGCACATCGCGGTGGTACCGCTGGGAAGCACGGTTCCGGCGACCTCGAAATCCTCTGTGAGATACCGCGACATGCCCACGCCCGCGTTCGCGTCCAGCCGCAGCGTTTCCTCGACCGCGGTGCGCACCAGCGACGGGTCGGCGAGCAGTTCCTCCCACCGCGTGCGGTCGGACAGCAGCATCGCGACCATCTTCGCGATCATGTTCGCCGTCGTCTCGTGTCCCGCGATCAACAACCCGATGCCGGTCGCGGTGAGCAGCGCGTCCGACCAATGCTGCCCGTCCGCGTCGGTGTCGGTGATCAGCGCGCTGAGCAGATCCTCCCCCGGCTCTGCGCGTTTCGCCGCGATGTGCGCGCCCATGTACCGGCCGAAGTCCGCTTGCGCGGCGTCGAATTCTTCCTGGGTGTAGCGGGTCATGCTGAGCATGACGTCCGACCAGTGCGCGAACCGGTCGCGGTCGGCGTCCGGGACGCCGAGCATGTCGCAGATGACCCACACCGGCAGCGGAAACGCCAGCCCCGCCTTCAGATCCGCCGGACCGCCCTTCGCGACCATCTCCCCGATCAACTGCTCCGCCATCGCCGCGATCCCCGGCCGCAACGCGTTCATCCGCTTCGCCGTGAACCACTTCCCGATCATCCGCCGCCAGTTCAGATGCGCCGGACCGTGCTGCGGGATCACTGTCGCCATCTCGCTGTTGAACACCCCGCCGCTCTCGGTGTCCGCGACCCGCGCCGCGTCGTCGGCCGGGGTCGGACGGGTGAACCGCCGGTCCGACAGCACGGTTTTCACATCGGCGTACCGGGTGATCAGCGCCGCCTCGTCCCCGCTCGCCAACGCGACCCGCGCGACCGGGCATCCCGCGCGCAGCTCCGCCCATTCAGCCGGAGGCTCCAACGCCCCCGGCTGCTCGAAGGGAAACCGCGGCAACTGCTCCACGTCGCTTTCGGGCATCGCAACCTCCTGCTCGCAACCGGCAACCGGCACGATCATGGCGAACCCGAGTTGTTAAGTCAATCAGCTGACTTAATTGCATTGCAGGGCGGAGGCTGCGGCAGGTCGCGACCCCCTGCTCAGAACCAGTTCTTGACGTGCTCGAACCACTCGGGCTGCGCGGTCGCCAGGACCACCAGCAGTACCCCGACGGCGATCGCGATGAACACCAGCGAGAACAGGAATCCCAGCAGCCCGCGGGCCAGTCCTCCCGAACCGCGCCGGCGGTTGAGCTGGGCGTGGTAGGCGGCGTTGCGGGCGAAGGTGCTGCTGTTCTGCTGCACCTGCCGCTGGTAGTTCTGCTGGGCGTTCCGTCCGGCGGGCGTGGTCATGGTGGCTCCCCTTCGTCGATGTCGGCGTCGCGGTCCGCGGCGGCCTGCGACCAAGGTGTCAGCGGCGCGCGCCGTGCGAATCCGTGCTGATACGGAAAGCCGGTACGGAAACCCGGGTCAGGAGCGCTGGGCGGACCAGGCGGCGATCTGAGTGCGGTTGGCCAGGCCCAGTTTGCCCAGGATGTGCTGGACGTGGCTTTCCGCCGTGCGCTCGGAAATGTGCATCAGCGCGGCGATCTGCTTGTTCGTCAGCCCTTGCGCGACCTGCGCCGCGACCTCGGCTTCGCGCGGCGTCAGCCCGGCGGGTGCGTCGCCGCGCAGGGTCGTCGCCAGTTCGTCGGCACGCCGTCGCAGCGGTGCCATCCCGAGCCGTGCGGCCGACGACGTCGCGGTCGCGCACAGCGCGGCGGCTTCCTCGACGTCGCCCGGACGACGGCGGCGCGCCAGCACCTGGGCCAGCTCGAACCGGGCGAGGGCGGCGTGCGGCGCTATGCCGGCCGTGTCGTTGGCGGTGATCCCGAGCCGGATCTCGCGGACGGCCTCGTCCAGTCGCCCGCAAGTCGCCTCCGCGATACCCAAGTAAGTCCGTACGGAGCCGACGTTCGTCACGGTCCCGGCGCCTCCGGTGACGAACAGGTCGGCGGCGGGCCGCAGGCGGGCGGCCAGGTCCGCCGCCACCTCCGGCTCGTCGAACATCGCCGCCAGTTCGGCCCTCGTCGCGAGCGACGGGAGCAGTGCGGGCTGCGGAAAAGCGTCGGGGCCGGCGGAGCGGCGCACGATGCGCCGGGCACGCTCGAAATCGCCCCGCTGCGCCAGATAAAGCGCGTAGACGGGCGAGGCGAACGCGGGCGTGTAGCGGTCGAACAGCTCGAACTCCTCGGCGGTGAGCAGGTCGCCGCGGCCGACGAGACCGTCGATCATGAGCAGCACGAACAACGAAACGCCGCGCACCGAGTCGTGCGTGCGGCCTTCGATCAGCCGCACGCACTTCCGGCCCGTCTCGACGGCGTCGTCGAACCGGCCCCGGGCGACCTCGACAGCGGCCACCGCGCGCAGGTACTGCCATTGGGCAAGCGGCCTCCGCAATCGGTCGGTGAGCAGCCGCATCGGCCCCAGCGCCGCCTCCGCGTCGTCGACCCGGCCGAGCATCATGTACCCGTCGAACCGCCAGAGCCAGCCCCACAGCGTGGTCTCGTCGTCCTGTTCGGACTGGCCGAGGGCGTGCATCCGCTCGGCCAGCTCGAGCCGTTCGTGCACGCCGTCCGGGCCCGAGCGCGCCATCTGCCGGGACCGCAGCGCCGAGCGGAGCACCTGGGTGTCGCCGAGCCGTTCCGCCATCGCGAGCGCCTCGCCGGACACGCGTTCCGGGTCGACGCCGCCGACGAATCCGGCCTCGCCCGCCAGCAACGCGAGAAGCCGGGCGCGCATCGGGCTGTCCTCGTCGGGCAGCTGGGCCAGTGCCTCGGCGGCAAGCCGGTCGCCGCGGAAGCCGCCCCACGGATCGGAAAGCCCTTCCATGGCAAGGGAAACCGACCCGAGCGCGTACGGGTCGCTCGCTTCGCGCGCGGCGTCGGCCGCCCGGGCGAGGATCGCTCCGGCGGGCTGGATGTCGCCGTTGCGGGTCAACGCGGTGGCCTGCCGCAGCAACAACCGTCCCCGGTCGCCGGGCGACAGCGGCGCGCCGGCGTCCAGCGCCTGCTGGTAAAGATCGGCGGCCTGCTCCCAGGCGAGGCGGTCCAGCGCCAGGTCGCCCGCGCGCTCCGCCCACGCGACGGCCTCGCCCGGCTCCCCCACCGGCAGCGACGCCAGCCAGTGGTGCGCGATTTCCGCGGCCCGCTCGGCGGCGTCGGGACGAGCGGCCAGCCAGGCCGCCATCCGGGCGTGCGCTCCGGCGCTGGTCGCCGTCGGCAGGTCGGCTCGCGCGGCTTCCCGGATCAGGTCGTGGCGAAAACGCCAGCCATCGCCGCGGACGAGCAGACCCGCCGCGCCTGCCTCGTCGAGCGCGCCGAGCACGGCCTCGACCGGATGGTCGGTCACCGCGGCCAGTTCCGGTGCCGCAGGCTCGCTGCCCAGTGCGGCGGCGATGGCGATCAGCTCTCGGCAGCAGCCGGTGAGCCGGGCCAGCCGCGCGCGGACGGTGTCGAGCACGCCGTCGGGCAGCGTGTCGCTTTCGAGCAGCGGGGCCAGTTCGTTGACGAAGAACGGATTGCCTCCGGTGCGGCGGCTGACGACGGCGGCCACGTCCGGGCGCACTGCCTCGCCGGTCGCGAGTTCGAGCTGGCGCTGGACATCCGAAGGCGGCAGGCCGACCAGGCGGACGCGGGACTGTCCGGCTTCGTGAGCCAGCGCCGCCAGCGCCGAGATCAACGCCTCGCGGCCGCCGGTCTCAGTGTCGCGGTAGGTCGCCACGAGCAGCAGCCTCGACCGCGACATCCCGCGCGCGGCGTGCACCAGCAATGCCAGCGACGCCGCGTCGGCCCACTGCAGGTCGTCGAGCACCAGAAGCAGCCCGTCCGGCTCGGCAGCGTCGCGCAACTGGCCCGCGACGGCTTCGAACGCCTCGAAGCGAGCAGTCGCCGAGTCGGCCGACGGGTCGCCTTCGGCGAGCGCGGCGGGCAGCGTGCCGCCCAAATCGCGCACGAGCTGCCGGAAGATCCAGTACGGCGGGCTGCCTTCGTCGTCGCTGGCCCGGCCCCAGGCGACCGGGACGCCCAGCGCCGCGGCCCGCGCGGCGGTCTCCTGGGCCAGGCGGGTCTTGCCGATCCCGGGCTCGCCGGTGATCAGGACGAGCTGGCCGCGCCCGGACCGCGCCTCGTCGAACCGGGCGGCGAGCAGTTCGGCCTCGCGGGCCCTCCCGACGAACTCGCCTGTCATGCCCAGAACCATAAGGTTCGCCCTGCTTGTCCGCCTAGGCGTGGGAAAGCACTTTCCCGCCCCGGGCGTACACGGCGACGACCCGCCGCAGCGCCGCCGGATCGGCCAGCGGGTCGCCGTCGACGGCAAGGAGGTCCGCGTCGAATCCCGGCGCGACGCGGCCCTTGCGATGCCCGAGCCCGCACACCCCGGCCGCCACGGACGTCATCACGCGCAGCGTTTCGGCCGGGCTGAGGCCGATGCCGCGCAGCATCACCGGCGCGGTCGCGAGAACACCGTGCGGCTTGACCGGCGCGATGCCCGCGTCGGTGCCGGCGACGAACGGCGTGCCCAGCTCGTGCAGCCGCCGCAGGTTGCGCGTAAGGGCGGGCAGCCGGCTCGCGATCTCCGGCGGCGGCGCGATGCCGGGCACCGGCTCCATGCCGACCGTCGCCCCGACGACGACGCGCCGCGCGGCGATGCCGGCCATCAGGTCCTCGCGCACGTCGACGCCGGCCGCGGACCAGAACGTCACGTGCTCCATGCCGTCGACCCCCGCGGCCAGCGCGTCGGCGATCGCCGGGGTGCCGTGCGCGTGCGCGGTGACTGGCAGGCCGTGGCGGTGCGCCTCGTCGACCGCCGCGCGCAGCACCTCGACGTCGAACTGGGCGCACTCCTGGCGCGTGCCGGGGGTCATCGTGCCGCCGCTGGCCATGATCTTGACGACGTCCACCCCGTTCTCGACGTGCTCGCGCACGGCCTTGCGGACGCCGAACTCGGTCGGCTCGGCGACCCCTCCGAGGAAGTGGCAGTGCCCGGACGGGGTGGTGATCGGCGGTCCGGCGGCGACAATCGTCGGCATGTCCGGCCGACCGCGCAGCCGCAGGGACAGGTAACCGCGGTCGCCGAGGTCGCGAACGGTCGTCACGCCCGCCCGCAGCGAGGCCCGGCCCGCCTCCGCCATCGCGGCCAGCGCCTCGTCGTCCGTGCGAGCCGCGAGCGCGCCCACGGCGTCGGCGCTGGCATCGAACGCCAAGTGGACATGGGTGTCGATCAGCCCGGGCAGCAACGTCGCCCCGCCGAGATCGACGACGGGCACTCCTGCGGGCGGCGCCGCACCGGACTCGACCGAGCGGATCACCGGCCCGTCCAGCACCACGAGCGGGTCGGCGAGCAACCGGGATCCGGTGCCGTCGAAAAGCCACGCGGCGCGTATCGCGGTGAGTTCGCGCCGCTCGGTGACAATCAATCGGGTCATGCGGACGACAGTCGCGGGTCGGGAGCGCGGGCGCGTCCGCAGTAGTACGGAAATCCGCTACGCAATTGAGCTTTCGAGCTCACGCCGCGAAAAGCAGGCTAGCCAGCAAAACATGCACCGCAGTACCGCCGACGATGCTCAGTACTGCATTGCGGCGCCACAGATGCAGGGCGATCGTCACCGCCAGCGCGATGGTCGGGGCGAGGGCGCTCGGGGACGTCCATGACACGTCGCGCAGGCAGTAGATCAGCAGGATCACCATGACTCCCGCTGGCATGCGCGTGCTCAAGTACTGCACGGTGCGGCTGGCGCGCAGCGGGGCCAGGACGGCGAACGGGAGCGCGCGCAGGCCCCACGTGACCGCGGCGGATACTGCGACCGCGGCGAGGAGGTAGGCGGGGTCAGGCATTGCTCACGCTCCGTTCGGCGACGAGGCCGCGGACGATCAGGCCTCCGACGAACAGTACGAACGCCGCCAGCAGCATCTGCCCGGGGAAGACCACGCGGGCGACGACCGCGCTCAGTGCGGCGAGGACGGGGGTCGGCAGGTCGCCCTTGCGGTCGCGCACGGCGTCCAGCGCGAGGACGACGAACAAGGCGGTCATGGCGAAGTCCAGGCCGACGACACCGTTCGGGATCAGCGCGCCGAGCAAGCCGCCCGCGGTGGCTCCGCCGACCCAGAACAAGTGCAGGAACAGTTGCAGCCACAGGATTCGCGCGCCGTTCCATTCCCTGGCGGCGTCCGTTGTGGACAGTGCGTAGGCCTCGTCGGTGAGGGCGAAAGTGCTGTACGCGCGCGCTCCGCGTCCGCGTACCCGGTGCAGCGGGAAGGACAGCGCGTAGAAGACGTGCCGGACGTTGACCAGGAACGCCGAGAGCCCGATCGACGCCAGCGGAGCCGCCGTCGCGGCCAGGCCGATGAGCAGGAACTCGAACGAGCCCGCGTAGATGAACGTGGTGAAGACGGTCGCCCACCACCAGGCGAGGCCCGAATGGGTGAGGAACGCGCCGAACGCGAGGCCGAGCGGGACCAGGCCGATCCCGACGGACCCGCAGTCCTTCAGCGCGGCCAGCGCGGGCGAGCGATCACGAACAGCCAGGCCGGAGACGGTTTCCACGCTTGGAACACTACGTCAGCCCGCGGCTAATTTGGTGTCCGATCATGGCGCTAGAATGGGCCGGTGAGCAATGTAGTTAGGCTGGATGCGCTGGATCGGGATATTTTGTTTCACCTGCGTCAGGACGGCAGGCTGACCAACGTCGAACTCGCCAAACGCGTCGGGCTCACCCCTCCCCCGTGCCTGCGCCGGGTCAAGCGCCTCGAGGACGCGGGCGTGATCGCCGGCTACCGCGCGGTGATCGACCCGGCCACCGTCGGCCGCGGGCTGGAAACGCTCATCGACCTCGAGGTCTACGCGACCGACCGGGCGACGATCGAGGCGCTCGAGGACACCATCGCCTCCTACGAGGAGGTCATCGAGTTCCGCCGTCTGTTCGGCCGCCCCGACTACTTCATCCGCGTCGCGGTCGCCGACCACGCCGCGTACGAGGAGTTCCAGACCCGGAAGCTTTCCGGCCTGCCGGGCGTCCTGCGGGTCACGTCGCACCTGACGATGAAGAAGATCAAGGGCGACGCCTGAGCCCGGTGGCACGATCTCCGCGGTGCCGTCCGGAGTTGAACCGGTGAGGCGCGACGACTGGCACGAACCGGATCGCCCACTCGGAGCGGGGCCCGCGGCAGGGCCCCGTTTGCCGTGTCAGGGGCCGGAAATCCCTCCCTCTGAGACAGGTGAGTGATTCGAGGTGGGCACCATGGACGAAAACCTGGCCTGGCAGATCGCGCTGGCACTGCTCCGGGTCGCGATCTCGTGGGTGGCGCAGCAGACGAGGCCGATGCCGGCGATTCCCCGGCTCGGGCGTCGCGCTGCGCCGAGAAAGACCCGCTGAATTCCCCGGTGCCGGGTCGGGCGTCGATGCCCGACCCGGTGCTCGGTTCTTCCGGGAGTTCCGCGATCAGTCCATCCGCAAAACAACTTTGCCGAGCTTGCCCGGCGAGCCCAGCCGGACGTAAGCGTCACGCGCCTGCTCCAGCGGATAAACGCTGTCCACCGGCACCGTGAGCCGCCCCGCCGCGAGTGCGCCCAGGAGTCCTTCCCGCATCCGGCTCGCGAGCACCGCCTTCTCGACCGTGCTGCGGGCGCGGATCGTCGACCCGAGCACTCGGCCGCGGGCGCGCATCAGGTCGAACAGGCGCAGGGACGCCTCCTCCCCCGCACCGACTCCGATCACCAGGATCCGGCCGTACGGCTTGAGCCACCGCACGCGGCGCAGGCAATCCTTGCCACCGACCAGTTCCACGACGATGTCGTACGGGCCGTGTTCCTCTTCTTGCTCCGGCGTCACGACCGTCGCGTCGGGAACCAAAGCCTGGACGGCGGCGTGCGTCTCCGGGCGGCGCACGCTCGCGACGACATCAGCCCCGGCGAGTGCGGCGACCTGGAGCATCGCGGTGCCGACGCCGCCGGCCGCGCCGGTGATCAGGACTCGGTCGCCGGGGCGGACGTCGGCCTGGTCGACCAGGCCGTCCCAGGCGGTGCTGAACGCTTCGGGGAAACCGGCCGCGTGGACGTCGTCGACCGAGTCCGGGATCGGCAGCAGCAGGCTCGTCGGGACCGCGATGCGTTCGGCGTGGGCACCGCCGCCCACTACGGCCATGACGCGGTCTCCGGCGGACCAAACGGCCGTGGCCGATTTTTCGACCACCCCGGCGATTTCGAGTCCGGGAATGTCGTCCGGCCAGCCCGGCGGGGCGGGGTAGGTGCCTCGGGCCTGCTGCAGGTCCGCCGCGTTCAAACCGGCCGCGCGGATCCGGACCACGACCTGGTCGCCGCCCGCGGCCGGATCGGGCGCCTCGCCGAGTTCGAACTCGCCGTTCCTGATTTTCACCGCGCGCATGCGTGTTCCCCTCGCCCGAATAGCTCCCGCCGCTGCGGGAAATCACGCCACGACGTTAGCGCTCCGGCTTCCCGACACGACTGAGCGAGCCAGCGCCTGTCCCAGCCACTCGTTGATCACCCGCGTCGACTCCTGCCCCGGCTGGTCGGTCAGCGGGACTGGCCGGTGTTCGGGCCAGCTCGCGGCCAGCGTCGCCGGATCGGGTATCGGGCCCAGTGCGGTCAGCAGGGCCGGCAGGGTCGGGTGGAAGCGGGCCGGGCGGCCGGCTGATCGGAGGGACCAGCCGGCCGGTCCGGCGGTGACGCGGACGCCGGGGCGCAGCGTCGACAACCGAGCCGCGACGACAGTGCGGGCGTAGCTTCCCGACAGCACGCCGGTGAGCCAGTCCGTTCTGACAGTCCCGCAACTGCCGCACATCAGGGCATCACGTCGCCGCTGTTCGGGCCGAGCACCTGGCCGACATACAGGTTGCCGCCGGGGTTGGAGGCGAGCAGGACGGCGGTCGGCGCGATTTCCTCGACGGTGCCGAAGCGGCCGAGCGGCAGTTCCGCGGCTTTCGCCGAGCGCCAGTCGTCGCTGATTCCGGCCAGCAGCGGCGTTTCTACCGGGCCGGGAGCGATGGCGTTGACCAGCACGCCTCGGCTCGCCGCTTCCAGGGCGATCGACTTGGTCATCGCGATCACCCCGGCCTTCGCGGCGGCGTAGTGCGCGAGACCGACGCCACCCTTGATGCCCAGTTGCGACGCGACGTTGATGATCCGTCCGTCGCCGCGTTCGAGCATCGGGCCCAGCACTGCGCGGTTGAGCAGGAAGACACTGGTCAGGTCGATGTCGATAGTCTGCTGCCAGGTCTCTAGCGGCATCGTGTCGGCGGGAGCCTCGGTCAGCAACCCGTGCGAGGTCACCAGGACGTCGATCCGGCCGAGCAGACGGGTCGCCTCGGCGACGCCGTCCGCGACCGCTTGTTCGTCGGACGCGTCCATGACCACGGCACCGGTCGCGCCGAGTTCCGCCGCGCGTTCGGTGACCCGCGGCTGGACGTCGGCCAGCACGACGGTCGCTCCGGCGGCGACGAAGTGCTCGGCGATCGCGCGGCCGATGCCGCTCGCCGCGCCGGTGACCAGCGCGGTCCGGCCGGCGAGCGGACTGGGGTCGATCATGGGAATCCTTCCGGTTTCGGTGGTGCGCTAGCGATCACGGGCTCAATCCCGCATCGCGACGGTGAGCGCGCCGTCGACCGTGATCGCCTGGCCGCTGACGTACGAAGCCGCCTCCGAGCTGAGGAACTCGATCACGCTGGCGATCTCCTCCGGCTTGCCGACCCGGCCCCACGGGATCGTGGCACCGGCCCGGCGAAGTCCTTCGGGGCCAAGGGAATTGGCCGCGTCCAGCGACTGCGGCGTCTCGATCAGGCCCGGGACGATCGCGTTCGCCCGGATTCCGCGCGGGCCGAACTCGACCGCGAGGCTGCGGATCAACCCGAGCACGCCTGCCTTCGCGGTGGCGTAGTGCGCGTGCTCCGCCCAGCCGTACACCCCGCCGGCGATCGACGAAATGGCCACGATCGAACCGCCCTCGCGCAGGTGCGGGGCCGCCGCCCGGGCCAGCCGCATCACGCCGTGCAGGTCGACTTGCAGGACTTCGTCCCACTGGTCGTCCGTCATCGTGTCGAAGGCGGCGCGGCGCAGGATTCCCGCGTTGGCGATCACGTGGTCGACCCGGCCGAAGGCGTCCAGGGCCGCGGCCACGAAGGCTTGCGCCGACGCGGTCCGGCTGACGTCGAGTTCGACGATCAGCCCGGTGCCGCCCGCCTGCTCGACCCCGGCCAGCGTTTCCCCCGGATCGTGCGGGTCGCCGGGGAAACTGCCGATCACGACCCGGTCGCCGCGCGCTGCCAGGCGGATCGCGGCGGCCCGGCCGATGCCGGACGCCGCGCCGCTGATCACTGAAACCGCCGTCATGCCGCTTCCGCTTTCGTTCCGGCCGGGCGCACCGCGGCCCCGGCGTCGGGGGTCACTGTCTTGGTGCCCAGCATGATCAGGCCGGACGCGAACGTCCCGAGCGCGCCGACCAGCAGGGCGGCCGTGGAGAACGACATCGCGTCCGCGACCAGTCCGGTCAGGATCAGGCCGCCGACGATCGCGCCGGGCTGGCTCATCGCGCCGATGAACGTGCTTCCGGTCGCGCGGCAGTCGGTGTCGTAGCACTCGGCCTGGAAGAACATGATCGCGGCGTACGGGCCGAGCAGGAAGAACAGCCCCAGCATGTACGTGACCAGCACGTAGGCCGGGTTCTCCGGGCCGACCAGCATCGCGGCGAAGAAAACGCCCGCCAGCAGCCAGCCGGTCACGATCACCTTCTTGCGGCCGAACCGGTCGCCCAGCCAGCCGTGCGTGAGGTAGCCGAGCGCGCCGACCAGGTTCGACACCACGACCAGCACCAGCGCGTTGCCCGCCGAGATGTGCTTGCCGGATTCCAGCACCGTCGTGCCGAGCACCGAGAAGGTCTGGATGCCGAACCAGTTCACCAGCCAGGCCAGCGACAGCATGATCGTGTTCCGCAGGTGCTTGCCGGAGAAGATCCTCTTGAACGGAGCCGCGTGCTGCTCCTCGAGCCCGACCCGCGCGGCGAAGGCCGACGCCTCGTCGCCGCGGCCCTCCTTGCGCAGCCGCCGCAGGGTCTGTTGGGCGACGAACTGCGGGCTTTCCTTCAGCCGCAGGCACAACAGCGCCACCACGAACGCCGGGATCGTCGCCAGCAGGAACGCGATCCGCCAGCTGCCGGGGCCGAAGACCGCGGTGATCAGGCCGACGAACGCCGCCGCCAGCAGCGCGCCCAGCGGCCAGCCGGTCTGCACGATCGAATAGACGAAACCCTGGTGGCGCTTGATCTTCCGGTCCTCGGTCAGCGCGTAGAGCTCGTTGAGGTAGGTCGCGTTCACCGACTGCTCGGCGAGCCCGAGGCCGCTGATCCCGCGGACGCCGACCAGGCTCGCGGCGCCCGCGGTCGCGGCCGTCGCGGCCGAGGACAACGCGGTGCCGCCGACCGAGATGATCATGCCCTTGCGCCTGCCGAGCCGGTCGACCAGCGGGCCGACCGCCAGCACCACGACGAAGGTGCCGACACTGACCAAAGTGGACACCAGCAGCGCGAAACTCGCGTCCCAGTGGAAACTGTCGGAGATCCGGGGCAGCAGCGTGCCGAACATGATGAAGTCGTAGACCGCGACGGCCCAGGCGAAAAAGGCGATCTTGGTCGCCCGTCTGGTCTCCTTGACCGAGACGGCGGGCAGCCCGCTCCCGGGTGCTGAGGTGGTCATCTGGACGCTCCTGTCGTGAGCCGGGTCAGGCGGTGCGCGGGAAACGCGCCTGGAAGTCCTGGGCGATCTGGTCGAAGGTCGCCCAGCGGACGCCCTCGTGCCCGTTGATGTGCTCGATCAGCCGCTCCAGCATCAGCAGCACCTGCGGGCGGCCGGACACGTCGGGGTGCACGGTGAAGGTGAAGACCGCGTAGTCGAGTTCGCGGTAGACCCAGTCGAACTGGTCGCGCCAGATCTCTTCGAGGTGGCGGGGGTTGACGAACCCGTGGCTGTTCGGGCTGGACTTGACGAACATCATCGGCGGCAGGTCGTCGAGGTACCAGCTGGCCGGGATCTCGACCAGGTCGGTCTCGGCGCCGCGGACCAGCGGCTTCATCCAGGTCGAAGCCGGCTTGTCGTAGTCGATCTTGCTCCAGGAGTCGCCGACCCGGACGTAGTACGGCGTGAAGTCGCGGTGCATCAGCGAGTGGTCGTAGCGGATCTTCCGCTCCACCAGCAGTTCGTTGGTGACCGGCGAGAACTCCCACCACGGCGCGACGTACCCGGTCGGCCGCGTGCCGGTGCGCGCCTGGATCAGCTCCAGGCAGTAGTCGAGGATCTCCGATTCCTGCGCGCGGGTCATCGCGATCGGGTTCTCGTGGCTGTAGCCGTGCAGGCCGATCTCGTGGCCCGCCGCGACCACCTGCTCGAACTGCTCGGGGAAGGTTTCGATCGAGTGGCCGGGCCAGAACCAGGTCGCCGGGAGGCCGTAGCGGGCGAGCAGCTGGTTCAGCCGCGGCACGCCGACCTCGCCGGCGAAGATGCCGCGCGAGATGTCGCCCGGCGAGTCCTCGCCGCCGTACGACCCGAGCCAGCCGCCGACGGCGTCCACGTCGATGCCGAAGGCGACGAAAATTTCCTTGGCCATGCTCAGATTCCTTTCTCACGGTTCGCGCGGCGCCGCAGCCGGTCGGCGGCGGCGCCGGCGGGAAAACGGGACAGCAGCAGCGCGAGCAGGATCCGCGTCTGCGTGAACGGGAGGGCGGTCGCCGGGACCGCGCCGGCGGCGATCGCGTCGACCGCGCCGCCGCTGCCGTAGATGGCGGCGCCCGGTCCGAACGGGACCCGGCTCGACAGCGCCACGACGGTCCCGGCGTCGACGGCCGCGCGCAGCGAGCGCAGGTAGCCGCGGTTGAGGTTCCCGGAACCGGTCCCGGCCAGCACGATCCCGGGCGTCCGCTGCTCGACGAGGTGGTCGAGCAGTTCCGGGGTCGCGCCGGGCGAGAGGGTCAGCGTTTCGACGCGGAGCGAGCCGAATCCGGGACCGGGCAACGGAAGCGGCGCGGACCGGACCGGCCGGGCGGTGATCAGCGGGCCGTCGTCGAGCACCTGTCCGATCGGTCCGCCGGACTGCGCGGCGAACGGCTGCGGCAGCAGGGTGTGCGCCTTTCGCAGGCCCCGCGCGGCGAAAAGCTCGCCGGCGAACGAGACCAGCACGCCGAGCCCGCGGGCCTCGGGCGCGGCCGCGACGGCGATCGCCTGCCGCAGGTTGCGGGGCCCGTCGGAGCCGTCGCGGTCGGGCGCGATCTGCGCGCCGGTGAGCACCACCGGCCGGTCGTCGTCGTGGACCAGGTCCAGCAGGAACGCTGTCTCCTCGATCGTGTCGGTGCCGTGGGTGAGGACGATGCCGTCCACCTCGGGGCGGGCCAGCTGGGCGCGCACCGCCTCGGCGATCGAGGCCAGGTCTTCCAGGGTCAGGTTGAACGAGTTCTCCCGCAGCACGTCGACCGGTTCGACCTTGACGGCGGGGTCTTGCCCGGCCGCCGCGAGCAGCGCGCCGGCTCCGTCGGCGGCGACCGAGGCCCCGCCGGGACCCGTGCGGGAGGCGATGGTGCCCCCGGTGGCCAGGACCACGATGTGCGTCATGGGCGTTGAGTGTGAGCTACACAAACGTTTGAGTCAATCGTTTGTGTCAATCGTTTGTGGCGAGGTGCGCGCGGGCCGGGCATACTGAAGCCCGACGACAGGAGGCAGATGCCCGCGACCGTGCGGCCCTTCACCCAGCGGATGATCGCCGAGGACGTGGGCGTCAGCGTGACGACGGTGTCCCGGGTGCTCAATCCGGCGGAAGAGCATCCGGAGCGCTGGGCGTCGCCGGAGAAGGTCGCGGCGATCCTCGACTCGGCCGAGCGCAACGGCTACCGCCGCAATCCGCACGCCGCGAGCCTGCGCACCGCCCGGTCGAACGTGATCGGCGTGCTGGTCCCCCGGCTGCAGGACTTCGTGCTGGCGACGATCTACGAGGGCATCGACGAGGCCGCGACCGAGGCCGGGATCTCGACCTACGTCACGAACTCGCTCGACAACCCGGAGCTGCAGCGGCAGCGCACCCAGCAGATGCTGGACCGCCGGGTGGACGGGCTGATCTTCGGCGACGCGCACTCCGACGACACGTTCCTCGACGGCCTCGCCGAAACCGGCGTCCCGTTCGTGCTGACCTCGCGCAGGCTGGGCAGGCACGTCTCGATCACCTGCGACGACCCGGCGGGCGGGCGGCTGATCGCCGACCATCTGCTGGAGACCGGCCGGCGGGACGTCGCGATCGTCGCCGGGCTCCCGTTCGCGTCGACCGCGCAGGAACGGACCCAAGGGCTGGTCGACCGCTTCGCCGAGGCCGGCATCGAAATCCCCGCGCACCGCATCGTCTACAACGGATTCGACGCGGCGGCCGGACGCGAGGCAGCCGATCAGCTGCTGGCGCGCAAGCCCTATCCGGACGCGATCTTCGCGACCAACGACTTCGCCGCGATCGGCGCGATGGGTTCCTTGCGGGACAAGGGACTCCAGATCCCCGAGGACGTCGCGCTGGTCGGGTACAACGACACTCCCCTCGCCGCGTCGATCTCCATCCCGCTCACGACGATCCGGTCGCCGATGCACGAGATGGGGCGCCGGGCGCTGGCGACGCTGCTCCGCAAGCTGGCCGGGCAAGAGGTGGAATCGGAGCGACTGCAGCCGGAGCTGATCGTGCGGGCGTCGACGGTCGGCTGAGTTCCGCAGAAGTCCGTGAGGGGACCCCTGGCGGAATCTGATTCCTGCAGGGTTCCCCTCACGACCGGCCCGCCGCGCGGCGGCGGGTCACGATTGCCGGTCCATCGAGCCCCAGTCCGCGGGAGCTTCCTGATCGACCAGCCGCAGCGCTTCGTGCATGACGGCGTCCTCGATCCAGGCCAGCGGCTCCGCGTCCACGACCAGCGGCTCGTTGTCCGGGCCCCGCGCGATCTCCCTGCCCCGCAACAGCCACGGACGCACGCCGGGGCCGCCGCGTTCGCGCAGGTGCTGGTAGTCGTGCAGGCGCCGGGCCAGCCACAGCCGGAGCGAGCGGCCGCGCCACCACGGCTGCCGCGCCAGCGAGTTCGCCGACAGTCCCGGCAGCAGCATCCCGGTGAGCCCGTCGCGGCTTTCCTCGCCGGAGCGCAGGTCCGCGTCCGGGCCGCGCGACCACCGGATGTACAGGTCGTCCTCGCCGGCCCGGCGGAACGCCGAAACCAGTTCGTCGAGGTCGCGCACGACGGGCAGCCGGTTGTCCCATTCCGTCATGGGCCCGGGATTACCCGCGTCCAGCGGAGGCAACCTCAGCGGGCGACAACCCGCACGCCGCGCAGCAACGGATCCACCGGGTCGGGCAGGAACATGCCCGCGGCCACCCCGCTCCGCAGATAGTCGAGCATCGGACGGGTCAGCACCTCGCCAGGCAGCACGGCCGGGACACCGGGCGGGTACGGGCTCATCGTTTCGGCGACGATCCGTCCGGCGGCCTTCTCGACCGGGATCTGTTCGGCCGGGCCGAAGAACGCGTCGCGCGGCAGCATGGCCTGGTCCGGTTCCAGGTCCTCGGGCGCGGGCAGGTCCACCGATTTCGCGCGGGGCAGCTCCTCGGCGTGATCGGACAACGCTTGCAGCGCCTCGACCAGCCGGGCGGCCGTCTCCTCGTCGTCGCCGACGGTCAGCTGGGCGGCGATCCGGCGATGGTCGGAGAGTCCGACGTCGACCCGCTGGTGTTCGCGCAGCCAGTGGTTCGCGTCGTAGCCGGAGCAGCCGAGGCCGGACACGTCGATCAGCATTTTCAGCGGATCCCGGTCGTCCGCCCGGCCGGGGCCGAGGAGTTCGGCATCGCCCAGCACGGTGATCCCGGCGATTCCGGCCAGCCGCTTCCGGGTGTCCGCGGCCAGCTCCAGCACGGTGTCGAGCAGGCCCTTTCCGTGTTCGACCATCTGCCTGCGCCAGCCGTCGAGTCCGGCGTAGACGAGCGACGACGGGCTGGTCGTGTCGAGCAGGTCGGCGCGCATGGCGAGCACGTCGGCGTCGACCAGGTCGCCGCGCAGGTGGTAGACCGAGCCCTGTTCCAGGCCCGCGCCCATCTTGTGCACGCTCGTCACGCACAGGTCGGCGCCCGCGTCCATCGCCCACGCCGGCAGGTCCGGGTGGAACGGGAAGTGCGCGCCCCAGGCTTCGTCGACGATCAGCGGCGCCCCGCGCTCGTGGCAGATCCGCGCGACGCCGCGGATGTCCGCGCAGGACCCGTAATCGGTCGGCGTGATCAGCAGCATTCCCTTCGCCGCCGGGTGTTCCGCGAAGGCCGCCTCGGTCTCTTCCGGCCCGGGCGGATGGGCGAAGTGCAGGGTCCGGTCCCAGCGCGGGGACACCCACACCGGCCGGACGCCGCTCAGGATGAGCCCGGCGACCACGGATTTGTGCACGTTGCGGGAAATCAGCAGCTCTTCGCCCGGGCCCGCGACCGACAGCATCGCCGATTTGACCGACAGCGAACTGCCGCAGGTCGAGAAGAACGCGCGGTCCGCGTGCACCGCGTCCGCCATGAGGTCTTCGGCCTCGTTCAGGACGCCGCGGGTGAGCGCCCGGTCGTCGAGCCCGTTCATCAGGATGATGTCCGAGGCGAACACGTCGCGGCCGACGATCTCCGTCAGCCGGGGGTCGGCGCCACGGCCCTGTTTGTGCCCGGGCGGCAGGAAGGACACGTGCCCGGACGCGCGGAACCGCCGGATCGCCTCGAGCACTGGTGCGCGGGAATGATCGGCCACCCGCCCCGCTTACCCAGCCGGGCCGATCTCAAACAACGACCCGTTTCAGGGGCCCCGGAAGGGGTAATCCCCGCTGGTCTTCACCCGGAGACGGAGGAATCATGACTCAGATGACAGAACAACCGCAGCAGGCAGGCGGCTCGCTCGCGACGCCGCGGCGCACGTGGATCGGCGACCACGACCCGACGGACCAGAACTGGCAGGAGGTCGGCGACGAGATCCAGCTGGCCGCCCAGCGGGCCGGAAGGGCGTGGCAGCAGCCGGAAACCGATTGACCGAAACCCCGGGAACGACGACGGCGAAGAGGGATGATCGGGCAGGCGCAGGCGCCTGAACGTCCTCCGGCTTTCGCCGCCGTCGCTTTGTGCGCACCCTCGACCGCCGTCGCCGCACCCCTGTCGACGGCCGGGTCGTCGCAGGTCAGCGCGGCGCGGGTCGGCCAGATGGCCGATGCCCGGACGGGGTTGCCCGCCGACTGGCCTGAATGGACGGACTTTTCGGACGATCCTGTCCGTCCCCTGGTCTCCCTACCTTCGGAGCGCTCCCGCTTCCCGCAGAAGCGGACCGTTGCCGAAGGAGTGCGCATCGATGAAGATGCTCGTGGGGCTCGCCGCGCTCGCCGTCGCGGGAGGTCTGGTCGCCGCGATCTGCCTGGCCGCCGACTCCGGCGGCACCGACTGGCAAGCCGCGTGCGGAACGGCCCCGGCTTCGACGGCGGGCAAACATCCCGGAGCCGTCGCGGACGCCCGGAAAGCGTTGCTGAGCAACGGGAACGACCCCCGGCTCGAAATGGAGGTCGTCGACCTCGACGCGTGCGCGGTGGAGGTCGGCTGGAAGGCCGATCAGCCGCAGCCGACCGCGTCCGTGGTGAAACTGCTCATCGCGCTTGATCTCCTCGACCGGTCCGGGGTCCCCGAAGACAGCGAGGCCGACGCCGTCCACGCCATGCTCGCGGCGAGCGACGACCGGGTCGCCAGCCGGTTCTGGCAGCAACTCGGCGGACCGGCCATCGTCCGGCGGCAGGCCGGGAAACTGGGGCTCACGCACACTTCGCCGCCCGACGATCCCGGCCAGTGGGGGTCGACGAAGATGTCGCCGGAGGACGTCGTCACGGTGTACCGGCACATCACCTCGGCACGGTCCGACGACGAACGCGATTTTCTGACCGAGGCGCTGGAAAGCGCCCCGCTCACCGCCGCCGACGGGTTCGACCAGCATTTCGGGATCCCGCGCGCCTTCCCCGGTGCGACGTGGGCGATCAAACAGGGCTGGGGCACGTCGGAGGGGCGGCGGGTGCTCAACACGACCGGTCTGGTCCGGACCGGGTCGCGGACGTTCGCGGTCGCGGTGATGAGCACGTGGGACGACAGCATCGATGTCGGGACCGCGACCAAAGCGCTCACTACGGCCACGGGGGCGTTGAAGGATTCTCTTGTCGCCAACGGCAAGCTCACCTGAGTTCGTCCTTTGTGGACACGCGCGTGCTCTCAGTTCATGCTTTGGCGCTCTGCAGTTTCAGCGGATTCTTCGGCGCGTCCGGCCGCGCGTCGATCATCCGCTGCCCCAATTCCTGCAACTGCTTTCGGCCCATGGCCGAGCGGACCTCCGGGAACCACTCGTCCTCTTCTTCCTCGACGTGGTGGCGGACGTTTTCGGTCAGGACGGTCACCTTCGCGTCGAAGGTTTCGTCCTCCGGGTCCAGGTCGAGCAGCTCCGACAGCATCCACACCACGACGTGGTGCTCCTCGACGCTTTCCAGGACGTGGTCCTTGGTCTCCGGCACGGCTTCCTTGGCCGCCGGGTAGAAGATCTCTTCTTCGATGTAGGCGTGAATGGTGAGCTCTTCGATGATCGAGTCGACGATGCGGCGCTTTTTCCGGTAGGCCTTGTCGCCTGCTTTTTCGAACTCCTTGAAAAGCTTCTCCACCGTCTTGTGGTCGTTCTTGAGCAGCACGATCGCGTCGGTCGACATCGGGGTCCTCCCAGGCGGTCCGGGCGCGGGCAGCGCAGGGTCGCCCGCCCGCCGTTTCTTGCTCCGCGGATTACCCTTTTCCGGGCGGGGAAAACGTCGTTTGCGCGCGAGGCCGCCGGGGTACTCCGATGCCCCCGACCCCAGGAGAACCTCGGTGAACGACCAGACCGGCGACGAGCTGACCTTCGGCATCGAGGAGGAGTTCTTCGTCGTCGACCGCGACGGCCGGCTGGCCCAGGCGGACGACGTCGTCGACCGCGCCGCGGAAACGGGCGGCGACAACGGTGAACTGCAGCACGAACTGACCCAGGCGCAGGCCGAGATCGCCACCGACGTCTGCCGGACCCGTGGCGAGGCACTGCAGCGGCTGCGCGAGTTGCGCGAAGACCTGGCGGCGGCCGCGCGGCGGCAGAACCGCCGGTTGCTGCCCGCGGCCTCGCCGCCGGTGTCGGAGGAGGGGTTGCCGGACGTCACGCCGAGTCCGCGCTACGAGCGGATCGGCGAGCATTTCGGGGCGACCGCGCGGACGTCGCTGACCTGCGGCTGCCACGTGCACGTCGCGATCCCGGACAAGGAGACCGGCATCCAGGTGCTCGGGCGGATCCGGCCGTGGCTGCCGGCGCTGCTGACCGTGACCGCGAATTCCGCGATCGCCGACGGCTACGACACCGGTTACCGCAGCTGGCGCTACCAGCAATGGAGCCGCTGGCCCTCGGCCGGCCCGCCGCCGCGGTTCGCGTCGCTCGACGAGTACGAAAGCGTCGTCGACGCGTGGCTGCGCTCGGGCGCGATCCTCGACCGCGGGATGGTCTACTGGGACGCCCGGCTCTCGGAGAAGCAGCCGACGATCGAGTTCCGCATCGCCGACGTCGCCGCGACGCCCGAGGAGGCGGTCTTGCTGGGAGTGCTGGCGCGAGGCCTGGTCGCCACCGCACTGGCGGACGACAATCCCCCGCCGGACCTGCCGAACGAGGTGCTGCGAGCCCACCTCTGGCGCGCGTCGCGGGACGGCATCAGCGGTTGTTGCCCGCACCCGCGGAGTGGCGATTTGGCCCCGGCGAAGGCGGTGCTCGCGGATTTGATCGAGGTGACGTCGTCCGCGCTGGAATCGGCCGGGGATCTGGAGTTCGCGCAAGAGGCGACGGCGCAGCTGTGTGCCGAGGGCTGCGGCGCGGACCGGCAACGGCGGCGGTTCGCTGAGCGGGGGCGGGGCGAGGATGTCGTGGACCTGCTTGCGGGCACTCCCTGACTGCGGGCTCGTCAGCAACACCGCTCTGGCCGAGCTGACCTCATCCGAGATCCGCGCAGGAACCCACAGCGCAACTGTGCGCCGAAGGCTGCGGCGCGGACCGGCAACGGAACCGGTTCCCAGAGCGAGGCCGCGGCGAGGATGTCGTGGACTTGCTCGCGGGCGCTCCCTGACCGCCAGGCCCGTCAGCGCCGATGCGCCCACGCCGCAGCCAAGCAATAAACACCGAAGGCCGCGAGACCGAGCGCCACCACCGTCAGCAGCACCGCGCCGAACGGCTGGGCGGCGAGGGTTTTCAGGCTGGCATCCAACCCGCCCGCCTGTTTCGCGTCGGAGCGGAAACCGGCGTAGCCCAGCAGGAACGCGGTCACCGCGAAAACGACTGCCTTCGCCAGGTACCCGGTGCTGCCCAGCCATCCGACCCAGCGGCGGGTCTTGCCGGGCAGCCCGGCAAGGTCGAGATCCTCGAGGAAACTCTGCTTCACGCCCTTGACCCCGGCCGCGACAGCGACGCCGAGCACGATCGCGGCGGCGGCCACCACGAGTGCGGGACCGGCGGGCAACTGGAGCAGCTTCGCGGTGAATTCCTGCTGGGTCTGGTCGCTCGAACCACCGCCGCCCTGGCCCGCGGCGAGGCGGAAGGCGGTGGCGCCGATCGCGAGCACGACGATTCCTCGCGCGGCGGCGCCGAACCGTTTGCGCGTCCGTTTTCCGCCGCTGGTCCAGGTGTATCCGGTCGCGGCCATCAAGAACTGCCACAGCCCGAACGCGACGAGCCCGGCCGCGAGCACCCACAGCAGGACCTGGCCGAACGCCGTCGACCCGACCTCTTGCAACGCGCCCTTCTGATCGGGCTGTCCGCCGCTGCCGAAGGCGACCCGCAGGGCGAGGTAGGCGAGGATGAGGTGCACGAGCGCGTAACAAACCATTCCGGCCCGGCCGAGGAGCTGGGCGGTGTCGGTCTTTTCGCCTCGGGCGACCTTGGCGGCGATCCGGTTCATGGGGTGGGGATACCCGCTGTTGCCCCCGCTACCACTGGGCCAGGTGGCGCAATCCGCCACCTCGGTGAGCCACGCTCACGGAGGGTAAGTCCACAGAGGACGCGCTCGCTTGAGCCAAGGCGGGACCGGGACCGGCTGCGCGGTTCTGCGGCGCGTGCGCGCGTTCAGAACGGCGTCGTCGAGACTGCGCATGACGGGCAGCACGCGGTTGAGACCCAGCAACGCCAGCGGGCGCAGCACAGCCCGCTGTTGCGCGACCACCGCGAACCGCACCCCGGAGCCGCGGGCGTTCTCGGCCAGTTCGGCGAGGGATTTCAGGACCCGGGCGGAGCAGAACGGCACCTCGGTCAGGTCTACGAGCAGGGCAGGCGGCCGCAGCCCGAGTTCACCGGACACGATCCGGCGGAGCCGGGGAACGTCGGCGGCGTCGAGGTCCCCGGCGAGGGTGACCACAGTCGACTTCGCGGTGCGGGCGAGCGTCGTCGCGGGGCGGCCGGCCGGGCACACGACGGTCAGGCTCAACGGCGGGGCGTTGCCGTGCATGATTTTCGTTCCCTCCTCGCGAAAAGCGGGGCGGGGACCGGGAACACGCGGGGCCGGGCCTGCGGTCGGAACGCCCCCTCGTTCGGCTGGTCGGGTGCGGCGAGACCGGCGATGCCGCCAACATACCTTCGGGGCGCCCGTTTTGTGCAACCCTGCCTCACCCGGCCGGCGGTACGCGACGGCGTCAGGCGTCCTCGATCCGCCGGTCGATTTCGCGGATCACAGCAAGGCTGCCGTACTCCGCGTTCGACATGACCGCGCGCCGATCGGCGGGTAGCTGAAGATGTTCTGCCGCCACCCGGTGACCCGCCCCCGGCATCGACGACCGGATCGCAGCCCTCGGCAATGTCCACCACCGCTTCCCGGCGGTCGAAGAAATCCGACGCGGTCATGCCCCCTCCCCCGGCGGGAAATTCGGTGGCTTGGCGGCGAAATTCGGCAAATGGTGGCGCGTCCGGGGCAAGTCGACGATCTCGGTGATCGGCGTGTCCAGCTCCAGCCGTCCCTCGTCCACCAGCGGCAAGGCGGCCACCGCCGTGAAGAGCTTGGTGATGGACGCCGTATCGAACCGGAGGGCAAGCCGGTTCGGCACCGCCCACCGGCGGCTCGAGCGCTCAGCCAGGCGTCGAGGCCGGTGAAAGACATTCTCCGAAGGCAGCTCATCCCACCGTGACCACCCGGGCCCAATCGGGCGGGGCCTCCGGCCGGTAATCGGGGTCGTTTTCGTTCACCTGATGTTCCCGGCGGAACAGGCCCACCACCGTCCGGCACGGCGGTTTCGTGGCGGGCCAAGGGGTTTGGCCGTCGGTCAACGCCACGAGGACGTCCGGGCGCGGGCTGCGCTTCAGCGCTTCGGCGAAGCCGGCGCACAGATCCGTCCCGCCGCCGCCCAGCAACGGGATTCCCTCGTCTCGGCACAACTGCGTCACATACGCGGCGGCGTCGCACGACAGCACCGAAACCAGATCGCGTCGACCGCCGACCGCGCGGACGATCTCGGCGATTTCGAGGATCGCGCTGCCCAATTCGGCGTCGCTCACCGAGCCGGAAGTGTCGACGATGACGCAAACCTGCGGCGGGCGGCGGCGCAGGCTCGGCAGGACGACGCCGGGCAGGCTGGCCGATCTGCGCGCGGGACGGCCGTAGGTGTAATCCTCGCCCGCACCGGAAATCGCCGATCGGAGGGCCGCGCCCAGCAGTTTCCGCCACGGTTGCGGCGGGTGGAACGCTTCCTCGGCCCAGCGTTTCCATCCCGCCGGGACCGCGCCGGGGTTGCCGTTGATGCCTTGCGCGACGCGGAACCGGACGGCGTCTCGTTCCTGCTCGCTGAGTGCGTTCGCGCCGTCCGGGCCCAGCTCCCACTCGCGGTCCAGACCGTCGGCGCCGCTGCCGCAGTCGAGCCAGGCGTAACCCGCGGTGTAGGGGCCGAGGCGGAATTGCGTCAGGTATTCCTCCATCAGCTCCCCCTCGCGCAGCCTGAGCAACTGCGGGTCGACGGCGCCCTCCGGCCGGACCAGGCCGCCGCCGAAGACGTCGTCGTTGATTTCGCAGTCGGCGGCGATGTTCATCCGCAATCGCTCCCCCGGCCCGGTGAGCTCGTGTTCCGCGGCGAACCGGTCGCTGCGGCCGTGGTGGTCGCGCAGCAGGTGGGAGACCTCGTGCACCCAGACTCCGGCCAGCTCCTCCAGCGGCATGCGGTCCACGAACCCCGGCGACACGTAGCAGCGCCAGTGGCGGTCGACGGCCATCGTCGGCACTCTCCGTGACTCCACCACATGCAAGGCGAACAACGCAGTCGCCAGATACGGTCGCTGCCGGACGGCGTATAGCCGCGCGGCGTAGAGCTTCTCCTCGTCCATCACTTCTCCCCCACGCGGTCCGCGCGCCGGGACAAGGCGACCGCTCCGGAAAGCCGCTCGATCGCCGGTGGGACCTGCCAGTCGTCGCGGCGCAGCGAGGCGAGTGTCGACGCGGGCACGACCACCAGGTCCGGCGCGCCGGTTTCCAGTGCCAGCACCAGCAGCGACCACGCCGCGTCCCAGCGGGACTGATCCGGTCGTTTCCGTACCGCTTCCACCACACCGTCGAGCACGGTCTGGCGGAGGTCGCCGCGTTCGGGCAAGACGGCAGTGTGCGGGTTCGCGAGCAAGGTTTCCGGGTCTGGCAAATCCATCCGGTCCAGGCTGGCCAGCAGCTCCAGCCCGGGACCGTCGCCGACCGTGCCGCGCACCAGCATGGACAGCACTTCCCGGGAGGCGCCCGCGGCGGTGGCGAAGGCGATCAGGCGCAGGGTCATTTCCCAGCTGCGCGGCGAGGGCCACGGACCGCCGCGGCGGGTTTCGCTCTTCGGCAGTTGGTGCACGAGGCCGGGCCGGGCGGTCAGCAGTCCGCAGACCGCCCGGCGAGCGAACGTCACGGCGTCCGGCAGCAGCACTGGGTCTAGCTGGGGCAGCGTTGCCTTCGGCCACGTGCCGCCGAGTCCGCGTACCACGACGTCGTGGTCGTAGGTCCACTGCAGGTGTACGAAGCGGTTGGCCAGCGGCGGGCTCAGTTCCCAGCCGTCGGCCGCGGAGGAACGCGGGTTCGCGGCGGCCACGATCCGGACGCCCGGCGGAAGCCGCAGCGCGCCGACCCGTCGTTCCAGCACGACCCGCAGCAGCGCGGCCTGAACGGCGGGCGGCGCGGTGGAAAGCTCGTCCAGGAACAGTAATCCCTGCCCCGCTTGGACCAGGCGCACGGCCCAGTCCGGCGGGGCCATCGGCACGCCCTGCACGGCGGGGTCGTCGCCGACCACCGGCAGGCCGGAGAAGTCGGATGGTTCGTGCACGCTGGCGATCACCGTCGTCAGCGGGAGTTCGAGGGCCTCAGCGAGGTGGTTCAGCGCGGCTGTCTTGCCGATGCCGGGCTCGCCCCACAGCAGCACCGGCAGATCGGCGGACACGGCCAGCGTCAAGGCTTCCAGCTGACTGTCCGGGCGCGGTTCGGTTTTCGTGTCGTCCAGGAGGACGAGCAGATCGGCGGCGACGTCCAGCGGGCGTCGGGTTTCAGCAGAAATTTCCATGGCAGCAGACAGTTTTGATCACCTTGGGGGTTGGTTCAGCGAGTGGCGGCGGCGCGCCCGCCGGGTGGTGTCCGGAGCGGACCGAAGGGGTCCCCGACCGGCGAGTCCAGCCCGGTAGAGGCCATGGACGACTTGGCCGCGCACAGCCGTTTCGAGTTCTTCGCGCAGAGCTCCGCTGCGCAGGAGCACGTCCGGTCCGAGCAGACTTTCGACGATGGCGAGGGCACCGGCGGCGTCGCCATGGTCCAGCCGCGCGCGGACGTCCACGAGGTTTTCCGGCGACCGGTGTGCTTCGTCGATTGCCCGCAGGCACGGCAGTTCGGGGCCGCCCAGCGCGCCCAGGAGTTCCTCGCGGCGGATCTCGCTGGGGTCGTGGTCCAGCGGGACGAGCACGCCGTCCACCACGCCGATCCGATGGGTGGCACCGCGGCATTCGACGGGACGGGAATTCCTTGGGTGGCTGGGGTTTTGTGCCGTGCTGGGCCGAGGGCCGGGCCGGAGTGCCGCCGCGACGAGCGGATGCAGCTGACTGGCTTCGAGCAGTCCGGCGTGGAGCAGTTCCAGGTCGGGCAGGACCCAGGTCGCGGCGTCCGGCAGGACCGGGATCCTGCCGGTGGGGTTTCGCCCGCCCAGGTTCAGGGTCAGCCGGTGCCGGGAGGTGAGCCGGACGGAGACGAGGCCGCCCGTGCTCCCCTCCGCGCGCAGCAGCAGCTTCGCCTCGGCGCGCCACCGGTCTACGGCGCAGGGGCCGATTCCGGGCGGGATCGGGCTGGTGCGGTCCGGCGGCCGATGGCTCGACCGTTCGCGCAATTCGCCCGCGCTGTGGCCCATTCCCGGCGGGAACGAGCTGCTCTGGTCCGGCGGCCAGCGGCCCGACCGGTCCTGCAACTCGACCGCTCCCGGCAGGAACGACCAGGTCCGGCCCTGCGGCCAACGGCCCGGCCGGTCCCGAAACTCGCCCGTTCCGGGCAGGATCGGGCTGGCGCGGTCCGGCGGCCAGCGCCCCGACCGCTCCCCCAACTCGCCCGCGCGGCGCACGTCCCACAGGTGGCGGTGCAGATCCAGGCGATAACGCCGGTCAGGCCGGGGATGCGGGTGCAGACCGGCGTCGCGCTGCGAGGGTGACCACAGCGCAAGGCTGATCCGCTGCCCGGCAGCCGCCCACGCCGGCGGCGTGCGCGCGACGAGCTGGATGTCGCCGTAGCGGGCCAGGGACACGGTGAGTCCGGGACGCAGCAGGCCGTCCGGGGCGATTCTCGGGAAATGCCAGCGGAGCAGGTCAGGAGCCAGCTGCCGGAGATCGGCGCGGATCTGTGCGGCCAGCCCAGCGCCGTGGGCCCGGCTTGCCGTTCGCAGGTTCAGATCCACGTCGACGCGGGCGGCGGCGCAGGCTCCGGCCCAGTCGCCCGCGGCCCGGCGGGCAGTCGCTGACTCGATCATAGACGGCGGCACGGCGAACTGTCGCACGCGCGCCCAGGAAAGAAGACGAGGATTTTCGTTCGCGGGGAATGGGTGCATCAGCACTCACCCGGGGCGAACGGAACCTCCGATCTGCACGAGTAGTCGTTCATCACACCCGAGCGTAGCAGGATCGCCGCGAGCCGCGCCCGAACGTGTCATATTCTGACACCCGTGGCCGGACGGCGCGTTGTTCCGCAGAGCGGTCAGCGGGCAGCACCAGGCGCGTCCGGGCGGCTACGGTCCATGCACGCGACAGGGAGGGAGTCCTGGTGACGGAGCCGAAACGGCAGACCCTCACCGAGCGCCGGGCCGAGGAGCTGCGGATGAGCATCGCGCTCACCGCACGCGACCTGTTCGTGGCCGAGGGCCACACGGCGGTCACTGTCGAGCGGATCTGCGAGATCGTCGGGATCAACCCGCGGACGTTCCACCGGCACTTCCCGGTCAAGGAGGACGTCCTGATGCCGCTGCTGCGCCGCAGCGAACGGGTCATCCTCCAGGGACTCGAGGACGCGCCGGACGACGCGGACCCGGTCGAGATCCTGACGGCCGCGCTCACCACGGAGCTGAACCGGCGGCAGGTGCCGGAGTACGACCACCAGATCATGACGCTGATCGTCAACACGCCGCAGTACCGGCTCCGGTTCGTGGAGTGGTGCGAGGGGCTCAGCGAGGCAGTGACGCGGTTTCTGGCGCGGTATTACGAGCTCGACGAGGACCCGTTCCTGCGCGAGCTTCCGGCGCTGCTGGTGATTCAGACGATGCGGCACGCGCTGATCCAGTGGGTGCAGAACGGCGGGTCCGATGACTTCGCCGACATCGAACGGTGGGAAGCGCGCGGATTGCGGCTGGCATTGAGCGGATTGACCCGACTCCCCAAGTAGTCCTTTGTGGACCGAACACAAACCCCGCCCGGTCCACAAAGGACGTTACGAAGACGCGCCCGCCGCGTGCAGAGCGGCGATGTACCCGTACACCACGCCCTGTCCGATCGTCGCGCCCGCGCCCGGGTACGACGCGCCGAAGGCGTTCGCCGCCGTGTTTCCGATCGCGTACAGGCCTTCCATCACAGTACCGTCCTCGCGCAGGACTCGGGCGTGTTCGTCGGCGACCAATCCCCCGCACGTGCCGAGGTCGCTCAGGACCACCTTGACCGCGTAGTACGGCGCGCGGCGCAGCGGGGCCAGGTTCGGGTTGGGGACGATCGTGGGGTCGCCGTAGTAACGGTCGTACGCGCTGTCGCCGCGGCCGAAGGCGGTGTCGCGTCCGGTGGCGGCGAGAGTGTTGAACTGCTGGAAGGTGTTCTGGAAGGAATCCGCCGGAACGCCGATCGCTCGGGCGAGTGCGCCGAGGTCGTCCGACTTGTGGGCGATTCCTGCCCGGTACCACGATTCCGGGAGCGGCTGCCGCGGAAAGCAGCGGCCGGCGAGGATGTAGCTGTCGCGGTAGCGCTGGTCGAAAACCAGCCACATCTCCTCGACCGGCGTCCCGGCCCGGTCGCGCGCCAGGATTTCCTGCCCGAACGACATGTAGTCAGTCGCCTCGTTGATGAACCGTTTCCCGGTCTGGTCGACGATGAACGAACCCGGCAGCGAACGTTCGGCAAGCATGACCGCCGGGGCGCCGCCCGGCACCGGGGCGAAGGCCGGGAACCACCAGGCCTGGTCCAGCAAAGCGGTGCCCGCGCCGAGTTCCTGGCCGGCCAGGATGCCGTCGCCGGTGTTGCCTTCCGCACCCAGGCTGTACTCGCCGAGCCGAGGCGACTGGAACTTGTGCCGTGCGTCGACGTCGTGGTCGAAGCCGCCCGCGGCCAGGACGACGCCGCGCCGGGCCTGCACGGTGACTTCGCGATCCCCTTGCCGCAGAACGGCTCCGGTGACCCGGTCGCCGTCGCGCAGCAGGCGGACGAGGGCGGTCTCTGTCCACACGGGAATGCCCGCGCGCAGCACGCCCGCGAACATCCCGGCCGCAAGCGCTTGCCCGCCCGCGAGATAGTCGCGGCCGATCAGCATGCCGCCGATGCCCAGCGCGGCCCGGGCGAAGATCCGCGGCAACGCCTTGAGCGGCTTGCGCGCCACCAGGTTCATCCACTTGTAGTCCGCGCCGGTGACCGGCATCGGGACCGGCGCTTCCATCACGCCGGGACGCAGCCTGGGGCGCTCGTCGCCGAGGACGGAGGCGTTGAACGGGCGGCATTCGCACGTCCGGCCTTCCGGACGGCCGCCCGCTTCCTCGGGGTGGTAGTCGGAATAGCCCTTGGCCCAGAAGAACCGCATGGGAGTGGTGCGGCGCAGCATGTCGACGGCGGCGGCACCGTGCTCAAGGTAGGCGCGGCCGCGTTCGGCCGGGGCCGAGTCACCGACCACGGCGTTCAGATAGGTGCCCGCGTCGGCGACCGAGCGGTCCGGCAACGCGGCGTTCCCGGGGATCCAGAACGCCCCGCCGGAACGCGCGGTCGATCCGCCGACATAGCCGGTCTTCTCGACGACCAAAGTGGACAGTCCGCGTTCGTGGGCCGCGAGCGCGGCGGCCATCCCGGTTCCCGAGCCGACGACGAGGAGATCGACGGTCGTGTCCTCGGCAGGCACGAGCGCGGGCATTTTCTTCTTCATGTCCTTCGAACTCCACTTCGTTCTCGGCAGGAGGCCGGGTCACCGTATTTCGCCGGGTGCGCCGGTCCCCCGGCCGAGTCCAGTCAGCGGAACATCAGCGGCCGAGGAAAGCCAGGACAGTGGCTTCCCAGGCGGCTTTCTGTTCGATCATGACCCAGTGCCCGCAGTTCGGGAAGATGTGCACCTCGCCCTGCGGCAGCGCACGCATCGGAAGCAACGCCATGTCGACCGGGCTGACGCGGTCGTCGCGCCCCCAGGTGACCAGGGTCGGGACGTCGAGGCGGCGAAGCTGGGCCCAGGCCGGGGTTTCCGCGCTGCGTGCGGCGGCCGCCATCGCGGCCAGTGCCGCCGCGCCGTACATCCGGCGCGAGTTCTCCAGCGTGGCGGGATCCGTCGCCTGGCTCCAGCGTTCCTCGATCAGTTCCTCGGTGACCATCGCCTGGTCGTAGACCATCGAGCGCAGCCAGGCGACGAGCGCGTCGCGGGTCGGGTTTTCGACGAACTCGCTGAGCCGGACGATCCCTTCCCCGGGCTGGGCACTGAAAATCGGGGTTCCGATGCCGCCGATCGTGACCAGCCGCTCGACGCGTTCGGGGGCCGCGAGGGCGAAATCCGTCGCGACGAACCCGCCCATCGAGTTGCCGACCATGCGCACGCGATCCAGGGAGAGACCGTCGAGCAGCGCCCGCACGGCGGTCCTGGCGGACTGCATCGGGTGCACGGCACCGAAATCGTCGCTGACCCCGAAACCCGGGAACTCCAGGACGATCGTGCGATAGTGCGGGGCGAAGGCCGGCAGGTTGGCGCCGAAGTTGCGCCATCCGGTCACGCCGGGCCCGGAACCGTGCAGCAGCACCAAAGGCGGGCCGTCGCCGCTTTCCCGGTAGCGCAGCACACCGTGTTCGGTGGGGAGTTCAAGCAGTTCGGGGGTCATGGCCCGACCTTGCCAGCGGAACCGGGGCCGGTCGATCGCCCTTCCCGATCAGCGGACGCCCGCGCTGATCCGCCCGTAGCGGCCCCGGAAAAAGACCAGCGGCTCCAGGTCCGACGAGTACAGATGCCGCACCCGCGAAACCACGATCGCGTGATCGCCTGCCACGTGCTCGGCATCGAGTTCCGCCTCGATCCACGCCAGCGAACCGGCCACCACGGGCGCGCCCGAAGGCGACGGCGTCCAGTCGATCCCCGCGAACTTGTCGGCGCCCCGGGCCGCCAGCTGACGGCACACCGCTTCCTGCGACTCGGACAGGATGCTGATCGCGTAACACCCCGCCGAGCGCACCCGCGGCCACGAAGTGCTGGTCGCGGCTACGCAGAAGGCAACCAGCGGCGGATCCAGCGACACCGACGTGAACGAGTTCGCCGCCAGCCCGACCGGCGAGCCGGTTTCCTCGTCCATGCCGGTGATCGCCACGACGCCGGTCGCGAAATGCCCCAGCACGGTGCGCATCAGGGCGGGGTCGGACGGTTCGGTCACTGCACTTCCCCCTTCGCCGCCGCGCGCCCGGCCCGGCGTCCGTAGAAACTGCCGTCGCCCAGCGAAGCGCCGCTGACGTAACCGCCGGTGCAGATCCCCGCCGTGCAGCGGCCCGCCGCGAACAACCCCGGGATCGGCGCCCCTGACACGTGCAGCACCCGCGAGTCCAGGTCGGTCCGCAGTCCGCCCAGCGGGAAGCCTGCGGTGGCGCCTCGCAGGTCGAAGGCAGCGACCGCGCCGGTAAGCGGGCGCAGCCATTCCGGTTTCTTGCCGAACAGCGGGTCCCGGCCTTGCGCCGCATACGTGTTGTAAAGCTCGACCGTGGTTTGCAACGCCCGTTCCGGGAGGCCCATGTCGGCCTCGAGTTCGGCGATGGTCTCCGCGGCCCAGGTCGGCGGGACGCGGAAGTTCGGGGTCGCGGTCTCGGTCGCGAGCGCTTCCTCGTGCGCCTGTTCGTCGATCACCAGGTACGCCTGGTTGTCCTGGTGGAACAGCGTCGCCTGGCCGATCCGGCCCGGGTACGTGTCCTCGGTGACGTAACGCTGGCCCTGGCCGTTGACGAGGATGCCGCGCGCCATCATCTGCGGGTCGCCGAAGAACGCGACCTCCGTGGCGTCCATGTGCGCGGTCGCCGCACCGAACGCGGTGGCCGCCAGGATGCCGACGCCGTCGTGTTCCTCGATCGCGGCCCCCGGGCGGCCGATCAACCGCGGCGCGTGATCGGCGACCATCTGCTCTGAGTAGGCGAATCCGCCGGTAGCCAGGACGACACCGAGGTCGGCCCGCACGGCGATCTCGCGTCCGTAGCGCCGCGCGAGCACTCCGACGACTCGGTCTCCGTCCACAATGAGACTGCTCAGGCGGACGTCGTAGGAAACGCGCACGCCGAGCGCTTCCGCGGTCTCCGCGAGCGGCTTCATCAGCATGTATCCGCCGCCTTGCTCGCCCGTGCGCTTGTTGCTCATCCGCGGCACGTGCCCGCGCGGCGCAGGCCTGGCGACGGCGTTGAACGGGGCCGCGTTCTCGCCGCCGGAGTACGCCAGGCCTTCGTCGTGCGGCGGTTCCCAGCCGGGCTCGTCCCAGAGCGCCTCGCGGAAGGGCACGCCGTTGCCGACGAGCCAGTCGTAGTGCTCCAGGCTGCCGCGGCAGTAGTCGGCGATCTTGGCTCCGTCCGCGCCCGGGCCGACGGCCGCGAGCAGGAACTTCTCCATGTTCTTCGCGCTGTCCGCGAAACCGAGGGCGCGCTGGAGCGGAGTGCCGCCGCCGAGGTACACGAACCCGCCGGCCAGCGCCGCCGCGCCGCCCCAGCCGCTCGTGCGTTCCAGGATCAGCACCTGCGCGCCGGACCTCGCCGCCTCGATCGCCGCGGACACCCCGGCGATGCCGTACCCGGCGATCACCACGTCCGCGGAGTCGTGCCATTCGGCGATCGCGGCGGCCGGGACGGGACGCAGTCGGTCGGTCGTCATGGATCAGTCCTTCCTAGGCCAGGAGGTCCCGCATCATCTGCCAGAGCTTCTCGCGCGCGGGTTCGGTCAGGGACAGCGCCGGGATCGTCAGGAAACCGTGGAACAGTCCCTCGAACCGGTGCGCGGTGACTGCTGTCCCGGCCTCCCGCAGGCGCTGCGCGTAGTCGTCCCCGGAGCTGCAGAGCGGGTCCAGTTCGGCGGTCGCGACCACGGCGGGCGGAAGGTCTGCCAGCGACTCTGCCCGGGTGGGCACCAGGTAGGGGCTGTCGGTTCCGTCCGGCGCGTATTGCGCCCAGTACCACCGCATGGCGCTCTCGGTGTTGTAGTCACCCTCGCCGTACCGGCTATAGGACTCGGTGGTGAAATCGTCGTCGATCACCGGGTACAGCAGGACTTGCCCGGCGATGCGCGGGCCGCCGCGGTCGCGGGCAGCGAGGCACACCGTGGCGGCCAGGTTGCCCCCGGCGCTGTCGCCGGCCACGCCGATCCGGGCTGGGTCTCCCCCGTATTCAAGGGCGTGTTCAGCTGCCCAGACCACGGCCGCGTACAGGTCCTCCATCGCCGCGGGTCCGGGATGCTCCGGGGCCAGCCGATAGTCGACCGCGATCACGACGGCACCCACCGCGGCGGCCATCGAGCGGCAGAACTCGTCGTGGCTGTCGAGGTCGCAGAACACGAATCCGCCGCCGTGCGCGAAGACAACCACCGGAAGCGGCCCATCGTGCTCTGGCGCGTAGATCCGCAGCGGCAGGTCTCCGCCGGGGCCTTCGATCACGCGGTCCTCCGCGATCCGCATCGCGGGCTGGTGGGTCAGCGGCGCCCGCCGGGACCGGATGATCGCCCGCAGTTCGGCGGGCTCGTGCTGGGTCACGTCCGGGAAATCGGCCAGCCCGGCCAGCATCGCCTTCACCTCGGCGCCCGCGGGATCGTCCAGCACGAACCCGCGATACCCGGCGGCCGCGACGTCGTCGCAGATCGAGCGGTACTTGCCGAGCCCGCCGATGTAGGGCATGAACACCCGGGGCTTGCCGGGGATGTTCGCGCCGAGGTACCAGGAGTTGGCGGCCGGGAACAACGTCGCCGCCGCGTTGGCGTTGCACTCGACCACCCAGTGTGCGACAGCTTCTTCGGTCGCCTCGATGGTCGACACCCGGTTTTCGTCGAGATAGTCCACACAGGACGCGATCCAGTCCACGTGTTGTTCCGCGGTCAGCACCATGTTCGCCAGGACGCTCGGGCTGCCGGGCCCGGAAACGACGAACATGTTGGGGAATCCGGCGACCGTCAGCCCGAGGTAGGTGCGCGGGCCCGCCGACCACGCGTCGCGCAGCGTGCGCCCGTTCCGGCCGCGGATGTCGATCCGGGACAGCGAACCCGTCATGGCGTCGAAGCCGGTGGCGAAGATCAGCAGGTCGAGTTCGTGGAGAGCGTCCGACGTGCGTACTCCGTCGGGCGTGATCTCGCTGATCGGCGTACGCCGGAGGTTGACCAGCTTGACGTTGTCCCGGTTGTACGCCTCGAAATAGCCGCTGTCGGTGACGATGCGTTTCGTGCCGATCGGATGGTCGTCCGGGATGAGCTGCTCGGCGATCTCCGGATCGTGCACGAGTTCGCGGATCTTCGCCTCGACGTACTCGCGGGCGGTGTCGTTGGCGGCGAGATTCGTGGTCTGGTCGGGAAAAGCCTTGGCGAACAGGTATCCCCCGCGCTCCCACCACTGGTCGTAGATCCGGGTCCGTTCGGCGGCATCGACCTCGAGCGCGCCGCGCGGGTGCGGGCTGTTCGGCGTGCCGCCGCCGCTGATCCGCGACAGCCGCCGCCGTTCGGGGTAGCCGGCTTTGATTTCCGCGACGTACTCCGGGGTGAGCGGGTGGTTCCGCGCGGGAATCGAATAGTTGGGGCTGCGCTGGAAAACCGTGACCCGCGCGGCGGTTTCGGCGACGACCGGAATCGCCTGGATCCCGGACGACCCGGTCCCGATCACGCCGACCCGCTTGCCCGCGAAGTCCACGGCGTGCCGCGGCCAGGCGCCGGTGTGGTACAGCTCGCCCGCGAAACTGTCCCGTCCGGGAATCTCCGGCAGGTTCGTCGCGGACAGGACACCGGTGGCCAGCACGAGGAACCGCGCGCTGACGGTCCGGGCGGTGTCGGTGCTGACCGTCCACCGCCCGGACCGTTCGTCGTACTCCGCCGCCGTCACCCGGGTCGAGAACTCGTACGCGGGACGCAGGTCGTGCCGGTCCGCGACGTGGTCGAGATACCGCAGGATCTCTTCCTGGGTCGCGAACCGTTCGCTCCACGTCCAGTCCTGCTGCAGTTCCTCGTCGAACGAGTAGGAATAGTCGATGCTTTCGACGTCGCACCGCGCACCGGGGTACCGGTTGTGGTACCAGGTGCCGCCCACCCCGGCCGCGCTCTCGAAGCCCCGCACCCGCATGCCGTGCGCGCGGAGTTTGTGCACCGCGTAAAGACCGGCGATCCCGGCCCCGACGACGACTGCGTCGAAACAGTTTTCCACGTTGGTTCCCCTAGGTGCGGCAGTCGGCTCAGGCTTCTCCGCGCGCGGCGGCTTCCTTCATTTCCTTCATCCAGAGCCATTCGTGGCCCCAGTAGCTGTCCGCGGTGATTTCCTCGGCGGTGTAATAGCTTTCGTCGACGAGCTGGCCGCCGTAGCCGTATTCGATGTCCCAGCCGCCGGGGACGCGGACGTAGAACGAGATCATCTTGTCGTTGGTGTGCCGCCCCAGCGTCGAGGACACCGGGAAATCGCGCGCCAAGACCTGGTCGTAGGCGCGGCCGACCGCGTCGAGCGAATCGACCTCGACCATGACGTGGATCAGGCCCGGGTCGCGGCCCTCCAGGCTCGGCATGATCGCCAGGCTGTGGTGGCGCCGGTTGATCCCGAGGAACCGGATCCGCAGCGGGCCGGCTTCCGGCGGGCCGGGCATCCGGAACGCGCCGCGGGACAGGAAGCCGAGCGTTTCGGTGTAGAACTCGAAGGACTCGTCGAAGCTGGTGGTCGGCATGACCACGTGCCCGAGGCCCTGCGCGCCGGTGACGAACTTGTGGGCGTACTTGGTGAGCACCGGGCTGTGTTCGAGGACCG
Organism: Amycolatopsis sp. VC5-11; assembly: GCF_037034185.1. NCBI lineage: Bacteria > Bacillati > Actinomycetota > Actinomycetes > Pseudonocardiales > Pseudonocardiaceae > Amycolatopsis > Amycolatopsis sp. VC5-11. The sequence goes on along the minus strand of NZ_JBAGKF010000023.1, from coordinate 79,414 downwards.
GCCCGTGGAAGAACTCGAGCGGCGTGCCGCCCGGGTCCTCGGCGGAGAACCCGGCCTCGACCTTGCGCCGGTCCGCGAGTTCCTGCGACATCGGCGTGCAGTCCACCCCGGCCTTTTCGAGGGTCTCGCGGAGCCGGCGCAACGCCGGGGCGTCCCGCACCTCCCAGCCGACCGCCGTCACGCGGTCGGCGTCGCCGTGCTCGACGGTGATCCGGGACGGCCGCTCGTCCATCCGGAAGTGCAGCGCGTCCTTCTCGTCGCCGAAGCCCGGCGCGAAACCGAGCACGTCGAAGCCGAGTTCGCGCCAGCGTTCGAGGTCGGTGGCGATGACCCGGACGTAGCCGAGTCCCTTGATTTCGCTCATCGTGGGTGTCCTTTCTCAGATCATCACGCGCAGCGGGCCCTGCGGGACTTCGACGTTCAGCGACGCCAGCGCGGCGGCGTGGTAAGTGGTGCTCGTGACGTGGATGGCGTGGTGCAGACCGGCGTGCGCGTCGCGCCAGAAGCGCTGCAACGGGTTGTCCATCCGCAACGCGTTGCCGCCGGCGCGGTCGAAGATCTCGTCCGCGGCGCGCACCGCCCGCCACGCCGCGCGGGCCTGGTCCCGGCGGATCCGGGCACGGGTGGCGAAGTCGATCTCCTCGCCGCGGTCGACCTTGTCCCACACGCGGTCCACATTGGACAGCAGCTGCTGACGCGCGGCGTCGATCTCCGCGGCCGAATCGCTGAGCGCGTGCAGCACGTACGGGTCGTCCTTGACGAGGGTGCCGGTCGCGCCGACGCGGTTGCGCTGGTAGTCGATCCCGGCGGCCAGCACGCCTTCGCAGATGCCGATGGTCGCCGAGGTGATGCCGAGCGGGAAGATCGTCGACCACGGCATCTTGTACAGCGTCTCGGTGACGCCGTACTCCCTCGCCGCCGAGCCGTCGATGACCTTGTCCGCGTCCATCACCCGGTACGCCGGCACGAACGCGTCCTTGACCACGATGTCCTTGCTGCCGGTGCCGCGCAGGCCGACGACGTCCCAGGAACCGTCGATGATCTCGTAGTCCGAACGCGGCAGGATCACGTGCATGCTGTGCGGCGGCATCAGCGGCTGGCCGTCCTTGCCGCCGAGCAGCGCGCCGAGGAAGATCCAGTCGCAGTGGTCGGTGCCCGACGAGAACTGCCAGCGGCCGTTCAGCACGAAGCCGCCATCAGCCGGAACCGCGACCCCGGCGGGCATGTACGGCGACGCCTGCCAGGTGTCGGTGTCCTCGCCCAGGATCTCTTCCTGCACCTTCGGATCGGCGAAGGCGAGCTGCCACGGGTGCACGCCGACGATGCCGCCCACCCAGCCGGCCGACCCGTAGATGCTCGCGGTCTTCATGACGGTTTCGGCGAACTCGCGCGGGTGCGCCTCGTAACCGTTGTACTTCTTGCGCTGCAGCAAGCGGATGATGCCCGCTTGCTTGAGCCGCTTCGCCATGTCGTCCGGCAACCGGCCGAGCGACTCGCCTTCGTCGGCGCCGGCCCGGAGTTCCTCGGCGATCGCCTCGATGTTGTCGATTGCTGCATGCGGCATGACGGCTCCTTGTGTGTGGGTCGAGCTTGCCAACCGGGAAACCGGATCGGGCCCGGTCTCCTGATGAGTGGAACAGCGGTTTCAGTACTCGATCGCGATCTCGTCGCTGACCGGTTCGGCCTGGCACGCCAGGACGTAACCCTCGGCGAGATCGTCCTCGGTGAGAATCTCGTTGCGCGCCAAGTTCACCTTGCCTTCCGTCAGCGAGCACACGCACGCGCTGCAGGCGCCTTCGCGGCACGAGTACGGCGCGTCGACGCCCGCGGCCAGCAGCGCGTCGAGGAGTTTCGCCCCGGCTTTCCATGGGACGACGTGGTCCTCGCCGTCGAGCGAAACCCGCACGGTGCACGCGACCTCGCCGGTCCCGGATTCCGCCGGCGCGAACGGATCTTGGTGCAGGGAAAGAAAGCGTTCGGAGTGCACCCCGGCCATTCCGACGCTCGCGGCGACCTCCGCGGCCACATCCATGAGCGGCTCCGGACCGCAGAGATAGAGGTCGCGGTCGGCGAACGGATGCAGCAAGACTGTCAGCAGGTTCCGGCTGGGATAGCCCTGTAGTGATTCCAGCAGGTGTATCACCGTGAAGCGATCGGGAAACTTGCTCTCGAGGGCGGCCAGTTCGGCGGCGAAGATCACCGACGCTTCGTCGCGGTTCGCGTAGAGCAGCACGACGTCCCCGCTGCCGCCGAACAGAATCGACTTCGCGATGGCGATCACCGGCGTGATCCCGCTGCCGCCCGCGAGCAGCACCACGGACTGGTCCAGGGAGGCGGGCGTGAAGGTCCCCGCCGGCGGGAGCACGTCCAGCTCAGCGCCCGCGGTGACGGTGTCGCACAGCCAGTTGGACCCGTGCCCGCCCCGCACCCGTTTGACGGTGAACTTCATCGCCTCGTCGCAGTGCGGCGAACTCGACAGCGAGTAGCAGCGGGCGGAACCCGTTCCGGCGTCCGGGACCCGCACGGTCAGGAACTGCCCGGCGCGGTAGCCGAACGCGGGGTCGCCGGCCGGCTCCACGACGAACGAGCGCGCGTCGGCGGTCTCCTCCACGACGGCGGTCACCCGGACCCGTTTCCCGCGGCCGGTACTCGTTTCGGCGGACATCCACCCTCCTGGTCGTCGTCCCTCGCCCCGCCGGACGGGGCCTGCGCACGGTACGGCCGCGCCCGCCCGCCGGATCCCGGTCGTTTCGCTGACTGGGAGACGAGTCGCGAAAGATCTTGTGCGGCAGGCGCTTCCGCCCAGGTCAGCGACATAATGCGGCACAGCTTCCCACCAAGCGGTTGCTCGGGCTCGCTCCCGGCCCCGGGTGTGCTTGCATCCCCCGCATGCTGACCACCGACAAGATCACCCGCACCGTCGCGGAGTACGCGCGCAGGCTCGAAGCAGGCGACCCGGCGCGGATCGCCGCCCTTTACGCCGAGGACGCCACCGTCGAGGACCCCGCGGGCAGCGCCGTCCGCAAGGGCCGGGAAGCCATCGCCGCGTTCTACAGCGAACTCGAAGGCCTCGCCCTCACCGCCGAGCTGCTGACCGTCCGGGCCGCCGGCGACACCGCCGCCTTCCACCTGCGCGTGATCACCACGACCGAGGAGTTCGTGAGCGCGATCGAGCCGATCGACGTCATGACGTTCGACGAGCGCGGCCGGATCACGAGCATGCGCGCGATCTGGAGCCCGGCCGACGTAGTGCACCAGCGGCGTTCCAGTCAGTGAACTGTGACCGGGTTCATGGCCCCGGCGCTTGTTAGAACCGGAACGCACCGGACCGACAGCTCCCCACCAACCCTTCCCAGGAGAGCGCGATGACTTCTCTGCACCAGGACGAGATCCGCCGGATCGAAGCGGATTCCGCCCCCGCCCGCTTCGCCCGCGGCTGGCATTGCCTCGGTCTCGTCCGCGATTTCGCCGACGGGAAACCGCATACCGTGCACGCCTTCGGCACGAAACTCGTGGTGTTCCGCGGGGCGAACGGTAAGATCAATATCCTCGATTCCTACTGTCGGCACCTCGGCGGCGACCTGTCCCAGGGCGAGGTCAAGGGCGACGAGATCGCCTGCCCGTTCCACGACTGGCGCTGGGGCGGCGACGGCCGGTGCAAGCAGATCCCGTACAGCAAACGGGTCCCGATGCTCGCGCGCACGCAGGCGTGGACGACCTTGGAGCAGGATGGTCTGCTGTTCGTCTGGAACGACCCGGAAGGCACGAAGCCGACCGACGAGGTCGCCATCCCCCGCATCGAGGGCGCGGAAAGCGACGAGTGGACCGACTGGCACTGGTACACGACCGTCGTCAACACCAACTGCCGCGAGATCATCGACAACGTCGTCGACATGGCGCATTTCTTTTACGTGCACGGATCGCTGCCGACGTACTTCAAGAACGTCTTCGAGGGCCACGTCGCGACCCAGTACATGAACGGAGACTCCCGCGACGACTACCCCGCGCCCGAAGGACAGCCGAAAATGCTCGGCAGCACCTCCGTCGCGTCGTATTACGGCCCGTCGTTCATGATCGACGACCTGACTTATCACTACGAATTCGGCGACCACCACACGGTTCTGCTGAACTGCCACTACCCGATCACGGCGGATTCGTTCGTGCTGCAGTACGGGATCATCGTCAAGAAATCGGCCACGCTGCCCGAGGACGCCGCGATGCGCTCGGCGATCGCGCTCGGCGACTACATCAAGGTCGGCTTCGAGCAGGACGTCGAGATCTGGAAGAACAAGGCCCGGATCGACAACCCGCTGCTGTGCGAGGAGGACGGGCCGGTGTACCAGCTGCGCCGCTGGTACGAGCAGTTCTACGTCGACGTCGCCGACATCCGCCCGGAGATGGTCGACCGCTTCGAGTACGAACTCGACCTCACCCGGCCGACCCAGGCGTGGCACGACGAGGTGGCCGCCAACATCGCCCGCCAGGCCAAGCCGACGGAGACCGCGCCGTGAGCGAACCGAGGACCGACAACCGGCTCGACGACATGCCGATGCAGCCGCTGCACTGCCAACACTGCGAGGCGCGGCTGCTGGTGCGCAAGAGCACGGTGCACCAGACGAGCCTGCAATGGAACGCCGCCGCGATCGAGGCTTGCGCGGAACTCGGCACGTCGCCGATGCCGGGTCCCGCACTGGCGGGGTGTTCGCGGCTCAAGGAGTCCCTCGACGCCGAGGTCGCCGCCGGGCGGCTGCGGATCGTCCAGACCGTATGACCGCACAGATGCGCCGTGTCCGGATTCCTCGGGCACGGCGCATCTTGCTGTCCGGAGGCGGTTTACAGCCGAGCTCCGGTGTGCCTACACTCCAAGGTGTCAGATTCTGACAGGTAGTCTCAATCTGACATACGCAGTCTGGAGGTGGTGTTGCAATGGCGCACATCGAGGAAGCCCCCGCGGCGATGATCGACCGCGTCGCGTCGCTGCTGGAGTCCTTCGTGGGCGAACGGCCGCTGACTCTGGCCGAACTCGCCCGCCGCTCGCACGTGCCGCGGTCTTCGGCGCACCGGATCCTGCAGCGGCTGGTCGAGCTCGGCTGGGTGGAGCGCAAGGAGTTCACCTACACGCTCGGGGTGCGCATGTTCGAACTCGGCTCGCAGTTCACCCGCCGGCGCACTGTCCCCCGCGCCGCCGTCGCGGTGATGGCTGAGCTGCATCGCCGCAGCGGGCTGACGGTGTACCTCAGCATGCTGGTCGGCGCGGAGATCATGCACCTCGAACGGATCGGCTCGTGGCCGTCCGCCTCCGGGCAGTGGAGCGCGGGCGCCCGGCAGCCGGTCACGCTCACCGCCCCGGGCCGGGCGCTGCTCGCCACTCTCTCGCCCGACCAGTGGCCCGAGCTGCATTTCGGCTACGCACCGACCCAGTACTCCATCCAGACCCGCAGCCAGCTCATGCGCGACCTCGCCCGGGTCCGCGACCGCGGCGGCGTGGCCGTGGACGCGCAGGGCACCCATCACGGCGTGACCGTGGTGGCCGCGCCCATCACGACCATGGACGACGACGGGCACTTCGCGCTGTCGGTGTGCGGGCCGACGCGAGCGCTCGATCTGGTCGCCACGATCACCGAGGTGCGCAATGCCGCGGCGACGGTATGGCGAGTCGCCAACGGCGTGCCCACGCTGCGACCGCGGGCGGTGCCGGACTTGCCGCCCTCGGGCGTCGAGTTGCAGCTGGCCAACGGCGGGTCTGCTTCCGGCTGATCGGCCCTTCGCCGCGGAGGGCCGATCAGCCGGTGCATCAGGCAGTTTGGCCGCCGTCGATCACGAAATCCTGCCCCGCAGGAATGCCACCAGCGCCGCCACCTCGCCGATCATGCCGTGGCGGCGGATCGGCTGCCCCGCCACGGAAAGCCGACCCAGCCGGTGCGTCAAGCGGTTTGGCCGCCGTCGATCACGAAATCCTGCCCCGTGCAATAACTGCTCGCGTCACTGGCCAGAAACGCCACCAACGCCGCCACCTCACCCGTCGTGCCGGGACGGCGGATCGGCTGCCCCGCCACCGCGCCGCCGCCCGCGCGGGTCGTTTCGGAGATCATCTGCGTGTCGATCGCGCCGGGGCAGACGCAGTTGACCCGGATGCCGAACTCGCCGAGTTCCTTCGCCGCGGATTTGCTCGCGCCGCGCAGCCCCCATTTCGACGCGCCGTATCCCAGACCGCCCGCGAAACCGGTCAGCGCCGCGGTCGAGGCGACGTTGACGATCGAACCGCCGCGTTCGCGCATCAACGGCAGCACGGCCTGCATCCCGAGGACCGGGCCGATCAAATTGACCCCCAAGGTATGCGTCAGGTGGTCCTCCTCGAAGCTCTCCAACGGGGCCTTGCGGTAGAAACCGGCATTGTTGACGAGGACATCGACCCGGCCGAATTCGGCGCGGGTGCGTTCCATCGCAGCGGCCCAGTTTTCCTTGCTGCGCACGTCCAATCCGACGGCGAGCGTCTCGCCGTCGATTCCGTCCGCGACCGCGGCGACGGCGCTTTCGTCCAGGTCCGCCAGGACGACGCGGGCGCCCAGCCGCGCGGTGGTCCGGGCGTGCTCGGCACCCTGGCCTTGCGCGGCACCGGTGACGAACACGACTTTGTCCCGCAGGTCGACGAGTTGATCGGGCACGTTCCACTTCCTTCGGCTCGGAGCACTCAGTCGCGCGAAGGTACCTTCGCCGGAAGCGGCCGCGGAGGGCATGCGTCGGCTCAGCGAACACCTGATTTCGCCGTTTGACCGGCACCGCGCGGGACCGTAAGCTCTTACCAAGCGCTTGCTTTGCGCTGACGGAAGAAGGCTGCCCTTGAAGGATTTCCACGGCAAGCCGGGCGTCGCGGTCGTGACCGGCGGCACCGGAGGGCTGGGCTCCGCGATCTGCCGGACCCTCGCCGCGCGCGGCTCCGCGGTCGCCTTCACCTATCGCAGCGATCACGAAGCAGCCAAGCGGCTAGCCACCGAACTCGAAGCGACCGCGGATCCCCTGGACCTCACCGATGCCCGGCAGACCAAGGCGTACATCGAGCGTTTCGGAGCGATCCACACCCTCGTCCACGCCGCCGGACCGCTCGTGCCGCAGCAGCATCTGTCCACAGTAGACCCTGCCGATTTCGGCAGGCATCTCACCGCGGAAGCCGCCGCGTTCTTCAACCTCGTCCATCCGGCATTGCCCGCCCTGCGTGCCAGCAAAGGTTCGATCGTCGCGGTCACCACAGCCGCGACCAAGCGTTACCCAGTCCGCGACGGTCTTTCCGCCGGACCCAAGGGCGCGGTGGAAGCGACCGCCCGGGCACTCGCGGCCGAGGAAGGCCGGTTCGGCGTCCGGGTCAATTGCGTCGGGCCCGGAATGCTGACGGACGGGATGGCCGCGGACCTGATGGCCAACGGCAACCTCGACGACCGTGCGCTCGAAGCGGCCCGGCGCGCCATCCCGTTGCGGACCTTCGGCAACGCGCAGGACGTCGCGGAAGCGGTGTGCTTCCTGGCGTCGGACCGCGCCGGGTTCATCAGCGGGCAGAAGCTCGACGTCGACGGCGGATACGGCGTCTGACCGGCAAGAACCCCGGACGCCACCGGCCCGGGGTCCCTGCGCACCTGTCACTTAGCCTTGTTCTTCGCCTCTTTGGCCTTCCCCTTCAGCGAACCCACCGCGTTCTGCGTCGGCGAGTACGTCCCGTACAGCGCGGGGTCCGGCTTCGGCGCCGTGCCGGGGCCGCCGAGCGGTTTCGGGTCGGTGAGGTACTCGATGCCTTCCCCGCCGAAGCTCCAGCCCGCCTTCGCGCCGTCCGGGCCGTCGGACAGATGCCACACCGTGTTGTTGTGGTCCTGGTTTTCCTCGTCGAACAACGCGGTCGGCGCGATGTCGCTTTCCAGGCCGTCGGCCTTGAGTTCCTCGATCGCGGCCAGCCATTGCTTCTGGTGCACGGTGTCGCGCGCGAGATTGAACTGCAGCATCGCCTTCACGCCGGGGTCGTCGGTCATCCGGTACAGCCGCGCGGTCTGCAGCCTGCCCTGCGCCTCGGCCGCCGCGTTGGCGCGGAAGTCGGCGAGAAGATTGCCGGACGCGACGATGTACTTGCCGTTCCACGGCGTGCCGTTCGAGTCGGCGGGCAGCGCGCCGCCGCCGGCCACGATCGCCTGCTGCGGGTCCATCCCGCCGATCACCGCGGCCATCACCGGGTCCTTCACCGCTTCCGCGGTCGCGGTGGCCGGCGCGCCCTCCAGCAGCCGCGCGACCATCGTGGCGAGCATTTCGACGTGCCCGATCTCCTCGGTCGCGGTGTCCATGATCAGGTCCTTGTACTTGCCCTCGATGCGGCAGTTCCAGCCCTGGAACAGGTACTGCATGGTCACCGTCATCTCGCCGTACGCGCCGCCGATCAGCTCCTGGAGCTTGTGCGCGTAGACCGGATCCGGCTTCTCGGGCTTCGCCTCGAACTGCAGCAGCTTGGTGTGTCGGAACATCAGCGTCCTCTCCCGGGGATTCGAGCCGGGCGGCGCGCCCGGCGAGTCCGGCAGGAATGCCCGCGATCATCCGTCCTACACTCGGCATTCCGGGGTCTTTTCAGGGATTTCGGCGGGGCAGCGGCGCGGTGGCTGGCCCTTCGAGAACGGTGCCGTCGACGTCGAATCGCGAACCGTGGCACGGGCAGTCCCAGCTGCGCTCGGCGGCATTGAACCGCACGAAACAGCCGAGATGCGTGCAGCGCATGGAAACCGCGTGCAATGTTCCTTCCCGGTCGCGGTAAACGCCTTTGCGACCGTGTCCGTCCGCCAGCACTTTCGCCTGGTCCACGGCGATGTCGTCGGTGCTTTTCGCGTCGGCTTGCGCGAGCCGGTCGCCGACGAAGTCCTTCGCCACCTTCGCGTTCTGCTGCATCAGCTTCGACGCCGACTTCAGCGAAATCCGTTGCGGGGAAAAGAGGTCCCGATGCGGATTGGCCGATCCGGTGATCCCGTCGGCTACCACGGTCGCCGCCGCGGTCCCCATCGCCAGGCCCCATTTTCCGAAACCCGTTTCGACCCACAGCTTCCGGGCGCCCGGGAAGTACGGCCCGGCGATCGGGATGGTGTCGTAGGCCTTCGGGTCCTGCGCGGACCACCGGTGCGTGACCTCGTCGACGTCGAAGTGGCGCGCCGCGAATTCGCCCAGCTCGGTGTAGCGCGCGAAGTCGACCGGGTCGCCAGCCGGATGTCCTTGTCCGCCGAGGATCAGCCGGTTCTCGTAGGAGGCGAAAGACCACAATGGACTCCCGGCGCTGATCGCCAGCTCCTGCGGCGGCCTGCCGGATTTCAGTGTCGCGGCGACGCAATACGACCGTTGGACCTCCAGCCGCGGGAAGAACAGCCCGCGGTCGAGGATCGGGTAATGCGTTGCGACGACCACGTTTTCGGCGTCGAGCGCACCGTCCTCGGTCGTGATGCGGTACGGCGGTGCGGCGCTGACCTGCCGGACGCGACTGTTCTCGAAGACGCGGCCGCCCTCGGCCTCGACCGCATCGGCGAGCCCGCGCACGTAGTCGGCCGGATGGAGCGCGAGTTGCCCGGGCAGCCGCACCGCGCCGTGCACCGGGACCGGCAGATCGAGCGCGGTCGTCCATTCGACCGGAAGACCCGCCTGCGTCGCGGCCTCGTACTCCGCTCGCACGGTGTCCACCTCGTCGGCGTCCATCGCGAACGTCGCGGCGGGCAGCCTGCGCAGGCCGCAGTCAATGGGTTCGGCCAGCTCCGCGACCAGTTCGACCCCGGCCAGCGCCGCCTCGGCGTAGGCCGTCGCGGTGGCCGCGTCGTGCTCGCTGAGGAGCGTCGAGTACACAGTGGACTGCAACGCGGTGACCTTCGCGGTGTTGTTGCCGCTGGCCCCCTCCGCGATGCGCCCCGATTCGAGGACGGCCACGTTCACGCCTCGCCGGGCGAGCAACAACGCGGTGGTCATCCCGGCGATGCCGCCGCCGATGACGGCGACCTCGGCGCGTTCCCGCCCGCGCAAGGACGACCGGCCGGTCGCCGACGCGGTCGCGAGCCACAAGGACTGATCTGCGGTGGTGGTCATCAGAGGCTCCTCCGGGTGCCCATCGGGAGGACGCCGAGCACGATCATCGCCACCGCCAGGCCGAGGTGCAGCCAGTTGTCGGCGGTGTTGACCGGGATGAAGTTGGCCGGGCTGCCGTGGTCGATCACCAGCCCGTACACCCACAACGCCAGGTAGACCACCCCGCCGACGACGAGGAAGTTCTTCGCCCCGGCCGGCGTGCGGGCCAGCGCCAGCCCCGCGACGCCGAAGGCCAGGTGCACGACGTTGTGCAGGATCGAGACGCTGAACAGCCCGAGCAGCAATGCGCCCGAATGGTGCCCGGCACCCGCCAGCTGGTCGTAATGCGTGGTGACGCCCGGGATGAACCCGAGGATGCCCACGAGCAGGAACACCGCCCCCACACCGGCGGCGACGAGCTGGCGCGGAGTGCGCTGCGCGACGGCAGTACTCATGACCGGAGCCCTCCCTGAATCCCCCGCACCGGGTCCGGCGCGGAGATATCCGGATAACCGGTGCGGGACCGGGCAAACCTCGACTGCCGGTCGCGCGTCCGGAATCCGGTTTGAAGCCCGCCGCCGCGGGCAACCGCGAGCATGCGGTTACGGCGGAGCGAGCTGTCCTCGCCAGGCATCAAGCGGCAGCGACGCGGCCGCGGCTTCCGGTACCTCGCGCCGGACGGCTCCCCGGTGACCGACTCCGAGGTGCTCGAGCGCATCCACGATCTCGTGATCCCGCCCGCGTGGCGGCGAGTGTGGATCTGCCCCCATCCGACCGGGCACATCCAGGCGGTCGGAACCGACGACGCGGGCCGCCGCCAGTACCTCTACCACCCTGAATGGCGTCGAGCGCGCGACGAGGAGAAGCACGACCGGGTGCTCGCCCTGGCCGCGGAACTGCCGAACGTCCGCGCCGCCATCCAGGAGGATCTGCGCCGGCGCCACCTCGACCGTCGGCGAGTCTCGGCCGCCGCGCTGCGGATGATCGACCGGGGCGTCTTCCGCAGCGGCGGCGAGGAGTACGCCGAAACCAACGGTTCCCACGGCGCGACCACGCTGCTGCGCGAACACGTGAAAATCAGCGGCGACGAGCTGACCTTCTGCTATCCCGCCAAAAGCGGCCTGGTCCGGTCGCTGAGCATGCGCGACGGCGAACTCGCCGCCGTCCTCAAGTCGCTCCGCCGCTGTCGCACCGGCACCACGCGCCTGTTCGTGTACCGCGCCGACGACGGCTGGCACGAACTGCACGCCAGCGACGTCAACGAACGGTTCAAGGAACTCGCCGGCAAGGAGTTCACGGTGAAGGACCTGCGGACCTGGCACGCAACGGTGCTCGCTGCGGTCTCCCTCGCCGCGCGGGAGGAACCGACGTCCCAGCGCGGCCAGGCGAGGGCCGAGACCGCAGCGATGAAGGAGGTCGCGGAGGAACTGGGCAACACGCCTGCCGTCGCCCGGCGCTCGTACGTCGACCCGCGCGTGCTGCGGGAATTCGAGCGGCACAGCACGATCCACCGCGCGGTGCGCAAGGCCGATGCGGACGGGCTCGCGGAGGAGGAGCTGCGGGAGCGGATCGAGAAGGCAGTGATCCGGCTGCTGCGGCGAGCCTCGTGACGATTCGGGTCTTCAATCATATGTACCGCTAATGGTATGTTGCGCTCATGACTCTAGCCGGAAAGACCGTCCTCATGTCCGGCGGCAGCCGCGGCATCGGCCTGGCCATCGCGACCCGCGCGGCGCGGGACGGGGCGAATGTCGTTCTGCTGGCCAAAACCGCCGAACCGCATCCGAAGCTGGAAGGCACCGTCTACACCGCCGCGAAGGAGATCGAAACCGCCGGCGGGCAGGCGCTGCCGATCGTCGGGGACGTGCGCTCCGAGGACGACGTGCTCTCCGCGGCCGAAGCGGCGGCGACGCAGTTCGGCGGCATCGACATCGTCGTGAACAACGCCAGCGCGCTCGACCGGTCCGGCACCGAAGACCTCTCGATGAAGCGCTACGACCTCATGCAGGACATCAACACGCGAGGCACGTTCCTGCTCAGCAAGGCGGCGATCCCGCACCTGCGCAAGGCCGCGAATCCGCACATCCTGACGCTTTCGCCGCCGCTGAACCTCTCCCCCGCGTGGATCGGCGCGCACCTGGGCTACACGCTCTCCAAGTACGGCATGAGCCTGTGCACCGTGGGCCTCGCGGAGGAACTGAAAGCGGACGGAATCGCCGCGAATTCACTGTGGCCGCGCACCCTCATCGACACCGCAGCGGTGCGCAACATCATCGGCGGCGCAAGCCAAGCGCGCACGCCGGAGATCATCGCCGATGCTGCGTACGCGATCCTCACCCGACCGTCGCGCGAATGCACGGGGAATCTGTTCATCGACGACGAAGTGCTCGCCGCCGAAGGCGTGACCGACCTCTCCGGCTATCAGCGCGGCGAAGGCGAACTGGCACTGGACATCTTCGTCGACCCGGCCTGATCCCGCATCCGGTCGAACTCCCCGGGCAGCGTCTCGCCCTCGTTCATCCTCGCCAGCAGCTTGTGCAGCGAATCGTGGGAACGCTGCGGAAGGTCGCTGAGCACGTGCTGGTCGAGGTCGACCAGCAGCTCGTTCGCCTTGCCCAGCGTCTTCCGCCCCGCGTCGCTGAGGTCGACGACGTAGCGCCGCCGGTCTTCGGGGTCTCGGGCGCGGGCGGCGAGCCCGAGGGTCTCGAGGTCGTCCAGGCTGCTGACCATGGTCGCCGGGTCGATGCGCAGGTACGCGCCCAGCGACAGCTGCGACATCGGGCCGTTGTCGGCCAGCGCCTGGAGGACGCTGTAGTGCCGCACCCGCAGGCCCAGCCCGTGCAGCCGGTCCTCGGCGAGCCGGAACACGACCTGGCCGAGTTTGACCAGCAGACAGCTCGTGTGCTCCCCGATCCCGCCCGGCACCAGCGGACCTGACATCGTTTCCCCTGCCCATCATTAGCGGACCGTACGAATCCGATGATACGGGCCGGTCACGCCCGCAGCCGCACACTGCCGTCCATGGCCGCGAAAGCGCGCCGCACGTGCGCGGGGAGTTCGCCCGGCGCGCAGTCGGGCAGCCATTCGTCCAGCGCGCACCGCCAAGCCGCGACGCAGAACTCGACGAGCAGCCGCAGTTCGAGGCTGGAATCCCCGAGCCTGCGCACGATCTCAGCCTCGGTTTCCGCGCAGTGCCGCAGGGTGTGCCCGTTCAGCGCCGGGGATTCGTCGATCAGCCGGAGCGTCGCGGGGAACCGCTGGTACCAGTTCTCGTCCATCCGGCCGAGGGTCGCGAGCATCGCGTCGCGGAAGACGTCGGCGAGCGGGCCGGACTTGGCGGTCTCGTCCAGGACCTCGAGGTAGGCGCTCCAGAGCTCCTTGACCGCGGCGAGCGCGACGTCCTCCTTCGAGCGGAAATTGCGGAAGAACGTCCGGCGCGACACCTCGACCTCGTCGAGCAGCGCGTCGAGCGGGGTGGCGTCGAATCCGCGTTCGCTGAAGATCGCGATCGCGGTTTCCACCAGCGCTTGGCGGGTGCGCTGCTTCTTGCGCTCGCGCAGCGTGAGCGGTCCGGGGTCGGTCATCCGCGGCAGTTTACCCAGCACGCACCGCGGGCGCATATGCTATACAGAAGCAAATGCCACACTGTGGCACATTGACTTCCAGGGGGGTTCCCGACCGTGCGTGCACTCGTTGTCGACCACACCGCGCCCGCGCATTTGTCCCTCGCCGAGGTCGCCGACCCGGTCCCCGCGCCCGGCGAGGCGCTGGTCCGGGTCGCCGCGGCGTCGCTCAACTTCGGCGAGGTCAAGGACGCCGCCGATCCGTCCGCCCCGAACGGCACCGTGATCGGCTGGGACGCGGCGGGCGTCGTCGTCCAGGCGGCCGCCGACGGTTCCGGCCCGGCCGCCGGGACGCCGGTCGTCACCCTCGGCACCGCGGGCTGGGCCGAACTGCGCGCGGTGCCGACGAACCTGGTCGGCACCGTTCCGGATGGCGCTGACCTGGGCGCGATCAGCACTCTTCCGGTCGCCGCGCTGAGCGCTCTGCACGTGCTGCGCCGGATGGGCCCGATCCTCGGACGGCGGGTGCTGATCACCGGCGCGTCCGGCGGAGTGGGCCGGTACGCGGTGCAGCTCGCCGCCCGCGCCGGGGCGGAGGTCGTAGCGATCAGCCGGGATCCCGCTCAAGAGAAAGGCCTGCTCGCGCTGGGTGCGGCCGAGGTGCGCACGTCGGTCGCCGATGTCGACCGGCCGGTGTTCGCGGTGCTGGACAACGTCGGCGGGCCGGATCTCGTGGCCGCCTTCGCCGCGTTGGAGGCGGGCGGCACGCTGATCAACGTGGGCCGCTCAGCCGAGGCGGACGCGGTGCTGCCGCCGGAGGCCTTCTTGGGCACCGAGGGGCGGCACGACCGGTCGATCCGCACGTTCTTCCTGCTGGCCGATCCCGCGGCCGGCTTCTCCGCCGACCTGACCTGGCTGGCCGCCGAAACCGCCGCCGGACGGCTCGACCCGGACATCAGCTGGCGCGGGCCGTGGGACCGGTACGCGGAGGCGGTGCAGGCGCTGGTCGGCCGGAGGTTGCGCGGAAAGGCGGTACTGGAGATCGGCTGAGCGGACCGGACGCGGCACGCGTTAACCTGGCCTCACCCGACAGCGCGAGAACCACGGAACCCAGGTGAACCAGACCGGAGCACAGCCGCCAGCCGGAACGCAGGCCATCCGCCGGGCGCTCGGCATCCTGCGGCTCCTCATGGACGAGGACGGGGAACTCACGCTGTCCGCGATCGCCCGCAAACTGGACCTCACGCCGGGCACGACGCACCGGGTAGTGGGCGCGCTGAGCGCCGACGGGCTCGTCGCGCACAACCCCCGCACCGACAGCTACCACCTCGGCCCCGGCTCGATCCTGCTCGGCCAGGCCGCCCAGCGGGTGCACGGGCTCCAGCTCGCGCTGCCGGTCATCCAGCGGATCAACGCCGACACCGGAGAATCGGTCAACATCACGATCCGCGAGGGCCACGAATCGGTGGTGCTGCTGCGCGCGCAGTCGACGCTCCCGCTGCGGTTCGAGCAGCACCCCGGCGCGCGTTTCCCGTTGTACGCCACGGCTTCCGGCAAGGCGATGCTCGCCCATTCCCTCGACGCGGAGTCCTACCTCGCGAGCCTCCCGGAGCAGCTGCCCGCGCTGACGCCGCACACCCTCGCCACCCGCGACGCCCTCGCCGTGGAGCTGACCGAGACGCGCGATCGCGGGTACAGCATCGACAACGAGGAAAACGTCGCCGGAGTGCGCTGCGTCGGCGCGGGAGTCCTGGACGACCGCGGTCTGGCCCGGGCTGCGGTGGTGATTCAGGTGCCGACTGTCCGGCTGCCCGAGGATCGGATTCCCGAACTGGGCGCTCTTGCGATCGAGGCGGCGAAGGAAATCGCGCCATTCCTGCCGCCGGACCGGCTCACTCGCTACTGACGTCGCCAGGCGTACGTGAGGGGAACCCTCAGGGAATCTGATTCCCTCAGGGTTCCCCTCACGTACCTTCGTCCCCGCCGGACTGCGCCCCATCGATAGTCATTCAAGTGCCGACTGTCCGGCTGCCCGAGGACCGGATCCCCGAGCTCGGCGCCCTTGCGATCGAGGCGGCCAAGGAAATCGCGCCGTTCCTGCCGCCGGACCGGCTCACTCGCTACTGACTCCGAGGGCCCGCGCCGTCAGCGAAGCAAGATGCGCAGGCTGATGCTCGGACAACTGCCGAATCTGCGTCCGGCAGCTGAACCCGTCCGCATGCACCACCGTGCCCTCCGGCGCCGCGCGCAGAGCAGGCATCAGCTGGTGCTCCGCGACCGCGACGGAAACGTCGTAATGCCCCCGCTGGAACCCGAAATTCCCTGCCAACCCGCAACAACCCTCGTGCAGCACTTGCGAATGCTCGGACAACCGCCCGAGCAGCTGCGAATCGGCGTCGTAGCCGAGGTCCGCATGTTGGTGACAATGCACCTGCGTGAGCACCGGCGCCGCGGACTTCGTCAACGCTGGAAGCTCGCTCTCCCCGACATGCTCCGCGAACGTCCGGACGCTGCGCTTCAGCAAGGCCGTCCGCGGGTCCTCCGGCAGCAGCTCCGAGCCGTCCTCCCGCAGGGTCGCGGTGCAGCTCGGCTCCAGGCCGATCACCGGAATTCCCTGTTGCAGCCACGGATCCAGCGCATCGAGAGACCGGCGCAAGACCCGGCGCGCGGCGCTCAGCTGGCCGGTGCTGTGCCAGGTCAGTCCACAACAGACGGTCCGCTCCGGGATGACCACCTCGTGGCCAAGGGCTTCCAGCACGGCGACCGCGTCCCGGCCGACCTGGGGGTCGAAGAAGTTCGTGAAGGTGTCCGGCCACAGCACGACTTTCGACGAGGACGTCACCCGTTCCCGGTGGCGGAACCACGAAGCGAACGTCGGCGACGCGAGCTCCGGCAATGCGCGTTCGGCGGCGATCCCGCCCAGGCGGTTCAGAACCGGCCGGAGCGGGCCGCCGGCGACGGCGTTGATCGCGCGGGCGAACGGGGCGCCCAGCCGGAGCCATCGCGGCAGCGCGCCCATCGTGTAGTGCGACATCGGGCGGATCCGTCGCTCGTAGTGACGGCTGAGGAATTCGGTCCGGTAGGAGGCCATGTCGACGCCGACCGGGCAGTCGGATTTGCACGCCTTGCAGCCGAGGCAGAGGTCGAGCGCGTCGCGGACTTCGGGTGAGCGCCAGCCGTCCTCGATGACGTCTCCGGCCAGCATTTCGAACAGCAGACGCGCCCGGCCGCGGGTCGAGTGCTCTTCCTTGCCGGTGGCGCGGTAGCTCGGGCACATCATCCCGCCGGACGCGGAGACGCATTTGCCCACGCCCACGCATCGCCGGGACGCCGCGGCCAGGTCGCCGTCGTCGGCGTGCAGGGCGAGCCGGGCCCGGGTCGGCAGGATCGGCGGGGCGATGACCGTGCGCAAATCGGCGTCCAGCGGCGCGGGATCGACGACGCGGCCGGGGTTCATGCCGTTCGCGGGGTCGAAAGCGGCTTTGAAGTCGGCGAACGCCTGCATCAGCCGCGGCGAGAACATCAGCGGCAGGAGTTCCGCCCGCGCTTGGCCGTCGCCGTGTTCGCCGGACAGCGAGCCACCGTGGGATACCACGAGTTCCGCGGCCTCGACCATGAACGACCGATACGCTTCCTTCGCTTCCGGGGCGGCCATCGGGAAATCGATCCGCACGTGCAGACAACCGTCGCCGAAATGGCCGTAGACCACGCCTTTCCGGCCGTGCTTGTCCAGCAGCAGGTCGAATTCGCGCAGGTACGCGCCGAGCCGGTCCGGCGGGACCGCGGAGTCCTCCCAGCCCGACCACGCCTCGGAGCCGTCCGCCAGCCGCGTCGCGAGACCGGCGCCTTCTTCCCGGATCCGCCAGAGTTTCCGCTGGGCAACAGGATCCTCCACGACCAGCGACGAAGCGCCGACCTGCGGGGCGCGCGCGGCGACCTGGCGGGCGACGGCCAGCGCCTCCGCCGCGTCGTCACCGCCGGTTTCCAGGTACAGCCACGCCGTTCCGTCCGGCAGGGTGCTGCGGTCGCCGGGTTTCCGGGCGTCGAGAGCGGCGACCAGACCTGCCTCGATGCCTTCCATCGTCAGCACTGGCAGGTCGAGCAACGACGGGACCGCGTCGGCGGCGGCGATGCTGTTCTCGAAACCCAGCACGGCGAGGGCACGCGTCGCCGGGATCGGGGCCAGGTCGACGACCGCGCTCAGCATCGTCACGCAGGTGCCCTCGGAGCCGACGAGGGCCTTCGCGACGTCGAAACCGTTCTCCGGCAACAGGTATTCGAGGTTGTACCCGGACACGCGCCGCGGCAGTTTCGGGTAGCCGAGCCGGATGTCGGCCAGGTACTCGTCGCGCAGGTCCCGCAAGCCGCGGTAGAGCGCGCCGACCGAATCCGAGCGGGCGCAGAGTTCCGCCAGCTCCGCCGGTGAAGTGGGACCGACCTCGAGCCGAGTTCCGTCGAGGAGGGCGATTTCCAGCGCGCGGACGTTGTCGACCGTCTTGCCCCAGGCCACCGAATGCGACCCGCAGGCGTTGTTGCCGATCATGCCGCCGATCGTGCACCGGCTGTGCGTCGACGGGTCCGGTCCGAAGGTGAGCCCGTGCCCGGCGGCCCGTTCGCGCAGCCGGTCCAGCACGAGACCGGGTTCGACGTGCGCGGTGCGGGCGGCGGGGTCGAGGTCCAGCACGCGGTTGAGGTGCCGGGTGAAATCCAGGATCACCGCGCGGTTCGCGGCCTGCCCGCCGATGCTGGTCGCCGCGCCGCGCGGGAGGACAGGCGCGCCGTGGTCCGCACACACCCGCAGCGCCGCCACCACGTCGTCCGCGCTGCGCGGCCGCACCACGAGCAGCGGGACGTGCCGGTAGTTCGACGCGTCGGTGGAGTGGGTGGCGAGCGTGGCCGGGTCGCCGGCGACCTCGCCGGACACCGCCCGCGCGAGTGCTTCCTGCAGTGCCGATTGCGAACGGGCTCGGGCCGGCATGGGCGTCTCCTGGGAAATCGGGGGTTCACAGCGCCGCGGTCGCCGGGCTACCGTGAAGGCTCGCCACATAGTGGATATAGCTTCCACATGTTGTCAACATCGACGTGAGGAGTGGTCTCCTTGACCGACATGCCCCGCAACGAAAGCGTCTTCACCTGGGCCGCGCCCCCGCTGAAGTTCGGTGCCGGCGCCCTCGACGAGCTGGGCGCGGAGGTGGCCGCCCGGCAGGCCAGGTCGTGCCTGATCCTCACCGACCCCGGCGTCCGCGCCACCGGCATCCCGGACCGGGCGCTCGACTCGATCCGCGCGGCCGGCGTGAAGAGCGAGATCTTCGACGGCGTCGGCGTCGAACCGACCGACGCGAGCATCGTCGAGGCCGTCGCCTACGCCCGCCAGCAGGAATGGGACTGCTTCGTCGCGATCGGCGGCGGCTCGGCGATCGACACCGCCAAGGCCGTCAACCTGCTGACCACACACCCCGGCGAACTGCTCGACTTCGTGACCCCGCCGATCGGCGCGGGCAAGGCCCCGTGGCTGCCGCTGAAGCCGCTGATCGCCGTCCCGACCACCGCGGGCACCGGGTCCGAATCGACCACGATCTGCGTCGTCGACCTGCTCGGCCTGCACCTCAAGGCCGGGGTGAGCCACCCGTCGCTGCGCCCGTCGCTGGCGGTCGTCGACCCGCGCACGACGATCAGCCTCCCCTCGGCGGTCACCGCGGCCAGCGGCATGGACGTCCTCTCGCACGCGCTGGAGAGCTACACCAGCGTCGCGTTCGACGCGAAGCCCGCGCCGGAAGACCCGATGAAACGGCCGGCGTTCTGCGGCTCCAACCCGATCAGCGACGTCTGGTGCGAGATGGCGCTGACGTTGGTGGGCAAGCATTTGCGCGCCGCTGTCCTCAATGGACGCGACCTGACCGCGCGCACCCAGATGGCGCTCGCGTCGACCTACGCCGGAACCGGTTTCGGCAACGCCGGCACGCACCTGCCGCACGCGAACGCGTACCCGATCGCCGGTGCGGTGAAGCAGTACCGCGCCGAGGGCTACCCGGAGATGCCGATGGTCCCGCATGGCCAGGCCGTGTCCGCGACCGCCGCCGAGGTCTTCCGCTGGACCTATCCCTCGGCGCCCGAACGGCATCTGCACGCCGCGCACCTGCTGTCCGGCGGCCAGACCTTCACCGCCACCGACGGCGCCGACGCGCTCCCCCACGTGCTCGCCGAGCTGATGGCCGACATCCAGATGCCGAAGGGACTGCACGCGTTCGGATACGGCGACGAGGACATCGACACCCTCGTCGACGGCACCCTCAAGCAGACCCGTCAGCTGGCTGTCGTGCCCCGTCCGGTCACCCGGGCCGCGCTCGAAGACATCTTCCGCCGTTCGCTCTGACCCTCGGGAGTTATCAATGGCGACAACTCCGGAAAAGAGCACCGACGTCCGCCTGGTGGTCGCGTCGAGCGTGTTCGGCACGACCGTCGAGTGGTACGACTTCTTCCTCTACGGCACCGCCGCGGGACTCGTCTTCAACAAACTGTATTTCCCCGGCTCCGATCCCCTGGTCGGCACCGTGCTGGCCTTCGCGACCTTCGCGCTCGGCTTCCTCGCCCGCCCGGTCGGCGGATTCGTCTTCGGCCACCTCGGCGACCGGGTCGGGCGCAAGAAGATCCTCGTCGCGACCATGCTCATCATGGGCACCGCGACCTGTCTCATCGGGCTGCTGCCCGACTACCGGATGATCGGCCCGGCCGCCCCGATCATCCTCGTCGTCCTCCGGCTGGCCCAGGGCGTCGCGGTCGGCGGCGAATGGGGCGGCGCGGTGCTGATGGCCACCGAGTACGCCCCGGCCGGGAAACGCGGGCTCTACGGCAGTTTCCCGCAGATCGGGCTGGCCATCGGGCTCACGCTGGGCACCGGCGTGCTGGCGCTGCTGAACGCGGTCACCAGCGACGAGGCGTTCCTGTTGTGGGGCTGGCGAATCGGCTTCCTGCTGTCCGCCGTGCTGGTGGTGGCGGGCCTGCTGATCCGGGTCAAGGTGATGGAAACCCCGGCCTTCCGCACGATGGCGGCCGAGGAGGGCACCGCGACCGTGCCCGCCGTCGAACTGGTCCGCGACCGGCTCTCCCGGCGGCATCTGCTGCTCGGCATGGGCAGCCGCTTCACCGAGGGCGTGGCGTTCAACGCGTGGGCGGTCTTCGTGATCTCCTACGGCAGCGGAACGCTGAAGCTGGACCGGCAGCCGCTGCTGGTCGGCGTGATGATCGCGGCCGCGGTGATGGTGGTGTTCATCCCGGTGTTCGGCCGGGTGTCCGACCGGCTCGGCCGACGCCGGACCTTCACCACCGGAGCCGTGACGACGCTCGTGCTGGCGATCCCCGCACTGGCGGCACTGCACAGCGGCAATCCGGTGCTGATCACGCTCTCGCTGATCGCGGTGCTGGGCATCAGCTACCCGGTGATGTACGGCCCGCAGGCGGCGTTCTATGCCGAACTGTTCCCGATTTCGCGGCGATGCACCGGGATTTCGGTGGTGTACCAGCTTTCCGGCGTCGTGGCTTCGGGGCTGACCCCGCTGATCCTGGCGTATCTCGCCGGGAAGACCGGCACGACCGGCATCCTGGTCTACCTCGCCGCGACGACGGTGGTGAGCGTGGTCTGCACGCTGGCGATCCGGCAGAGCGACCTGTTCGAGGACGACGAGCGGATTTCCGCGCCAGTCAAGGAGGTTCCCCGGTTCACCTGAGCGGCGAGCCTCGTGAGCGGCGGTGCCGGTTTCTCACCGGCACCGCCGCTCACGAGGCCGGACCGGCCGCCTCGGTGAGCTGCTCCCGCAGCGTGCCCAGCGTCCGGGCCAGCAACCGCGAAACCTGCATCTGCGACAGTCCGACCCGTTCGGCGATCTGGCTCTGCGTCATGTTCGAGAAGAACCGCATGACGACGATCGCGCGCTCCCGTTCCGGCAGGCTCCGCAGCAGCGGCTTGAGCGTTTCCCGGTCCTCGAGCTTCTCGATTTCCGGATCCTCGTCGCCGAGGGTGTCGGCCAGCGCGATCGAGCCGCTGTCGTCGTGGGCCGGATAGTCGATGGACGCGGCCTGGTACGCGTTCCCGGCGTGCAGGGCTTCGGTGACCTCGTCCAGATCGAGGTCGAGATGGTCGGCGAGTTCGCGCGCGGTGGGCGCGCGGCCGAGGCGCTGGCCCAGGTCGGTGGCGGCCTGGCCGATCGTCACGTGGAGTTCCTTGAGCCGCCGCGGGACGCGGACCGACCAGGTGTGGTCGCGGAAGTACCGGCGGACCTCGCCCATCACCGTCGGGACGGCGAAGGCGACGAAATCCGTCTGCCGCGCCGGGTCGTAGCGGTCGACGGCGTTGATGAGGCCGATCCGCGCGACCTGCAGGAGGTCCTCGGACGGCTGGCCGCGCCGGGCGAAGCGGCGGGCGATGTGCTCGGCCAGCGGGAGGTGTTCCTCGATGAGGCGGCGGCGCAGCCGGGAGTGCTCGTCGGTGTCCTCGGCGAGGCGGCTGATCTCCTCGAACAGCACCGCGCAGTGGCGGTAGTCGTCGCGCCGGGTGCGGGTCATGGTCGCCGCGGTCATGTAAATCCTCCTGACAGCCGAAGGGAACGTGACTCGTGTAGTGCCATGGAGCGCATCGCGTCGCCGACGCTAATCATCCTTAGTGGACAGTGCTCGGCGCCGCAAGGCGAGCAGGCGGCGGCTCCGCGTGCTCGCCGGGGCGCCAGGCAGCCGGAGTGTCATGGCCGGGTGGTACCCGCCCGAGAGCAAGATCAATCAGGCGGCCACCCGAATGGGGGCTCAAGTCACATCGCGCCGACGCGGCAGAGTGGCGCGATCGCCGACGGAACGCGAGACCGGCGAGGCGAGCTGCCCGATGCGGTGACCGTCCCTCGCGCGATGCGGTGACGAACCGGCGAACCTGCGGAACGATGCTGGCATTGGCGAAATAGCGGAGAACGACGAGATCTTCGCCGGAATCGATTTCGATCGCGGTCAACCATCCGTGGACCTGGGTCGAGAGCGCCGAATTGCGGACGGCTCTCCAGCGGGAAGGATCAGCTTCCGGACCGCCATCGCCCGCGCACCGAACGGCGGTCGGCGCGGCTGAGCACGCCCGAGGTGTCGCGCGTCCAGTGTCCGCCGCGGGAATCGGTGAAGGACAGGCCGGGCACAGCGGCCGCGGAGTACAGGTCGTCCACCGGCATGGCGTCCTCGCCGAACGGCAGCGCGCGGACGGCGGTCGCGCCCGGCGGGATGATCGCGAGCCGGGTGCGGTGCGGCTCGTCCTCGTCCGGGCGGCTGATCTCCAGCGAGCAGTCGAACACCGGTGCGTCGCCGCTGTTGTGCGCGCACACGACGTAGTCCTCGTCCCGGTCGTGCCGGGCGCCCTCGTCGAGCCACGCGGAGACCGACTGCGCCTGCTGCTCCTGCCGGACTTCCGCCTGGTCTTTCCGGTTGAGCAGCATGATCCACACATACGAGGCGAACCCCAGCAGCGAGCCCGCGCTCCCGATCGCCGATACCCACGTCGCGGTCAGTTGTGATCCCATTTCCGCTGATCTTCCGCGATCCGGCCGCGCCGAAACCCGGTCCGGCAGAGGTTTGGACCTTCACCGGCCGGGGTACCAAGAGCGCGGCGCGGAACCCCTTCCGCTCCCGGACTTTCGTTGCCGCGGGGACGCCGGTGGTGCCAAGACACCGCCGACGTTTCTGCTGTCCACAGTGGACTCAGGCGCTCAGGTCTTCAGCCAAGCAGGGCGAGCGCCCTTGCGCAGCGTGCGCCATTCGTCGGCGAACCGGTCCTGCAACATCTTCGCCGCGGCTTCGTCCCGGCCATAGAGGAGACCGAAGGTGAACGTGTTCTGGTTCTCACTGAAGCCGTCGATCGCGAAGTGCCGCAACGCCGCTCGGTCGACGACGGTGTCCTGATGCTTGCCCAGCGTCTGCTGCACCGCCTTGACGTGCTTGCGCCACGTGCGCAGCTTCTTGCCGAACACCGGCCGGACGGCGTCGGCGGCGTAGCGAGCGCGCTTGGCCTTCTTCCGGACGTTGTGCAGTGCCTTCTCCAGCTCGGTGCCGCTGAGCCCCTCCGTCACCGCGGTGGCTCGGGAGAGCTTGCGCGCGGTCTTGCGCAGAGGTTTCCGCAACGCCTTCTTGCCCGCCGGGCGCATCGTGTCGAGCAGCGCGGCGATCGATCCCAGCAAAGTCACGTATCGGCTGCTGGACAAGGCTTCCGTCGCGCGGGCCAGTTCAGTTTGGGAGGTGCGGGCGAAGTCGCGGGTCAGGTATTGCCGCAGTGGTCCGAAAATCAGCTCCGGCGGGACCTCGTCGAGACAGGATTCGAGGCGCGCTTGGCTGACCTCGGTGTCGCGCGCGGGGGCGAGTTCGCTTCCGAGCCACTTCAGTTCCGCCGCGATCGCGTTGGCTTTCTTCTTGTCCACCAAGGGTTTGAACGTCTGAAGCGCGCTCCGCAGCTTCCGCGCCGCGACCCGGAGCTGGTGGACCGAATCGTCTTCCCCGACGCGAAAGCCCAAGTCAGCGCGACGCAATCGCTCGAATTGCTCGCGCAGGTACGCAGCCAGGACCTCGTTCGAGCCACGCTTGCCTTCGGCGGTGTCTCCGATCAGGCGTTGCAGTTTCGACGGCCACCAGGCGTTCTCGGCCCCGCGCTTCCGCAAGGTGCGATCAAGCCGATCGAGCAGCTCAGGTCCCGCCTCGACGTCCAGCTCGCGCCAGCGGTCCAGCCGAACTGCCTGTCCCCCAAGGAATTCTCCGGTGACATGGTCGTCCGCCAGCGTCGCCAGGGTCCGGCCCGACGCGTCGGACAGACGGTGCGTGAACCGGTCGGTCCGCAGTTGCGCGACCGGACGCAGCTTGCGGTCCAGCGTGTACGCGCGGACCAGCTTCACTATCGGAGCAGGCATCGTCGAGTCGTCGAGCGGAAACCTCAGTTCGTGACCGGGCGTTCTCAGGCACCACCCGGTGTCGCTGCTTCTTCGCAGCGTGATCCCGGCGCTGGTCAACCGGAAGTCCTTGGTGTCGTAGTAAACGGTCTCCAGCGTCCGCTCGGCGGGTGCTTCCTGCGTGATCCCCTTGCCCGCCAGCTGCGGCACCCGGGCTTTCAAGCTCAGCTCGTATTTGCGTCCGGACTCTGCGCTTCGCATTCCCCGCTCCTTCAGTCGTTGTCGGCGGCACCGGCGACGGCCTCGGCGATCGCGGGCACCAGGCCCTCGTCGAAGACGCTGGGCACGATGTGCTCCCGGTCGAGGTCGTCGCCGACCGTCTCGGCCAGCGCGTGCGAGGCCGCGAGCAGCATCCGCGCGGTCACCTTCGGTGCGCCGGAGTCGAGCAGCCCGCGGAACATCCCCGGGAACACGAGGACGTTGTTGATCTGGTTGGGCAGGTCGCTGCGGCCGGTCGCGACGATCTCAGCGTGCTCGTGCGCGGCGTCCGGGTCGACCTCCGGATCCGGATTGGCCAGCGCGAACACGATCGCCCGGTCGGCCATCCGCGCGAGGTCGTCGCCCTTGAGCAGGCCGCCGACGCTGACGCCGACGAAGACGTCCGCGTCGCGCAAGGCGTCCTGCAGGCTTCCCTGGACCGCGTCGCCGCGGTTGGTGTTCTCCGCGAGCCACTGCTTCTCGCCGGTCAGATCGCGTTCCCCGTGCAGGACGCCTTTGCTGTCGCAGACCACGATCCGCTCCGCGCTGAAATCGGCCTTCAGCAGCAGCCTGGCGATCGCGGACCCGGCAGCGCCCGCGCCGGAAATCACCACCGAGGTGTCCCCTGGCGTGCGGTCGGTCAGCTTCAGCGCGTTGTGCAGGGCGGCGAGCACGGCTATCGCGGTGCCGTGCTGGTCGTCGTGGAAGACGGGGATGTCCAGCTCGTCGTGCAGCTGCCGCTCGACGGTGAAGCACCGGGGCGCGGCGATGTCTTCCAGGTTGATCGCGCCGAAGGACGTCGCGAGGTCCTTGGCCGTGCGCACCAGGTCTTCCGGCTCGCGGCTGACCGGGCAGATCGGCCAGGCGTCGACGTCGGCGAAGCGCTTCAGCAGCGCCGCTTTGCCCTCCATCACCGGCAGCGCGGCGGCCGGGCCCTGGTCGCCAAGCCCGAGCAGCGCGGAACCGTCGGAGACGATCGCGACGGAGTTGCTGCGCACGGTTTCCCGCGCCAGCACCGAGGGGTCCTCCGCGACGCGCTTGGCCAGCTCGGCGACGCCGGGCGTGTAGTGCTCGGCGAGGTCGTCGGCGTCGTCGAGCCGCACTCGGGTGGTGACTTGGATCTTTCCGCGACTGCTCATGGCAGCCGGATACCCGGCCGCGCGGCGGCGGAATCCTGCTCGGTACGTGAGGGGAACCCTCATTGACTCTGATTCCCTCAGGGTTCCCCTCACGTACCGGGAAGACCCGCGCCGGGCGCCGTCAGTCGAGCACGAGCGCCGCGTCCGGTTCCGTCACCCGGAAGCTGAAGCTTTCCTCCAGGTACAGCGTGAGCGTCTCGGCGTCGTGGTGCCGGTAGCCGACCGAGAGGTCCTGGCCGAGTTCCAGCACGAAGTCGCCGCCGGCCAAGCTCAGCACGACCGCGCCGGTCAGCCCCGGCGTGCGCTTGACCCGGCCGCCGCCGAGGGCCCGGCGGAGGTGGTCGAGCACGAGCAGGCCGCCGTGTTCGGTGCTCTCCACGATGGCGGTGTAGCCGTCGGGGTTGATCGCGAGCGCGTACGGTCCTTCGATTCCGTTGCACCGCAACGTGTTCACCGCGTTGGCGACCACGTGC
Source organism: Amycolatopsis sp. VC5-11 (assembly GCF_037034185.1). NCBI lineage: Bacteria > Bacillati > Actinomycetota > Actinomycetes > Pseudonocardiales > Pseudonocardiaceae > Amycolatopsis > Amycolatopsis sp. VC5-11. The sequence continues at coordinate 53,018 of NZ_JBAGKF010000023.1, read as the reverse complement.
GGATAACGTTCCGGATCGGTGCCCAGCGTGCCGTGGTCGTACGGGCTCGCCTCGACGATGCCGGTGATCCCCGCCTCCGGCCAGCCGTGGAACACCGCGCGGTTCTCCAGCAGGCCGACCTGCGCGGCGGCCTGGTCGAGGTCGTCGAACTCCAGGTCGTCGGCGCCGCGTTCGGCGTCCTCGAGTTCCTTGCGCTCTACGGTGAACGGCACGCGCACCTCCACCAGCGGCAGCACCCGGCGCTGCTGCGCGAGGGTTTCGCGTTCGCGGGCGGTATCCGGCGGATCGACGCGCCGGGTCCGGCCGAGGGAGGTCGCCGAGTGCGTCCAGCCGTGCGGACCCTCGACGTCGACCATCTTGCGTGCCGCCAGGTGCGCCGCCAGCCGTTCCCGCGCCTCGTCGTCGATCTGCTTCCAGCCCTCGGCCGGGATCGGCGCGAGCTCGCGCATCAGGTGGTTCATCATGCTCCCTTCAGGCTGCCGATGCCCAGCGAACCGTCGTCCGGCGGGGTCTTGCCGGCCTTGCGCTCCTGCTCCTCGACGTAGCGCTCCGGGTCGACGTCCCCGGTGTCGATGCCCTTCCCGCCCTCGTGCTCGGCCTTGAACGCCAGGAACTTCCGGCCGAGTTCCTCGCGCAGGCCCGGGTCGGCGTGCTTGCGGAAATCGGCGAGCGCGTCGTCCTCCTCCTCGGCCATGTGCTCGCTGTTGGCGGTGCGGGCCTGCCGGACCGCCTCGAGCCAGGCCGCGCTGCCCGCCGGGTGGCGGCGGGTTTCGGCGACGGCGTCGCGGATCTCGTTGTGGTCGCCGACCGCGTCGAGCGTCTCGTCTTCAGCGTCGGTACCACGCTGGATCAGCTCGGGGTAGAAGACCGCTTCCTCGGCGGCCGCGTGCAGGTCCAGCAGGTCGGCGAGCGGTTCCCAGGCCCGCGCCAGCTCGTCCGGGCCGTCGAGGTCGTCCAGTGCCGCGAACGCCCGCCGGAACCGCTCGTGATCGTCGAGGATCAGGCTGGTGATGTCCGTCATGGCCCTCGACGTTAGCTCTCCCCGCGACCTCGCGCTCGTCGTGTTTGCGCGAGGCTGCTTGCGGGTAACGGGATCCGATGGTCGCGCGTCAGGAACCGGGAGCCGAGCCGCCGGACACCACCAGCCTCGACAAGCTCCGCCGAGCAGCCAGTGAGTGCCGCGGCTGCGGGCTTTATCGCGACGCCACGGCGACGGTTTTCGGCGTGGGCGCCAAGCGCGCGGACATCTTCGCCCTCGGCGAGCAGCCCGGCGACCAGGAGGACCGGCGCGGCGAACCGTTCGTCGGACCGGCCGGGAAGCTGCTCGACAAGGCGCTCGGCGACGCGGGCCTGGACCGCGATTCGCTGTATCTCACCAACGCGGTCAAACACTTCAAGTTCAAGCTCCGCGGCAAACGCAGGATCCACGAAAAGCCGGCCCGATCCGAGGTCGTCGCGTGCCGCCCCTGGCTGGTGGCCGAACTGCAGGCGGTACAGCCGCGGCTCGTGCTGCTGCTGGGCGCGACGGCGGCGCAATCGGTGTACGGCAGCAGTTTCCGGCTCACCCAGCATCGCGGCGAACCGCTGGATCCGCCGGAAGAGTTCGCCGAACTGTTCGCCTCGGCGGTCGCCACCGTGCACCCGTCCGCCGTGCTGCGCGCGCCCGACCGCGGCACCGCGTACGACGAGTTCGTCGCCGACCTGCGCGGCCTCTGACGTTTGCCGCTCCGGGCAAGGGGAATCCGCCCGCCATGAAAGCAGTGACCTGGCACGGCAAGCGGGACGTGCGAGTCGACCACGTCCCTGACCCGAAAATCGAGGAGCCGACCGACGCCGTCGTGCGGGTGACCTCGACCGGCATTTGCGGGTCTGACCTGCATCTCTACGAGGTCCTCGGCCCGTTCATGACCGAAGGCGACATCCTCGGCCACGAACCGATGGGAATCGTCGAGGAGGTCGGCAGCGGCGTGAGTTCATTGAAGCCCGGCGACCGTGTGGTGGTGCCGTTCAACATTTCCTGCGGGCACTGCTGGATGTGCGAGCGCGGGCTGCAATCGCAGTGCGAGACCACCCAGGTCAAGGATCAGGACAAGGGCGCGGCGCTGTTCGGCTACACGAAGCTCTACGGCCAGGTGCCCGGCGGGCAGGCCGAGTACCTCCGCGTCCCGCAGGCGCAGTACGGGCCGATCAAGGTGCCCGAGGGCCCGCCGGACGAACGGTTCGTCTACCTGTCCGACGTGGTCCCGACGGCGTGGCAGGCCGTGCAGTACGCGGACGTCCCCGACGGCGGTTCCGTCGTGGTCTTCGGCCTCGGCCCGATCGGCCAAATGTGCGCGCGGGTCGCGCTGCACCAGGGTGCGGGCGAGGTGATCGGCGTCGACCTGGTGCCGGAACGGCTGGCCCGGGCCCGCGCACACGGCGCAACGACGCTGGACCTGCGCGACCACCGGCAGATCGGCGACGCGATCCGCGATCTCACCGGCGGCCGCGGCGCGGACTCGGTGATCGACGCGGTCGGCATGGAAGCGCACGGCGCGCCGATCGGGAAACTCGCGCACAACCTGGTCGCGCTGCTGCCGCAGACGCTGGGCGCGAAGGTGACCGAGAAGGCCGGGATCGACCGGCTGAGCGTGCTGTACGCGGCCATCGACAGCGTCCGGCGCGGCGGCACGATCTCGCTGTCCGGCGTGTACGGCGGGATGGCCGACCCGATCCCGATGATGGAAGTGTTCGACAAGCAGATCCGATTGCATACCGGGCAGGCGAACGTCCGCCGGTGGATCGACGACGTCCTGCCGGTGCTCACCGCGGACGGGGACCCGCTGGGCGTGGAAGGCTTCGCGACGCACAAACTCCCGCTGACCGATGCGCCGCGCGCCTACGAGATGTTCCAGAAGAAACTCGACGGAGTGCAGAAGATCCTGCTCGAACCAGCAGCGTAACGGGACGCGTCCGGGCTTAACGGCCCGGACGTTTCTCCGCCGCGCGCTGAGCCAGTCGTTCCCGCTGCGGAACCACGACGTACTTCGGGTCCTTTGTGGACTCCACCCCGGCCGCGTACACCCCGAACCGCGTGCACAGCCCGGACGCCAGGTAAGCCGCCCCCGCGGCCACCCCCGCCGCGCGATGGCGACGGGCAGCCAACGACAACGCCGCCCCAGCCGCGGTAAGAACCTTGGCCGCCTTCAACAACCGACCGGCCCGGCCGGTCCGGTACGGCTCCGAAGCCAGCCCCAAGCCGGTCTCCAAGTGATGCTCGGCGGCCAATTCCGCGGCGGCACCGGCAATTCCAGCCCGCACGACGGGACCGTTTTCCTTCCGCGGCACCGCGATCAGCGCGATTCCCGCCCCGCTGGTCAGCGCGCTGCCCGCGAACAGCACCGGCAGCGTCCCGTGCGCCTCGTGCCAGGACGGCGTCGCAGTGTCGGCCAGCAGCACCGCGGTATACGTGCACATCGCCGGCCCCAGCACGCCCGCGCCCGCCCCAGCCAACCGGCCGAGTCGCGGGAAACGCCCGGTCACCGCGGAGAAAGCCGCACCGGCGGCGAGACCGGAGAACGGCGACAGGATCCACGATCCCACCGACAGCGGCGAAGTCGGCTTGAACACGCGCAGCATGTTCAGGAACCGTGTCGGCTTGCCGAGGTCGTGGATCAACGCGACCACACTGGCGATCGACCCGCCCGAAGCCGCCAGCCGACCGACCTTGGCCAGCTCCGGCCGTCCGGTCATGTCGGCGAGCGCGGCCAGCGACGCGGACGCACCGGCCGCGCCGCCGAGGAACAGGTACAACGGCACATCCGGCTGCTTCCAGGCGGGCTCCTTGAGGATCGGCCTGCCGTAGTACGACCGGAATTCGGCGGGCTCGACCATCGCGCGTTCGCGGCGGGGGCTCATCGGCGCCGTCCCAGGAACGACACGACCAGCGCCGCGGCCACCCCGGCGGCGGTCGTCGCGGCCCGCTTCCACATCTGCGGCAGGTCGCGGGTCGTCACGACCGGGTCCGGCGGGAAGCCGTAGACCTCGGGTTCGTCCAGCAGCAGGAAGAACGCGCCGTCGCCGCCGACCCCGTCGCCGGGATCGTGCCCGTAGAGCCGCGCCTCCGGGACGCCGTCGTCGTGCAGCGCCGACACCCGCGCCGCGGCGCGTTCGCGGAGTTCGTCCAGCTCGCCGAACTGGATGGAATCGGTCGGGCACGCCTTGGCGCACGCGGGTTCCATCCCGGCGCCGAGCCGGTCGTAGCAGAGGGTGCACTTGAACGCGCGGCCGTCGCTCTCGCGTTTCTCGATGACCCCGTACGGACACGCCGGAACGCAGTAGCCGCAGCCGTTGCAGATGTCCTGCTGCACCACGACCGTGTCGAATTCGGTGCGGAACAGCGCGCCGGTCGGGCAGACGTCGAGGCAGGCCGCGTGCGTGCAGTGCTTGCAGACGTCGCTGGACATCAGCCAGCGCACGCCCGGTTCTTCCGGCTGCTGCTCCGGCGCCCCGACCGCCGGCATCCCCAGGTCGACCGCGGGCTGCTCGATGAACGCGACGTGCCGCCAGGTGTTCGAGCCGAGATCGCCGGTGTTGTCGTAGGACAGCCCGAGCAGGTCCTCCCCGCCCGCCTCCGGGACGCCGTTCCACTCCTTGCACGCGACCTCGCACGCCTTGCACCCGATGCACACCGACGTGTCGGTGAAAAAGCCCATCCGGGGCTGGGCGCCGTACTCAGCCATTGGCTCGCCTCCGGTACTCCGCCACGAACTCCAGCAGTTCCGGCCCGCGCGGCCGCCGTCCGGGACGGATGTCGCAGGTGGCCGCTTTGGCCTCCTGGATGTGCACGTTCGGGTCCATCACGATCGAGAGCAGGTCGTTGGCCGCGTCGCCGCGCGACAGCCCGTTCGGGCCCCAGTGGTACGGCAGCCCGACCTGGTGGACGGTGCGGCCGCGCACCTTGAGCGGTTTGACCCGGTCAGTGACCAGCACGCGGGCCTCGATCGCCGTCCGCGCCGACACGATGGTCGCCCAGCCGAGGTGGACCAGCCCGCGTTCGGCGGCCAGCGCGGGCGAGATCTCGCAGAAGAACTCCGGCTGCAGCTCGGACAGATACGGCAGCGTCCGGCTCATCCCGCCCGCCGTGTGGTGCTCGGTGAGCCGGTAGGTGGTGAACACGTACGGGTAGACCTCGCTGCGCGCCGGGTTGTACTGGTTCACCGGGCTGTCCAGCGTCTGCCGCACCGGCGATTCCTGCTGGCCGTACAGCGCGTTCGCGACCGGGCTCTCGAAGGGCTCGTAATGCGTGGGCAGCGGGCCGTCGGCCAGCCCGGCGGGAACGTACAGCCAGGCTTTGCCGTCGGTCTGCATGATGAACGGATCGCGGCCGCTCAGCGCGTCCTGCGCCTTCGCCCCGTCCGGCGGGACGTAGCTCGGCGCCTTGGTGGCCTCGAAGTCCGGGACGTCCGGGCCGGTCCACTTGGACTCTTCGGCGTCCCAGTAGACCAGCTTTTTCCGTTCGCTCCACGGTTTCCCGTCCGGATCCGCCGAGGCGCGGTTGTACAGGATCCGCCGGTTCGCCGGCCACGCCCAGGCCCAGCCGCTCGCGATCCAGTCCTGTTCGGAGCCCGGCTGCCGGTTCGCGGCGTGGTTGTGGCCGTCGGCGCGGACGCCGCAGTAGATCCAGCAGCCGCAGGACGTCGAACCGTCGTCCTTCAGCTGGGTGTACGACGAGAGCGGGCCTTCCGGACCGTGGCCGTTGATCTCCGCGAGCACGGACTCCGCGCTCGGCTCGGCGGTCGGGCCCTCGGTCGGATAGCTCCACGCGAGATCGCGCAGCGGCGCGTCGCGCTCGCCGCTGCCGACACGCTCCCGGATCAGCCTGCCCAGGTGGTAGTAGAACCACAGGTCGCTGCGGGCGTCGCCGGGCGGTTCGACCGCTTTGTGGTGCCATTGCAGCAGCCGCTGGGTGTTGGTGAAGCTGCCGTCCTTTTCGGTGTGCGCGGCGGCGGGCAGGAAGAAGACCTCGGTGCCGATCTCCTCGGGCTTAAGCTCGCCGGTCTCGATCTCCGGGCCGTTCTTCCAGAACGTCGCGCTCTCGATGAGCTGCAGGTCGCGGACCACCAGCCAGTCGAGATTCGCCAGCCCGAGCCGCTGGAACTTCCCGTTGGCCGAGCCGACCGCCGGGTTCTCGCCGACCAGGAAGTACCCCTTGCACTCCCCCGCGATCTGCTGCTGGACCGTCTGGTACGTCCCGTGGTCGCCGGTCAGCCGCGGCAGGTAGTCGAAGCGGAAATCGTTGTGCGGCTGGGCGCTGTCGCCCCAGTACGCCTTGAGCAGGCTGACCGTGTACGAGCGCATGTTGCCCCAGAACCCGGTCTTGCCCGCGTCGGCCTCGACGAAACTGTCGAGGTCGAGGTGCTGGTGCGCGTGCGGCATCGGGATGTAGCCGGGCAGCAGGTTGAACAGCGTCGGGATGTCGGTCGAGCCCTGGATGCTGGCGTGCCCGCGCAGCGCGAGGATGCCGCCGCCCGGACGGCCGATGTTGCCCAGCAGCGTCTGCAGGATCGAGGCGGTGCGGATGTACTGCGCGCCGACCGTGTGGTGCGTCCAGCCGACCGAGTACACCCAGGCCGTGGTGCGGTCGCGGCCCGAGTTCGCGGTGATCGCCTCGGCGATTTCGGTGAACTGCTCGACCGGCAGGCCGCAGACGTCGGCGACCGCCTCGGGCGTGTAGCGGGAGAAATGCCGTTTGAGGACTTGGTAAACGCAGCGCGGATGCTGCAGGGTCTCGTCGGTTTTCGGTTTGGTGTCGATCGCCGCGCCGCCGCTGCCGTAGGACTCGGCGCGCGCGGACGTCTGGTGCTTCTCGCCGCCGTGGTGCCCGCCCGGCTGCCCCGGGTCGCGGTGGCCGGCCGCCGGGGCCGCCTCAGCGTCCTCGTACGCCCAGGTCGAGTTGTCGTACTGGCGCTTTTCCGGGTCGAAGCCGGAGAAGAGGCCGTCGAGGTCCTCGGTGTCGGCGAACTCCTCGGTCAGGATCGCCGCGGCGTTCGTGTAGGCCACGACGTACTCGCGGAAGTCCAGTTCGTGCTGCAGGACGTAGTTGATCAGCCCGCCGAGGAACGCGATGTCCGAACCCGCCCGCACCGACGCGTGGACGTGCGCGACCGCGCTCGTGCGGGTGAACCGCGGGTCGACGTGGATGATCTTCGCTCCGCGAGCCTTCGCCTCCATCACCCACTGGAACCCCACGGGATGGCATTCGGCCATGTTCGAGCCCTGGATGACGATGCAGTCGGCGTTGGCGAGGTCTTGCTGGAACGTCGTGGCGCCTCCACGACCGAAGGAGGTCCCCAGACCGGGAACCGTGGCGGAGTGTCAAATACGGGCCTGGTTTTCGATCTGTATCGCGCCGAGCGCGGTGTACAGCTTCTTCATCAGGTAGTTCTCTTCGTTGTCCAGGGTCGCGCCGCCGAGGCTCGCGAAGCCGAGCGTGCGGTTGAGCCTGCGGCCCTGGTCGTCGGCGTCCTGCCACGTGGCGGCGCGCGTCTCGAGCACGCGGTCGGCGATCATGTCCATCGCCTGGTCGAGGGACAGCCGTTCCCAGTCGGTGCCGTAAGGACGGCGGTAGAGGACTTCGGTGACGCGGCTCGGGCTGGTCACGAGCTGTTTGCTGGCCGAACCCTTCGGGCACAGCCTGCCGCGGGAGATCGGCGAATCCGGGTCGCCCTCGATCTGGGTGACCGCGCCGTCCTTGACGTACACCTTCTGCCCGCAGCCGACCGCGCAATACGGACAGACGGAACGGACTACCTTGTCGGCGTCCTCGGTGCGGGCGTGCCAGCTTTCCGATCCGCGGGATTTCGCCGCCGAGGCGCGCGCAGTGCGGTCGGGACCGGCCAGCTGCCGGTACACCGGCCAGCCTTCGATCCACTGCCGCATGCCCACGCTGTCACGGTAATCCGTTCTCCCGCCCGGCGCAGCCTCGTCCACACGTCCGGCGGGTCCCGTCGCCGAGCGGTTCGGTGAGCCCGGCCGCGTCGAGGTGCTCCAGGAGCGGGATCATCACCCGGCGGGTGCTGTCCAGCGCCTGCCTCGCCCGCGACACGGTGAACGGCTCGCCGAGCGCGGCCAGCGCCTCCGCCGCGCGCTCCGGCGCGTCCGGGCCCAGCACCACTCCGTCGGCGATCGCCCGCAGCCGGCCGACCCGGACGGCGGCGGCCAATTCCCGTTTGCCCAGGCCGAGTTCCCGCAGTTCGTCCGCTTCCGGCGCGCGGAACGGGTGCTCAGCGAACCGTTCTTCGAGGACCGCGACGGCGGTTTCCACTTCGGCGGTCAGCCCGGTGCCGGGCTTGCGGACGAGCCCGTCCTTGAGGATCAGCTCGCCGGTGAGGACCGCCGGGATCAGGTCCGCGTCCGGGAGTCCGAGCCGTTGCCGGAACGCCTCGGCCGGGATGCCCGCCGCCAGCGGATGTTCCCGGGTCCACGCCGCGACGACTTCGGCGGCCTCCGCTCGCGACCGGCGGAGGCGGGCCGGGTCGGCGTGCCAGCCGCCGAGCCGCTCGCCCACCTCCGGCAGTCCCAGCGCGCGGAAGTCCTCGTGGCGCACGAAACCCGCCCGGCGGAGGTAATCCCAGCCCGGCTCCACCGCGGTCAGCTCTTCGCCCCGGGCGCGCGCGGCGCCGCGGCGTGCGAGCGACGGCGGCCGGACGTCCACCACGTCGAACCCAGCCGGGATCCGGTGCTCGCCCGGGTCGCGCAGCAACCCCCGGTCGCCGGTCCGGAGCGGCAGCGGGCTCGCGAGCAGCAGCCGCGCGGTGTCCGTCCCGAGCGGACGGACGCGGACCGGCACCGCTGCGGATCCGAAGTGCAGCACGAGGTTCCGGTGCAGTTCGCCGGACTGTGCGCCGCGCAGCCGGACGTCTATTTCGGTCGCCGGGCGCCACGCACCCGGGGTCAGCAGCACGTCGCCCCGCCCGACGGAATCCTTGGGCACGCCGCGCACGTTGACCGCGACCCGAGCCACCGCGGACACGCTTTCGCGCGGTTCGCCGAGCGCCTGCAGACCGCGGATCTGGACGCGGTTCGCGCCGAGCGTCAACTCGTCGCCGACCCGCAGCGTGCCGCCGCCGAGGGTCCCGGTGACGACGGTGCCCGCGCCTTTGATGGTGAACGCGCGGTCGATCCAGAGCCGGACGTCCGCGTTCAGGTCCGGCGGTGGCAAGCGGCTGGCGAGCTTGGCGAGCTGCGTGCTCAGTTCGTCGAGCCCTTCGCCGGTCGTGCCGCTGACGCGCACCGCGGGCACCTCGCCGAGCGCCGTCGCCGCGATCTCCTCAAGGGCCGCCGCTGTCGCTCTCGCCGGATCGGCGCGGTCCGCTTTGGTGACGGCGAGCAGACCGTGCCGGACGCCGAACGCGTCGAGCGCCGCCAGGTGTTCCGCGGATTGCGGCATCCAGCCCTCGTCCGCCGCCACGACGAACAACGCGGCCGGGACGGGACCGACGCCCGCCAGCATGTTCGGGACGAATCGCTGGTGCCCGGGGACGTCGACGAAGGCGATCTCCTCGCCGCCCAGGCGGGTCCAGGCGAAGCCGAGGTCGAGGGTCAGGCCGCGGCGGCGTTCCTCGGCCCACCGGTCCGGTTCCATGCCGGTGAGCCGGCGGATCAGGGTGGATTTCCCGTGGTCGACGTGGCCGGCGGTGGCGATCACCCGCATCGGCGGACCGCCTCCCGCAGGGTCGCGTCGTCCGCCGGGGCCACCGTCCGGAGGTCGAGCAGGCACCGGTCCCGCACGATCCGGCCGACCACCGCGGGTTCGCCCAGCCGCAATGCCTGCGCGTACCGGGCAGGCAACGCGACCGCCGCGCTGGGCAACTCGACTCCCGGCGCGCCACCGCCGCCGACGACCGCGGCCGAATCCACCGCCTCGGCGTCCACGCCCGCCGAGCGCAACGACTGAGCTAGCGCCTCGGCGCGTTGGCGAAGACCCTCGGCGACAAGCGCCGCCCGTACTGGTGGTTCCGGCCCGCGAAGGGTGGCTTCGAGCGCGGCGAGGGTCAACTTGTCGACGCGGAGCGCGCGAGCCGCGGGATGGCGTCGCAGCCGGTGCACCAGTTCGGCGTCTCCGAAGAGCAAGCCCGCCTGCGGACCGCCGAGGAGCTTGTCGCCGCTCGCCGTGACGACGTTCGCACCGTCGGCCAGCGCGGTCGCGACGTCCGGTTCGTCCGGCAACAGCGGATGCGGCGCGAGCAGCCCGGACCCGACGTCGGCGACGACCGGCACGCCGAGCCCGGCCAGTTCGGCGACGCTCGCCTCCGAGGTAAACCCGGTGACTTGGTAGTTGGAGGGATGGATCTTGAGCACGAATCCGGTGTCCGGACCGATGGCCGCCGCGTAATCCGCCGCCGAAGTCCGGTTCGTGGTCCCGACTTCGCGGAGCCGCGCATCGGTCGAGGCGAGCAAGTCCGGGATGCGGAAGCCGTCGCCGATTTCGACCAGTTCGCCGCGGCTGACCACGATTTCCCTGCCTGGAGCCAAGGTCAGCGCACACAGCAGCAACGCCGCCGCGTTGTTGTTGACCACGTGCACCGCCTCCGCGCGCGGCACCGCCTCCGCCAACGCGGCGAGGGTGCCGCGGCCGCGTTTCGCCCGCTCCCCCGTCTCGAGCGCGAACTCGACGTCCGTGGCCCCGCCCGCCGCGACGATCGCGTCCAACGCGGCCGCGGACAGTGGCGCCCGGCCGAGGTTGGTGTGCACGAGGACGCCGGTCGCATTGAGCACCGGACGCAGCGAGGACACCGTCGAGGGCAGCCGGGCCACCACCTCCGCTACGACCTCGCTGGGCTCGATCTCTCCCGCGCGCGCCCGCTGCTGCGCTGCTAGGACGAGGGACTTCACCAGGCCCCGGCCGAGTGTTTCGACGGCTTTCGCGATCCTCGGCTCGCCGAGCACCGCGTCGGTGCGCGGGATCGCCCGGCGCGGGTCACCCATGGCGGAGGCGGACGGGAATCGAACCCGCCAGCGGCAGGACCTGCCGCTCAACGGTGTTGAAGACCGCGCCGGTCACCAGGCCGGATACGCCTCCCTGGGGCATTCCGCCATCCTGCCAAGACCGTCGCGCCCCCGCATGATGAAAAGCATGAGGCTGACCCAGTACGCCCACGGCGGCGGCTGCGCGTGCAAAATCCCGCCCGGCGAACTGGAAACGATCGTCCGCGGCCTGTCCGGCGCCGCGCCGGAGAACCCGCCCGGGGAACTCCTGGTCGGCCTCGACGACGGCGACGACGCGGCGGCCGTGCGCATCGCCGGGAACGTCGCCCTCATCGCGACGACGGACTTCTTCACCCCGGTCGTCGACGACCCGTACGACTGGGGCCGGATAGCCGCCGCGAACGCGCTGTCCGACGTGTACGCGATGGGCGGCGTCCCGGTGGTCGCGGTCAATCTCCTCGGCTGGCCGCGCGAGGTGCTGCCGTTCGAGCTGGCCGCGGAGGTGCTGCGCGGCGGCCTGGACGTCTGCGCGCGAGCCGGATGCCATCTGTCCGGCGGGCACAGCGTCGACGACCCGGAACCCAAGTACGGCCTCGCGGTCACCGGCACCGCGGACCCGGACCGCTTGCTGCGCAACGATTCGGGCAAGCCGGGCACGCCGCTCACGCTGACCAAGCCGCTCGGGATCGGCGTGCTGAACTCGCGGCACAAGGCCACCGGCGAACGCTCCGAGGAGGCGATCGCCGCGATGACCGAGCTCAACCGCGCCGCGTCGGCCGCCGCGCTGGAGGCGGGCGCGGTGTGCGCGACCGACGTGACCGGCTTCGGGTTGCTCGGCCACCTGCACAAACTGGCCCGGGCGAGCGGCGTCACCGCACGGCTGGACCCGGCGGCCGTCCCGTATCTCGAGGGCGCGCGGGAGGCGCTGCGCGACGGGTATGTCAGCGGCGGGACGCGCCGGAACCTCGACTGGGTCCGGCCGCACACCGATCTCTCCCGCGTCTCCGAGGAAGAAGCCCTGCTGCTGGCTGACGCCCAAACCTCCGGCGGCCTGCTCGTGGCGGGCGAACTGCCGGGGTACCCCGTGATCGGCGAGCTGGTGTCCCGCACCGACCACACCATCATCGTCGGCTGAGGTCCGTGAAGGGCTCCTTGAGGGAATTGGATTCCCTCAAGGAGCCCTTCACGGACGGCTGGCGGAAGCCGCGCCGGATTGGCAGGTCTCCGAAGTGGGTAGCCCCTGCCCGAGGTGAGACATGCGCGCTGCGATCGAGATTCTGCTGTGGTGGCTTGCCCTGACCGGGCTGTGGACCCTCACGCTGTCCACCCCGTCCGCACCGGAACTGATCGTCGGCGCCGGTGCCGCGGCGGTCTGCGCGATCGCCGCCCGTTCCGCACGCCGGGCGATGCACGGTGCGTGGCAGCTCAATCCGAACTGGCTCACCTGGCTGGCACCGCTGCCCAAAGCCGCCGTCAGCGAATCCGTCGCCGCATTGCGCATGGTCTTCCCACGACCCTCCGCCGGAAAGTGCGAAAAAATCACCGTCCCAGCCGAACCGCGCGCGCAGCACGAAGCACGCCTCGCCATCGCGACAGTGGTCGTCGGCTGCACTCCGGGCGCGATGGTCGTCGCGAGCCCGCCAGACGACACTGACCTCGTCATCCACCGGCTGCTCCCCGGCTCCTCGACCCTCGATCGGGTGACGCGATGACGTGGCTGCTCCTCGCCGCGCTGCTCCTGATGGCAGGCGGCCTCGGCACCTCGTTGTGGCTGGCCGCCCGGGGCACCGCGATCGAACGCCTCGCCGGGATGCAGTTCGCCGGCACCGTCACCGTCCTGACGCTCCTGCTGCTCGTCCAGGCATACGGCCCGTCCAGCGCTGTCATCCTCCCCCTGACGCTGACCGTCCTCGCCTTCGCCGGAACGCTCGTCTTCGCGCGGCTCCTGGGGACCCGATGACCCTCGCCGCGCAGATTCTCGTGTTCGCCGGGGTGTTCGTCGTCCTCGCCTCGGCCGTCGGCCTGCTGCGCGCGAGAGACCTGCTGACCCGCCTGCACCTCCTCACCCCGGCGACCACGCTCGGCGCGCCGCTCATCGGGGTCGGGCTCGTCCTGGTCAACGGCGTCCACCTCGGCTCGGGCGCGATCCTCGCGACGGTCGTCCTGCTGGCGGTCACCAGTCCGATCCTGCAATCGGCCACCGCCCGGCTCGAAGCCCGCCACCGCGGCGAGATCGACGAGGACCTCCCCTCATGACAGCCGCCGTGCTGCTCGTCGCCCTCGCACTGGTCGCCGTGGCCGGTTTCGCCGTCGTCGCGACGCACGACCCGAAGCGGCAAGCGATCACGCTCACGGTGTTTTCCCTCTGCCTCACAGTGCTTTTCGTAGTTTTCCAAGCACCGGACGTCGCGCTGTCCGAACTCGCCGTCGGCGCGGCGATCGTCCCGCTGCTCGTCCTGCTGACCCTGCGGAAGACGGGGAAGCGATGAGGACCCGCGACGTCGTCGGAGCCGCCGGGCTGGCCGGGGTCGCGGCGCTGTTCATCGCCGCGTTCACCCGGATGCCCGCCGCCGGATCCGCGAGCCACGTTTACCGGGACCTGGTGCTGCCGATGGGGTTCCGGGAAATCACCCCGAACCTGGTGTCCTCGATCAACTTCGACCTCCGCGCGCTCGACACCCTCGGCGAGGAAACCATCGTCGCCGCCGCCGTCGTCGGCACGCTCGCGCTGCTGCAACCGCCCGAGAAGGAGCCGGAAACGGACGGGACCGGCTACGTCCTGCCCGCCGTGAAGCTCGCCGGTTTCCTGCTCCTGCCGGTCTCGGTGCTGCTGGGCATCGACATCGTCGTGCACGGGCACCTGACGCCCGGCGGCGGTTTCCAAGGCGGCGTCGTCCTCGCCACCGGCTGGCATCTGCTCTACCTCTCCGGCAGCTACCGCGCGCTCGCCCGGCTGCGCCCGATCGACTGGTGCGAATACGCCGAAGCGGCGGCCACCGGCCTGTACGTCGTGACCGGCCTGCTGGGACTCGCCATCGGCGGCTCGTTCCTCGCGAACGTATTGCCACTCGGCCAATTCGGCTCGCTGCTGTCGTCCGGGACCGTTCTCGTGCTGAGCGTGCTGATCGGCATCGAGGTCGCTGCCGGATTCGTCGTCCTGCTCTCGCGGTTCTTCGTGCACGGGCTGGAGGAACAGTGACGGGCGTGGTGTCGGCGGCCTGCTATGGCGTGGCGGCGTGGCTGTTGCTGCTCGGCTGCGCCGGGATCATGCGCAGCCGCCATCTCGTGCACACCGTGGTCTCGCTGTCGGTCGCGCAATCCGGCACGTATGTCCTGCTGCTCGCGATCGGCTACCAGGACCAGGCCACCGCCCCGATCGTCTCGCAGGGGCAGGCGCAGCCGGTGGTCGACCCGATGGTGCAGGCCATGACGCTCACCGACATCGTCGTCTCGGCGACCATCACCGCGCTCCTGCTCGCCCTGACGCTGCAGATCTCGCGCCGCCACGGCACGGTCGATCCCGACGAACTGCGGGCCCTGCGCGGCTGACCATGACGACCCTGCCCGCACTCGCCATCGCCGTCCCGCTGCTCGCCGCCTGCCTGCTGCTCGGTCTCGGCGGCAAACTCCCCCGCGTCGTCGTCGACGTGACGGCCACGGTGACCGCGGCGGCGGTGTGCGTACTGTGCGTGGTCCTGCTGACCGCCGCGCACCACGAGCGGGTGGTCAGCTGGCTTGGCCGCCAAGGCCCGGAAGGCACCCACTCGGTCGGCATCGTGCTCGTCGCGGACGGGCTGAACACGACGTTCGCCGTGCTGGCCGCGTTCCTGACCGTCTGCGCGCTGCTCTACAGCTGGCATTACTTCGAGGCCGTCGAAGCCCGCTACCACGCGATGATGCTGCTCTTCCTGACCGGCATGATCGGCTTCCTCTTCACCGGCGACCTGTTCACGCTGTTCGTGTTCTTCGAGCTGATGAGCGGCGTCGCCTACGCGCTGACCGGGTACCGGATCGAGGAGGCGGACTCGGTGCAGGGCGCGCTGAACTTCGGCGTGGTCAACTCGCTCGGCGCGTACTTCACGCTGATGGGCATCGGCCTGCTCTACGCCCGCGGCGGCCAGCTCGGGCTCGCGCAGCTGGGCGTCGCGCTCGACGGCCGTCCGGCGGACGCGCTGGTCATCGCCGCGTTCGTGTTGGTGTGCACCGGATTGCTGGTCAAAGCCGCGAGCGTGCCGTTCCATTTCTGGCTCGCCGACGCGCACGCCGTCGCTCCGACGCCGGTGTGCGTGCTGTTCTCCGGCGTCATGGTCGAACTCGGGCTTTACGGCGTGCTCCGCGTCCGCACGACCGTGTTCGGGACGGTGCTCGATGACGCCACCGTCAGCCGGATCTACCTCACCGCCGGGATCGCCAGCGCTGTCCTCGGTGCCGTGCTGTGCTTCACTCAGCGGCATCTGAAACGCTTGCTGGCCTACTCGACCATCGCCCACATTGGACTGTTCCTCTGTGGACTCGCCGCCACCGGCGGCGAAGCGACCGCCGCGTTCGTGCTCTCCGTGCTCGGACACGCCGGAGCAAAGGGCGCGCTGTTCCTGCTGACCGGCGTGTTGAAGGACCGCTACGGCAGCGTCGACGAAGACGATCTCTTCGGCCGCGCAACACATTCACGGACCGAAGCGGTGCTGTTCCTCATTGCCGCAGCCGCCCTCGCCGGGTTGCCGCCGTTCGGCCTGGCGCTCGGCAAAGACGCCGCCGAACACGCCGGTCCGGAGTGGCTGATGATCGTGTTCGCGATTATTTCCGCGCTAACCGCCGCGGCAGTGCTGCGCGCCGGGCTCCGAGTCTACTTCGGACTCGGCAGGCCGCCCGACGACGATTCCGAGGACACGACGCCCGGTTCCGGCGAGGAACCCGAGACCGGCCGGCCGATCGAACGCACCCCGATCCCGATGCTGGCCGCCATCGTCGTCCTGCTCGCTTTCGCGCTGGCCGCCGGGATCGTGCCGTGGATTCGCGACGTCGCCGCGGCCGCCGGTGCGCAGGCGGTCGACCGCGCGGGATACCTCCACGACGTCCTGCCGACGCTGCCTTCGCCACTCCCCGCGACGGCGCCCGAACTGTCCTGGACCGGCCCCGGCCTGCTGTCCGCCGCCGCGACCGCCGTCCTCACCCTCGCCGCCACCGCGCTCGCCCTGTGGTCGCGACGCCGTGCCCCGAAACCGGTGCACGAAGCCCTCACCGTCCTGCACCGCGCGCACTCCGGCCAGGTCGGCGACTACGTGGCGTGGCTGCTCGCGGGCGTCGCTGTCCTCGCCGGGCTGGTCTGGATCTGACGTCGCGTTTACCCGCCGGTCGGCCGGGCTACCCGCAGGGCGGCCCGTGACGTCGACCGTGAGGAGTTGCCGTGCCCGCCAGCACCGCCGACGGCCCGAAACTGCTGCCCGAAACCGAAGAGCTGGCCACCGGCAAGAACTTCGCCGCGGTCACCACGGTGCTGCCGAGCGGCAGGCTGCAGACGCAGATGATCTGGGTGCACGTCGAGAACGGCAGGATCGTGCTCAACACCGAAACCCACCGGGTGAAGTACCGCAACGTCGAGCGCGACGACCGGATCACCGTCCTCATCCGAGACGAGCAGGACCCGTACCGGTACGCGGAAGTCCGCGGCCGCGTGACCGGCATCGAGACCGGCGAGCGAGCGCGGTCGCAGGTGGACCAGCTCGCCCGCAAGTACACCGGCGACGACTACCCGCCGGACGCGATCAAGTCCGAACGCGTCATCCTCCAGGTCACCCCGGAGCGGCAGACGTTCATCGACCAGAAGAAAGGCGTCGCGGACTGAGGCGCCCTCACCCGTGCGGGTCGATGTCGTCGCCGAGCAGCCGGTGCACCGCGTCGAGGTTCTCGTACCGCTGCTCGGGCAACTTGCCGAGATGCCCGATGACGTCGTCCCCGGCCCCCTTCGCGGCGGCCCGGCGGAGGAGTTCGTCGCGCTCGCACGGGTACTCGACTTCCGTTAAATACTCCCGGACGTCAGACATGGCGCTCCCTTCCTCGGGTTCTCCCTCCGGCATACCCGCCCGCTCCGGGATCATGCGGGTTAGGCTCGGCTGGTGAACGAATCCCCGGAACCGGCCAAGATCGGGAACGTGCTGCATCCCGTCGCCGACGTCAGCTCAGCCGTGCGGTTCTACGCCACGACCTTCGGCCTGTCCGCGAAATTCGTCGACGGAGACCGCTACGCAGCCCTCGACGCGGGCGGAACGACCCTCGCCCTCGCCGGCCCGGAAGAGGACGTCACCGACGGGGTTCCGGCCGCGTCGTTCAAGGTGCCTGACGTCACTGCCGCGCTGACCGCTCTGGTCGCCGGTGGTGGAACCGTTGTCCGGCAACCGGAACAGGGCCCGCACGAAGTCCGTGCAGTAGCCCGCGATCCGTGGGGCAACACCATCGTCGTCTACGGACCCCAGTAACAGAACCGCAGCGGGACAATGTCCCGCTGCGGTTCGCCTACCGCGGCCTCCGTACGTGGTCCGCGATCGCCGCGTCGTCGTCCGCGTCGTACATCTCGTCGATCAGCCCCGCGAACGAACCCACCACCGCCGCGCGCTTGACCTTCCCGTTCGCCGTCCGCTCGCCTCGCGAAGCTTCCAACGGCCGCGGCAGCACCCGGAAATCCTTCAGCTGCTCCGCCCGCGCGAGGTCCGCGTTGACCCGCTCCACCTCGGCCCGCAAGCGCCCGTCAAGCTCCGCGCTCACGGCCGCGCCCGGTTCGATCAGGACGGTCAGGTACTTCCGCCCGTCGCCGACCACGATCGCTTCCTCGATGAGCACGCTCTCCTTCAGCCGGATCTCGATCGGCTGCGGGTCGACGGTCTTGCCGCCCCGGGTGATGATCACGTCCTTCTTCCGCCCGATCAGCCGGATGTCCCCGTCGGCGGTCCGCTCCATCAGGTCGCCGGTGCGGAACCAGCCGTCCTCGAAGACCGCTTCGGTTTCGCCGGGGTTCCGCCAGTACCCGCTGAACAGCAACGGCGCGCGGATCAGCATCTCCCGGTCGCCGGCGATTTTCACCTGGTAGCGCGGGTCCGCGAACTCCCGGCCGATCCGCCCCGGGCGCGGGAACGGCTGCCCGAACTGCCCGATCGGGCACCCGCCGGTCTCGGTGAGCCCGTAGTTCTCGCGCAGGTCGAGGCCCCAGATCTGCCACAGCGCCACGACGCTTTCCGGCATGGCCGCCGAAGCCGTCCACGCGACGCGCAGCCGGTCCATGCCGAGACTTGCCCGCAGCGGAACGAAAACTGCCCGAACCGCGACGGCGTAAGCAATCCTCAGCGGCACCGGCGCACGACGGCCGGACCACCGCCGCTCAGCCATCCGGCGGCCGATCCGCATCGCGGCCCGGTACGCGAGGCGGCGGATTCCCGTCCAGGACTCAGCGAGGGCGATCAGCTCGGCGGCGAGCTTCTCGTAAAACCGAGGCGGCCACAGCACGACCGTCGGCCGTACCGCGCGCAGCACCTCGCCGTAGTCCTCGATCCGGCAGAAGGTCACGACCAACCGCGTGTGCAACGGGGTGAAAACGAGCAGCACCGCGGGCGCGACGTGCGCCAGCGGCAGGAACCCGACGACGTCGTGCCGCTCGGTCCGGCTCTCCGGGTACAGGCCGATGACGCTCTGGATCGCGTGCTGGAGCGTGCGGTGGGAATGGGTGACGCCCTTGGGCGCTCCGGTGGAGCCGGACGTGTAGAAGAGGACGGCCGGGTCGTCGAGCGTCGTGGCGGCGATCAGCTCTGCCAACGCGTCTGGTTCCCCGGCCGCGCGCAGGTCGTCCCAGCTCACGCCGGTGATCCCCGCGGGCAGGTCCGGTGGAGCCGCCTCGATTCCGGCGACCAGCCGCAGGTCCGGAGTGTTCCCGGCGATCTTCGCGACCTTGGCGAGTTCCGTTTCCGTCTCACCGATGAACGCGACCGCCTCGCTGTGGGCGAGCACCTGTTCGATCTCGGCAGGCGAGTTGGTCGGATACACCCCGATCACGACCCCGCCGACGCTCTGCACCGCCAGCGCGGCAAAGACCCATTCCGGACGCGCGCTGCTCATCACCGCGACCCGGTCGCCGTGCCGGACCCCCTGCGCGACCAGGCCGAACGCGAGTTCGCGCACCCGCTCCAGGTAGGTCCGCCAGGTGATCGCCCGCGTCGCCCCGCCGCGCGAATACCGCAGCGCGACGGCGTCCGGCTCGCGGCGGGCGCGGTCGAGCAGCAGGCCCGGCAGCGTCCGCTCCGGTTCGAACTCGGTCAGCTCCATGACCTGCCCTCTCTTCCCGCCGCGAGCCCGGCTCCGGCGGCGCTCACGCGGCACGCTCGCCGAGGTGGAGGAAGTCACCCCGGTACCACGTCACGGGCCGCCCGCCGCCGACCCGCGCCTCGCGCACCCGGCCGATGAGGATCACGTGATCCCCGCCGGGCACCGCCTGCTCCAGTTCACAGCGGAGGATCGCCGCCGCGTCCGGAAGGAGCGGATGGCCCTGGTCGTCGAACTCGAAGCTCCCGTACGCGAACTTGTTCTCGCCCTTCGTGGCGAACCGCGTCGCCAGCTCGGCGTGCGAGGGAGTCACCACGTTCACGACGAATCGCTCGGCCGCCATGAAAACCGGGAAACACGTCGCGCCCCGGTCGAGGCACACGAGCACCAGCGGCGGATCGAGCGACAGCGAAGCGAAGGAACTCGCGGTGAATCCGTGCAGCGTGCCGTCCTCGCCGCGGGTCGTCACGATCGTGACGCCGGACGGGAAACGGGACAGCGCCGAACGGAAGACGGCCGGGTCCAGATCGTGCGATACGTCAGCCATTCCATGCCTCCCGGGCAGCTCGTGCGGCAGGGTCGGTGAAAACTGTTCGCGCGTCGGCGGCCGTGACCTGCAGTTGTTTCTCGTCCGGCCAGCCGGCGGTTTCCTGGAGGAGAGCCAGTTTCAAGGCCGCGAACACCGCGGGCGGTTTCGCCGCCGCCGCGCGTGTGTGTGCGGACGCGGCCTCCAGCAACTCCCCCGGCTCAACCACTTCGTCAACGATGCCCAGCGCTTTCGCCTCGGACGCGTCGACGGATTCCCCGCCCAGCAACAGCCGCCGGGCGCCACGGTCGCCCAGCACCTCGCGGACGCGGGCGATCCCTTTCACCGCAGGCAACATCCCGTGGTCGACCTCGGGGAAGACGAACCGCGCTCGCGATGACGCGTAAACGAAATCGGAGAACAGCGCCATCTCGATCCCGCCGCCGACGCACCAGCCGTTCACCGCGCACACCAGCGGCCGGGGATAGTTCTCCAGTGCGCAGAGCAGCGCGTGGAACGCGGTCATCCGTTCGGCCATCGACTCGGCGTCGTAACCGACCGCTTCCTTGAGGTCGCCGCCCGCGCAGAAGAACCGGTCGCCCGCGCCGGTCAGGACGACGGCGGGAGCGTCCGGGCCATGGGCGAGGTCTTCCAGCGTCGTGGTCAGCCGGCTGATCAGCGAGTTGCTGAGCGCGTTCGCGGGCGGACGGCTCAGGGTCAGGACCACCGCGCCGTCCGTTTCCCTGGACACCTGGACGGCGCTGAGCGAAGCGGTGGTCATGTCGCCGGTACGCCGGAAGCGGACGGGAAAACCGGAGCACGCTTTTCCCGGAATGCTTGGCGCGCTTCCCGGTAATCAGCTCCGGCGAAGTCGAGAATTTCCAGCGCGCCGGACAACTCGTGCTGCGGCAACGCATTCGTGAGCCACATGTTGAGCGCGCGTTTCGTGAACCGGAGCGCCTGCTGCGATCCCTGCGCGAGCTGAGAGGCGACCTCCAAGGCACGCGGGAGCACTTGTTCGCGAGGCACGGCCAGGCTCACGAGCCCGATCCGTTCAGCTTCCGCTCCGGTCAGTT
The DNA here is from genome assembly GCF_037034185.1 of Amycolatopsis sp. VC5-11. Taxonomy (NCBI): domain Bacteria; kingdom Bacillati; phylum Actinomycetota; class Actinomycetes; order Pseudonocardiales; family Pseudonocardiaceae; genus Amycolatopsis; species Amycolatopsis sp. VC5-11. The sequence continues at coordinate 32,144 of NZ_JBAGKF010000023.1, read as the reverse complement.
TGTCCGAGGTCAGCACGTAATACTTCGTCTTGGCCATCCCGACCAGCAGCGGCCAGATCAACGCGGCGTGGTCGCCCGCGGTCACGCCGACCTTGGTGTGGCCCTCGATCAGCACCGCGTCTTCGGCGGCAATGCTGATGTCCGCGAGCAACGCCGTCGACAGGCCGTAGCCGACCGCCGGTCCGTTGATCGCGGAAATGATCGGCTTTTCGATCCGGAGCACCGTCGAAATCCGCCGGCGCTCGGATTCCAGCATCGCGAGCGCCGCTTCCGGCGTCGGATCGGGTTCGCGCACGTCCATTCCGGTGCAAAACGCCTTGCCCGCCCCGGTCACCACGACGACCCGCGTCTCGTCGTCGCGCTCCACGTCGGCCCAGATCTCGCTCAGCTCGTCGAACATCGGCATCAGCAGCGCGTTGTACCGCTCGGGCCGGTTGATCGTGATCAGCAGGACGCCGTCGGCCGGGCGCTCGACGAGCACGTTTCCGCTGCCGTGCTGGTAAAGGCCGCTCATCGGACTGCCTCCGCGGTCTGGTTCTCGGACTGGAACCGGCGCAGCGCTTCCTCGTGCGCCGGACGCGCGGCGCGGATGCCGGCCAGCACGTCGTCGGCAGGGCGCACCACGTTGCGCGGATGCTTGAACCGCGGGATCACGTACTTGCCGAACAGTTCGATCGACCGCATCAACTGGTCGTGCGGGAGACTGTCCACTCGCAACACCAGCGACTCCACGCCCATGTCCGCGTACCGCTGGACGTGCTCGACGCAATGCTCCGGGTCGCCGACGAGGAAGCCCTGCGAGCGCTCGAACAGGTATTCCTCGTCGCTGAAATCGACGTCGTTGATCGCGCCCATGTAGGCGTAGTCCTGGGAAAGCTTCGCCAGCCGCCCGTACGCGTCGGTGGAAAGCTTGGACATCTCGAACAGCGGCCGGGCCTGTTCGCGGGCCAGCGCGGTCGTTTCGGCGCAGTGCATGCCACCGCTGACCAGCACCATCTTGCGCGGCGTGATCGGGTACGGGTGGGTGGTGGCGGCGAGGGTCTCGTCGTAGAGCTTCAGCATGTTCTCGACGAGGTCGTAGCCGAGGTAGAACCCGCCCATGATCGCGCCGATGCCCATCGCGGCGGCGGTTTCGACCGAACTCGGGCTGCCCGCGGCGACCGAGATCGGCGGGTACGGCGCCTGCAACGGCTTCGGCACCAGGCTGCGCGGCGGGATCTTGTAGTGCTCGCCCACGAAGGAGAACGGATCGTCGAGGAACGCCCGGCGGATCAGCTCGATCCCTTCGCGCCACTGGGATTTGTTCTCCGTCGGGTCCACCTCGAACGCCCGCAGCGCGAGCGTCGTGTTGCCGCGGCCGGTGCCGAGTTCGATCCGGCCGTTGGACAGGATGTCCTCGGTCGCGATCCGTTCCGCGACGCGCAGCGCGTGGTTCATGCGCGTCGGCAGCAGCGTCACGAGGTGGATGAAGCGGATCCGGCTCGTGAGCGCCATCAGGTACGGGTAGAGCACCTCCGGCGCGGACACGGTCGCCGTGCCGATGGCGACGTGCTGTTCGGAACTCCCGAACGCGTCGAAGCCGACCTGCTCGGCGAGCAGCACCTCCTCGACCAGCTCCCGGTAGCGGTGTTCGTGGGTGAGCCCGACCGGGGTGTCCCCCTCCGACATGAGGATGAAGTCCATGATCGCCCCTTCCAGCCGATGTTATTGCTCGATAACATAAGGCGCAGAGAACCCGTGGTCAAGGCTCTACCGTGGAGGAAACGTGTTACTTGCTACTAACTTTGCCTGGAGGAAGGCATGAGCGAGCTGCGGATCGAGCACCTGACCTCGCCGGAAATCGCCGACGCTCTGGCGAGCGGCATGCGGACCGCGATCCTCCCGCTGGGAGCTACCGAACAGCACGGCGCGCACCTGCCGCTCTCAGTCGACAGCGACCATGCCGACCGGCTGGGCGTGCTCGTGGCGGAGCGGCTCGGCGATGCGCTCGTCCTGCCGACCGTGCGCCTTGGCTGCTCCGCCCATCATCTCGGCTTCCCGGGGACGTTGTCGGTGCGGCCCGAAACACTGGAAGCCATCTGTTTCGACTGCTGTGAAAGCCTTGCTGTACATGGGTTTCGGCGGGTGTTGATCTTCTCCGCGCACATCGGCAACTATCCGCTGCTGAGCGAGATCGAGGCGAAGCTCTCCTCGCGTCTGACTGCTGAGCTGGACGTGGTCGCGTTCGCCGACTCGGCCGCGGTGCTCGATGCCTGGCGCACTGCCGTCGCCGATCTCGCCAGCCAAGTCGGCGGACACGCTGATGTCGCCGAAAGTTCGATCATGCTCGCGCTTCGACCGGAGGCGGTGCGCGCTGATCGTGCCACTCCTGGCCTTGCCGAGCCGATGGACGATGCCCTGCTGGCTCGGGTATTAACCGGAGGCGTCAAGGCAGTTGCTCCGAACGGGGTGCTCGGCGATCCGCGCGGGATGTCTTCCGACCTGGGCTTTGCCTGCCTCAGCGCGGTCGCGGCCCTGCTGGCGGAGCACGCGGCGGCTCGTTATCGGCCTCTCACCTAGACTCGGGTCATGACGAGCTCATCTCGCGCCGCGTCGCCGCGTTCCTCGCGCAGGCAGACGCTGATCAAGGTCGCCGGCGAGTTGTTCCACGAGCGGGCTTTCGACGCGGTCACCACCGAGATGATCGGTGCGCGGGCTGGCGTTACCGGGCCTGCTCTTTACCGGCATTTTCCCAGCAAGCAGGCGTTGCTGATCGCGGTGCTCGAGGATCCGTTGAAGGATTTGCTGGCCAATGCGCGCGAGACTGCGGCGGAGGTTACTGATCCACGCAAGGCGCTTGAGGCAATGATCGACTATCACGTTACGCGGAGTCTGCAGAACGTGCCTTCTACGTTGGTGTTCTTGAAGAATGAGCACAACGTGCCCGAGGAGGAACGGCATCGGATGCGGCGGATGATGCGGCTCTACGCTGAGGAGTGGAGTGCACTGGTGGAGCGGTTGCGGCCGGATTTGTCGGATGCGCAGAATCGGGTTTTGACGCATGCTGTGTTTTCTATGATTAATTCGGTGCCGCAGTTTAATAGCGGGCTGGATGTGGAGAGTGTGGCGTCTACTATTCGTACTGCGGCGGTTAATGCGTTGCTTGTGCCTGCTGGGGGTGTCTGATCTCCGGGGGTGTCGGCTCGTCGCCTGGCGGCGACATCGGCCTCTTGGTTGCGTGGGGCACCCCGAAGCTTGATTGTGCTGACGGTCGGTGGGTGCTTGTCAAGGCGGGAAAGATGCCTTGACAAGCACCCACCGACCGCAGAGAGGCTTCGTATCGGGGTGCGCGGGAGGGGCTGGGTGCCTCGATGTTTTGGGTGCAACGGCGGCGGTTGGATGGTGGGGCTCGCGCCCCAATGAGGTCTTTCCGGTAGCGCGGTGGGCGGTGGCTGGGTGGCCGAGCTAGTGCCGCAACGAGGTTCCCCCGGCAGCGCGGCGATGGGCAGTTGAGTGGCAGAACTTGTACACCGATGAGGTTTCCCGGCAGTCCGATGTTCGGCTGCCAGGCCCTGAGACTCACGGCCCCACTGAGGTTTCCCCAGCAGTGCGATGTGCGGCGGCCCGGCGTTGGGACTAGCCCACCAATGAGGTTTCCGGCAGCGCGGCGCCTGACGGTTGGGCGGTGGGGCTCACGGCCCCACTGAGGTTTCCCCGACTGCGTGGTGCGCGGCGGGTCGGCGGTAGCTGTGCTGGCCAAGGCCCTGCGGAGCACCAGTCGAGGAGACGCGCCGGGCTGCCCCTCTCTCGATGAGGTCCGTGAAGGGCTCCTTGAGGGAATCTGATTCCTTCAAGGAGCCCTTCACGGACCTCCCCACCGCGCGCCCGCCGCCGCAGGAAGGGTGGAACCCTCCGCGAGCGCAGTGCGCGGGGCTGCCCTGGTCGATGGGCGCGATACGGCCCGCGAGAACGTCCGTGAGGGGAACCCCCAGGGAATCAGAGTCAATGAGGGGTCCCCTCACGCACCTTGGGACCGCAGCGGATCAGAGCCGGCGACCCTGCTCACATTCAAATGTCTGACATTCGGTGTTAGGGTCACCTTATGAACGATCTTCGGGCACCCCATCGGGTCGCCAGTCTTGCCGCGCAGCTTGTGGACACCTTGCGGGAGCAGATCGCCTCCGGGGAATGGCCCGTCGGGATGCGGATTCCGGCGGAGAATGACCTGGTCAAGCAGCTTGGCGTCGGGCGGACGACGGTGCGGGAGGCGCTTGGCGCGCTGGTGCATCTCGGGCTGCTGGAGGCTCGGCGCGGCGACGGGACGTACGTCCGCGCGTCCAGTGAGATGCAGTCCGTCTTGATGCGGCGGGCCAGTTCCTCTCGGCGGGGCGACGTGCTGGAACTGCGGGCCGTGCTGGAGGAGTATGCCTCTGGGCTGGCTGCGGTGCGTCGCAGCGATGACGACCTCGCCGAGTTGCGGCATCTGCTCGAAGAGTCCGAGAAGCGAGACGACACCCGGACGGCTGCCGAGGCGGACGTTCGTTTTCACCAGGCCGTCGTGAACGCGGGCAGGAATTCCCTGCTTACCGAGGTGTACGACGTCCTCAGCGCGTCCGTTGTCGAGCAGATCGGCGACACTCTTTGGACTGATGAAACCGCCGACGAGCACGCTCGGTTGCACCGGCAGCTGATTGACGCGATCGCTGCGCAGGACGAGGTCGGGGCGCGTTACTGCGCGGCCGAGATCGTGAAGCTCACCGGGGCCGGGGCGGAGCGGGAGAAGTGACGGCCGAAGTTGAGGCGCCGTCGGTCGTGAAGAGAGCGGTCACCAAATCTGAGTGGTCCGTGGGGCTGTTGCTCGCGATCCTTCTCGTGGCCGCCAATTTGCGCGTGACGTTGACTGGCGTCGGCACGTTGCTGCCTGCCATCGAACACGACACGGGGCTGCCTGCGTCGGCGGGCGGCGTGTTGAATACATTGCCGTTGTTGATGTTCGCCGTGACTTCGCCGCTGGTCGGGCGCGTCTCGCATCGGATCGGGTCTACGCGGTTGCTCGTGCTTTCGCTGGCGGTGCTGGCGGTGGGCACAGTGGTTCGGTCGCTGCCGTCGGTTGCCTGTTTGTTCGTCGGGACGGTGTTGCTGTCCGCGGCGATTGCGGTCGGGAATGTCTTGCTGCCGACAGTGATTCGCGCTCACGTGCCAGCCTCGCGAATCCATACTGTCAGCGCGCTTTACGTCACGGTCATGGGTGTGGTCGCGGCGGTGTCGTCCGGGATTTCCGTTCCGCTGGCGGGAGTTTTGCCGGGTGGCTGGCATTCCGCGCTGGGCTGGGGCGTGGTCGTCGCGTTGGCCGCGCTGGCGGGATGGCTGCCGAGGCTGCGCGGTTCGCGGCCGGATGCCGGGGCGCGGACGGGCAGTTCGCACGCGCCGACGCCGTGGCGATCTTGGCTGGCATGGCAGGTTTCCCTGTTCATGGGCCTGCAATCGCTCGCTTTCTACACCGCCGTCGCGTGGCTGCCCAGCATCCTCATCGGGCAGGGCATGAGCACCGCGGCGGCCGGCTGGATGCTGTTCTACTACCAGCTCGTCGCACTCGCCACCGGCATGGTGCTGCCCCTGCTCACCCGGGGCCGGGCCGACCAGCGGTTTCCGGCGGCCGCCGCCTCGGCGGTCACTGCGGCTGGGTTCGCGATTCTTCTTCTGGCACCCGGAATCGCGATCGTCGGGTGCACGTTGCTCGGACTGGGCAGCGGGATCTGTCTCGTGCTGGCGCTCAGCTTCCAGAGCCAGCGCGCCACCGGTCCGCGCGAGACGACTGCGCTGGCGGGGATGGCGCAGTCCATTGGCTACCTGGTCGCGGCGGCCGGACCGCTGGTGCTCGGCATCCTCCACGACGCCACCGGAAGCTGGTCCGGCGCGCTCGTCGCGCTCACCGCGTTGAGTGTCGTGATGATCTTCACCGGGTACGGAGCCGGGCGCGACCGGCACGTTCGCGCTGATGTCTGACCTCGACCTCGCCGACCAGGTGACGCACCAGCTTCTCGTCCTGACGCGGCTGGTCAAGCGAGCGGAAGCAGCGCCGGACGAGCCGATGTGCTTGCCGCTGCTGGCCATGCTCGCCGAGGAGGGTCCGTTCCGGGCCGGGGAAATCGCCGCGGTGCTAGGCGTGAACCCTTCGACGGTCAGCCGCCAGGTCGCCGGGCTGGTGCGGTCCGGGCTGGTCGAACGCCGGGCCGATCCCGAGGACGGGCGGGCCAGCCCGCTGGCCGTCACGGCCGCGGGACGGCGGGTCCTCGACCTCGAACGACGACGACGGGCCACGCAGGTCGGCGACGCTCTCGCCGCGTGGTCCCCGGAGGCCCGGGCGCGGTTCGCGGACCTGCTCGGATGTTTCGTCCGCGATCTCCGGCAGTCGGGCGTGCTCCCTGCCGAGTGAGCAGAATCCCTTCCGCTCGATGTTATTGACGGATAACATTGAGACATCGATAGTTCCAGTTCAGCTCGCTCCGATGGTTATTGCACAGTAACTCCGGGCGAGATTCAGGGAGGTTCGCCATGCTGGATACCGCGGACAGCGTGCGCGCGGCCGTGTTCGCGCTCGAGGAAGGCCGGATGGTCGTGGTCGTCGACGATCACGACCGGGAGAACGAGGGCGACCTCGTGCTCGCGGCCGACAGTGTCACTGCCGAGCAGATGGCCTTCCTCGTCGCGCACACCACCGGAATCGTGTGCGCGCCGATGACCGGGGAACGCGCCGACGCGCTCGCGCTCCCGCCGATGGTGGCGGAGAACAGGGACGCGCACGGCACCGCGTTCACCGTCTCCGTGGATCACACGGACGCCGGGACCGGAGTGTCCGCGACGGCTCGTACGCTCACCTGCCGCGCACTGGCCGATCCGGCCACGACGCCCAATAACCTTCTCCATCCGGGCCACATCTTTCCTTTGCGGGCACGAGACGGCGGCGTGCTCGTCCGGGCCGGGCACACCGAAGCCGCCGTCGATCTGCTTCAGCTGGCTGGCCGGGCACCGGTCGGTGTCATCAGCGAACTGATCGGCCCGGACGGCGAAATGCTGCGCGACGAGGCCGTACCCGAGTTCGCCGCGGAACACGATCTGCCGGTCGTCGCGATCGCCGATCTGATCCGGCATCGACGCCGGACCGAGCGGCTCGTCGAACCGGTCGCGACCGCCTCGATGCCGACCGCCTTCGGCGATTTCCGCGCGGTCGCGTACCGGTCCGAAGTGGACGGAGCCGAACACCTCGCCCTCGTCATGGGCGACGTCGCCGCGGCCGGTCACTCCGAGCGAGGCGTGCTGGTGCGGGTGCACAGCGAGTGCCTGACCGGCGACATCCTGGGCTCGTTGCGCTGCGACTGCGGCACTCAGCTCGAACAAGCGATGCGCGCGGTGGCCGACGAGGGTTGCGGGGTGATCGTTTACCTGCGCGGCCACGAGGGGCGCGGGATCGGGCTGGCGCACAAGATCCAGGCGTACGCCCTGCAGGAATCGGGTCTCGACACGGTCGACGCCAATGTCGCGCAGGGTCTGCCCGTGGATTCCCGCTCCTATGATTCCGGGGCGCAGATCCTCGGCCATCTCGACGTCCGGAGAGTGCGATTGATCACCAACAACCCGGAGAAATACCGCGGACTCGGCGAATACGGGCTGCGGATCGTGGAGCAGGTCTCGCTGCGCGCGGTCGAAACTCCGCAGAACCTGCGTTACCTCCGCACGAAACGCGACCGGATGGGCCACCGCTTCGGCGCGTTGACCGATCCAGTGCCGGAGCAGAAAACTTCCTGACCCTTGTTACCCGGCGGGCGGCCGGTTCTCCCCCGCGGACGGCCGCGCATTGTCTCCGGCGACCAGCCACAGTGGACTCCTGTTATGGTCTGCGGTGACCACGTCCCGTTTCCAGGAGGAGCCGCCGCGATGGCACAGAAAGTCCTCGTCGAGATGATCGACGACCTCGACGGGTCCGAAGCCGGGCAGACCGTCCCCTTCGGACTCGACGGCGTCCAGTACGAAATCGACCTGTCCGACGAAAACGCCGCCGCCCTGCGCGACGAACTCTCGACGTTCATCGCCGCCGCCCGCCGCACCGGCGGCCGCAAGACGACCGTGCGCGCCACGGCCGCGCCGACCGCCGAGGAACGCGAACGCTCCAAGGCGATCCGCACGTGGGCGCTGGACAACAACTGGGCCATCGCCGAACGCGGCCGCATCCCGCGCGAGGTGATCGCCGCCTACGAGGAAAGCCAGAAGCCGGAGCCGAAACCCCGCAAGCGCACCGCGAAAAAGCGCGCCGGGAAATAAGGGCTCGGGCTCGGCGGGTTCCGGATTGATCATTTCGGGAAAGGCCGGACGAGGCGTTCGCTCCCCCGCCGGAGTTCCGGTGCCCGGAACCCAGTCCTCCGCGCACGAAGAAAACACGCGCCCGGCCGCAGGCTAATGCCTCCGGCCGGGCGGTGTTTTCCGGGTGGGAACGAATGAGGGTTTTTCGGCTCCGGCGAGTTCAGGTTCCGGCCTCCGGACGGTTCGGCGGCCGTGCCCCAGATTCCGGCACCCGGCCAGGTCGGCAGTCGCGCGCCAGGTTCCGGTGCCCGGCCAAGTCGGCAGTCGCGCGCCAGGTTCCGGGGCCCGGCCAGGTCGGCAGCCGCGCGCCAGGTCCCCGCACCGGCCAGGTCGGCGGTCGTGCCCGGCTCACTGCCCAGATCAATGCGCGGGCCACGATTGAGTGGATGGCGGGCAGCGCGCGGACCTCGTTGAGCGGATGGTGCCTCGGTTGAGCGGATCGCGGGCAGCGCAGGTCGCGGCTGAGCGGATGGGGTAGCGCGCAGGCCGCGGTTGAGTGGATGGCGGGTAGCTCCCCAATGTGGCATTGGGTGCGTCAGATGCACCCAATGTGGCGTTCGGTGCGTGGGATGCACCCAATGCCGCATTGGGGCGCATTGCTGGCGGCGGGACGTTTCGCGGACAGCACGGCCGACCCTCCCCGTCACCGGCAACGGATCCCGTCCCATCACGCGCCCATCACCGGCCCCGTGCCATCTCTGGCCCGTCCCATCACCTCACCGGCCCGCAGTGCCGGTGACGGCACCGCCCCATCACGTGCCCGCGGTGCCGATAACGACACCGCGGGCCAGCACCACCGGCCTCGCCCTCCCATCACCTCACCAGTCCCAGCCCCATCACCTCACCGGCCCTGGGCCCCGTCACCGGCAACGGCAACATCGCGTGCGAGACTCCAAATCCACCGCGCCGCGTTCGTCCGCACTTCGCAAAGCAGCCTTCTCGACCGCCGTCGACGGAGGCCTCTCCTCGGCTCGCCGGACCGCCGCGTCCGGCTCCTCGCCTGCCGAAATCTCACCGTGAGCAGCGGAAGGCCGCTACAGTTGCCCGAAAACGCCGTTACAGGGGGCAACCGTGGAGTTTCAGGAAGTAGTGCGGCGCAGGCGGATGGTGCGCAAGTTCACCGACGAGCCCGTGGCCGAGGAGAGCCTCCGCCGGATCATGCGCAACGCGCTGCGCGGGCCGTCCGCCGGGTTTTCGCAGGGGCAGGCGTTTCTGGTGCTCCAGGGCGACGACGTGCGGCGGTTCGCCGACACCCTCGAGTCCTGGACGCTGGGCGACGACACCAAGGCCGCGCCCGTGATCGTGATCCCGTTCTCGGTGAAGGACGTCTACCTCGACCGCTACGCCCAGCCGGACAAGGGCTGGACCGACCGCAGCGAGGACCACTGGCCGGTGCCGTTCTGGTACATCGACACTGGCATGGCCGTCCTGCTGATCCTGCAGACGGTGGTCGACGAGGGGCTCGGCGCGGTGTATTTCGGCATCGGCGCCGAGGATTTCGACAATCTGCGTGCCGAGTTCGGCATCCCCGACACCCACGAACCGATCGGCGCTATCGCCATCGGCCACGACGCCGACGCCAAGATCTCCGCCGGCGCCTCCCCGGCTACCCGCCGCCGGAAGCCGGAGACCGAGACTGTCCACTACGGACAATGGTGAGCCTTCTCGCCAGGGGAAGCCGGAGACTCTGAGCGTCCACTTTGGATGCCGCTGGACCGGGCTCGCGCCGTCGTCGAGGTTCAGGAACACCTCGGCGGCGGCCAGCAGGGCCTGAGTTGATCTTTCCAGCACGGGAGAACAGGGCCGCCCGCCGCGCAGAGAGCGCGGCTTGAGGCGGCCGCGGGTCTCCACCTGTCCGGGCAAGGGCACCGCCGCGTCGCCTGGATGTCAGGGCGGGCACACCCGGACAACACGAAAATGTTTCGGGAGCGCCGGAAAGCCGCGAGAAGCGACATAATTCCTGTCACCAGTCCGACGTTTCGCTTCACCTCGACCACTGGGCGCGAAAAGACCGCACCTGGCCGTTTTCATCCGGGAAAGCCCCGGTGCGAGCTTCCGGCGGAACCGGCCGCCCAGAGGCACACCCCCGGAAAAACGCACCGGAGCAACATCGTTCCGGCCGAACAGCGCAACCGCACCGGCCGTCTGCCGCACGGTTCACCTTGTTGGCATAAACCCCGGGAACAAGACCGCAATTCCCTCGAAAGTGCCACCAATCCCGCGAAGCAGCACTTGCATATTCCAGACCGACGCGGAATGTCACCCAATTCGAGGACCAAGGAACCTTGACGGCCGCCCGGCACGATCGCGACGAGCCGGGACACCGCCTCCGGACAGCGACTTCGCGCCACTCTTCGTGCCACGGATTTCACCCCAGCGGAGCAGTTCGGCGTGCGCCGACCGGGTAATCCGGGCCCCGGAAGAAGGGAAATCCTGGTAACATCGCCCGTGCGGAGGATCGGTTTGCGGTAAACGCACGACGACGATCAGACTTCACCGGAACCCTTCGCCGGATCGTCCCGGATCCGTCGACAGCTGCCACTGGCTGTTGAAAAACAAAGGGTATTCACGGCATAAGTCCTCTTTGCCAGATAAATGGCCGTTCGCGTGGTCTAGACCTCAATATCCAGCCGTGCCGTATTTGTCAGCCGCGACACGCATCGAACAGGTCACGAAATTGTCAACACCGACGTCCGTAGGTTACGTCGGCGTTACATCCACCGATCATTAGGAATATGGATCTCACCGAGTACCCGACCGCCCGCCCCGGTCCGGCACCCGACACCGAGGAAGCATTCGCCCAGGTGATGGCCGACGTCACCGGGCAGGAAAACGTGTCGGTCGACAGCAACTTCTTCGCCGATCTCGGGGCCAACTCGCTCGTGCTGGCACAGTTCTGCGCGCGAGTGCGCAAGCGTGCCGATCTTCCCGCGGTCTCCATCAAGGACATTTACCGGAACCCGACCATCGCCAGTCTCGTCTCCGCTTTGTCCGAAACGGAGGAGGTCCCCGCCGAGGCGCCGGCCCCGGCCCCCGCGGCGCCGGCGAAGCGGGCGAGCGGGCTCGAATACTTCGGCTGCGGAATCCTGCAGCTGGCGGTCTTCCTGGCGTATTCCTGGCTCGTCGCCCAGGTGCTCGGCGCGGGCGCCGACTGGATCGTGGCCGGGACCGGCCTGCTCGACGAGTACCTGCGCGCGGTCGGGTTCGGCGCGATGGTGCTGGCCGTTCTGTGCACCCTTCCGATCGCGCTCAAATGGATCCTCGTCGGCCGCTGGAAACCGAGGGAGATCCGCGTGTGGACCCTCGGCTACGTGCGGTTCTGGGTGGTCAAGACCCTCGTGCAGCGGAACCCGCTGGTCCCGCTGTTCGTCGGCTCCCCGCTCTATTCGCTGTACCTGCGCGCGCTCGGCGCGAAAATCGGCAGGGGCGTCACGATTTTCTCGCGATTCGTCCCGGTGTGCACCGATCTGCTCACCGTCGGGGAAGGCGCGGTGGTCTGCAAGGACACCTACTTCACCACCTACCGCGCGCAGAACGGGCTCATCCGGACCGGGCCGGTCACGATCGGCGCGCACGCGTACGTCGGCGAGATGGCCGTGCTCGACATCGAGACCAGGATCGGCGACAACGCCCAGCTCGGGCACGCCTCCTCGCTGCACGCCGGGCAGGCGGTTCCGGAAGGGCAGAGCTGGCACGGCGTCCCCGCCGTCCCCGCCGACGTGGTCTACCGACGCGTCGAACCGCGAGCCTGCGGCAGCGTCCGGCGGGCGTTCTTCGCCGTGCGCCAGACGCTGACCGCGGTCCTCCTCCTGGCTCCGCTGGTGCTCGGCCTGCTCAGCTTCCTGGTGAACACGCTGCCGAACCTCAGCCCGGCGATGGGCCTCGGCTCGGCCGTCATGGACTTCACCTCCCCGAAGTTCTACGGGAAAGCCCTCGTCGTCTCCTTCGTCCTGTACTTCGGCCTGCGGCTCACCGGGTTCCTCATCGTCACCCTGGTGCCGCGCCTGCTGAACCTGGCGCTCAAACCCGGCGAGGTCTACCGCCTCTACACGTTCCGCTACACCGCGCACCGCGCCATCCGCGTGCTCACGAACCTGCGGTTCTTCAAGACCCTGCTCGGCGACAGCTCGGCCATCGTGCATTTCCTGCGCGCGCTGGGCTGCCAGGTCTCCAAGAAAGAACAGACCGGGTCCAATTTCGGGCTCGAGGAGAAGTTCGAGAACCCGTACCTGTTCGAGGCCGGCGCGGGCACGATGGTCGCCGACGGGCTCTCGGTGGTCAACGCCGAGTACACCAGCACCTCCTTCCGCCTTTCACGGGTGCGCGTCGGGGCGCGGAACTTCCTCGGCAACCACGTCGTCTACCCCGCCGGCGCCAAAACCGGGGACAACTGCCTGCTCGCCACCAAGGTCCTGGTGCCGCTCGACGGCCCGGTGCGCGAGGGCGTCGGGCTGCTCGGCTCCCCCAGCTTCGAGATCCCGCGCTCGGTGGAGCGCGACAGCCAGTTCGACCACCCGAAGACCCCGGAGGAATTCCGGCGCAGGCTGGCCGCCAAGAACCGGCACAACGCCGGGGGCATGCTGCTGTACGCCTTGTCCCACTGGCTGTTCTTCTACGGGCTGCTGCTGATGACCTGGGCCACGGACGTCTACTACGACCGGATCGGCGCCCCGCTGTTCGCGCTCGACACGCTGGCCATCCTGGTGTACGGCACGGTTTTCTTCGTCGCCCTCGAACGGATCACCGTGCTGATCCGGCCGCTGCGCCCGCTGAGCTGCTCGATCTACGACCGGCGGTTCTGGCGGCAGGAACGGTTCTGGAAAGCCGCGGCGACGAACGCCCACCTGCGCGTGCTCGACGGGACCCCGTTCAAGGGCGTGCTGTGGCGGCTGCTCGGCATCAAGGTCGGCAAGCGGCTGTTCGACGACGGCGCGGGCATCATCGAGAAAACGCTGGTGCGCCTGGGAGACGACGTCACGCTGAACGTCGGCTCCGTCGTCCAGTGCCATTCGCAGGAGGACGGCGGTTTCAAGATGGACCGCATCTCCATCGGCAGCGGGTGCACGGTCGGCGTCGGCGCACTGGTGCATTACGGCGTGACGATGGGCGACGGGTCGACGCTCGCCCCCGATTCCTTCCTCATGAAGGGCACTGAGGTCCCGGATCGCGCGCACTGGGGCGGGAACCCCGCGCACGAGATCCGGGCGGACCGCCGTCAGCCGGCGGCGAGATCGTGACGGACCACCGACAATCACGGGAAGGACGACCCATGAGAACCGGACTGGGAGCGGTTCGCGAGCATTGGCGCGAAGTACTCACCGCCGGCGGCCGCACCGGCGTCCCGCGCTGGACGCTGGAGGCCGGCTCCGCGATCGGCGACCACGAAACGCCGGTCCCCCGGGGGCTCGCGGCCGCGCTGCGGCTGCTGGCCGAGCAGCTGCGGGTGCCGCTGAGCTCGGTGCTGCTCGCCGCGCACGCCAAGGTCCTCGCCGCGCTGTCGGGCGAGACCGAGGTGTGCACCGGCTACGTCGCCGAGCCGGGCGGGGCGCCGCTGCCCTGCCGGCTCAGCACCGGATCCGGCACCTGGCGCGAGCTGATCGAGCACACCGCGGGAATCGACGCGCAGACTTTCGCCTTCCGGGACTTCCCGGTCGACGAGCTGCGCGCCGAACTCGGCATCAGCGCGCCGCCGTTCGAGACGGTCTTCGACCCGACCGGCACCGACGGCGACCTCGCCGGGGACACCGTGCTGCGGCTGGACGTTTCACCGGACCTGGAGATGCTGCGATTGTGTTTCCGCACCGAGGTGCTGGATTCCGAAGCCGCCGAACGCATCCTCGGCTACCACCTGAGCGCGCTCACCCAGATCCGCACCGATGTCACCGCGTCGCATCGCGAAACGACCCTGCTGTCGGCCGCGGAGCTCAAACTGCAGTTGGAAGGCCTCGCCGGGCCGCACGTCGAAGTGCCGGACCTGCGTTGCCACGAACTGTTCCAGCGCAATGTCGCGCGGAATCCGGACGCGATCGCGGCGGTGCACGGCGACCGGAAGTGGACGTACCGGGAGCTCAACGGGCGCGCGAACCGCCTGGCGCGGGCGCTGATCGCGCGCGGGCTGCGCCGCGAAGGCGTCGTCGCGGTCGTGACCGAACGCAACCTGGACTGGATGGCCGCCGTGCTCGCCGTGTTCAAGGCGGGCGGCGTCTACCTGCCAATCGAGCCGCATTTCCCGACCGACCGCATCGCGACCACGCTGCGCCGGGCCGACTGCGAGCTGGTGCTGACCGAACCGGGCAGCACGACGACGCTGCGCAAGGCGGTCGAATCGCTGCCCGGCGTGCGCACCTTGTTCGTGGACGCCGCGTACGAGGAGAACCACTCCGAAGACGACCTCGGCGTCGCCGTCGAATCCGGCCAGCTCGCCTACATCTACTTCACCTCGGGCTCCACCGGCGAGCCGAAAGGCGCGATGTGCGAGCACGCCGGGATGGTCAACCATCTCTACGCCAAGATCAACGACCTCGGCATCACCGCGGAATCGGTGGTGGCGCAGGTCGCGCCGCAGTGCTTCGACATCTCGTTGTGGCAGCTGGTTTCCGCGCTGCTGGTCGGCGGGACCACGCTGCTGATCGAACAGGACGTGATCCTGGACGCCGACCGGTTCGTGGGCAAACTCGGCAGCGGCGGGGTTTCGGTGCTGCAGGTCGTGCCCTCCTACCTCGAGGTCGTGCTGTCCGCGGTGGACAAGAACCCGGTCGCGCTGCCGGACCTGCGCTGCGTGTCGGTGACCGGCGAGGCGCTCAAAACCGAGCTGGCGCAACGCTGGTTCGCCACGATGCCGGACGTCAAGCTGGTCAACGCCTACGGCCTCACCGAAACCTCGGACGACACCAACCACGAGGTGATGGACCGCGCGCCGACCCGGGAGCGGGTGCCGCTCGGGCCGCCGGTGCAGAACGTGCGCGTGTACGTCGTCGACGAGCGGCTCGACCCGGTCCCGCTCGGCGCGCCCGGCGAAATCGTGTTCTCCGGGGTGTGCGTGGGCCGCGGTTACGTCAACGACCCGGAACGCACCGCGCGGGCGTTCACCGCCGACCCGCACCGCCCGGACGCCCGGCTCTACCGCAGCGGCGACCACGGCCGCTGGCTGCCCGAGGGCAAGCTGGAATTCCTCGGCAGGCGCGATGCGCAGGTCAAGATCCGCGGTTTCCGCATCGAGATCGGCGAAATCGAGAACACGCTGCTGCAGGTGCCCGGCGTGCGCGACGGCGCGGTGGTCGTGGCCGACCGCGGCGGGCAGGGCAAGCGGCTGGTCGCGTTCTACTCCAGTCCGGACCAGCTCGACCACGAGCTGATGCGCGAGCACCTCGGCACCGCGCTGCCGGAGTACATGCTGCCCGCGGCGTTCCACTGGCGCGAGCAGTTGCCGTTGACCGCCAACGGGAAGATCGACAAGAAGAACCTCGCCGCGCTGGCCGCCGAGCTCGACGTCGCGGACGAAGACCGCGACCAGCCGGTCACCGGCACCGAAGAGCGGCTCGCCGCGGCCTGGGCGGACGTGCTCGGCATCCGGGCCGGCCAGGTCGGCCGCCGGGACCATTTCTTCGACCGCGGCGGCACGTCGCTGTCCGCGGTGAAGCTGGCGATCGCGCTCGACCGCGCGGTCTCGATCAAGGACGTCGCCAAGCACCCCGTGCTCGCCGACCTGGCCGCGCTGATCGACAGCCGGTCCCCCGCTTCCGGAAACTCCTGACCCACGCGAACCGCGGAAATCGAAAGGATTCCCCGATGTCGTTGTCCCAATTCCTGCCGAAGACGTCCCCGCCCGAGCCGGATTTCTCTCCCGGGCTGCCCGCGGTGCTGCGGGCCGAGGCGGGCGGCGACCCGGCCGGCTGGGCGAGCACGCACCGGGAGACCGTGCGAAGACTCGTCGCCGAACACGGCGCGGTGCTCGTCCGCGGTCTCGGGCTGGCCGAACGGACCGCGGTCGCGGCCGTGTTCGGGCGGCTGACCGACCTGCTGACGACCGAGCGCGAGGCCTTCGCGCCCCGCACGACCTATCCCGGCGGGGTGCACTCCTCGACCGAATGGCCGCCGAACCAGCCGATGTGCATGCACCACGAACTCAGCTACACCCTGGAATTCCCGGGACTGCTGCTGTTCGCCTGCGTCAGCCCGCCGTCGTCGGGCGGGGTCACCGGGGTCAGCGATTCCACCGCCGTGCTGGCCTCGCTGCCCGCCGACCTGCGCGCGCGGTTCGAACGCGACGGCTGGCTGCTCACCCGCAGCTTCAACGACGAGATCGGGGCGTCGGTCGCCGAGGCGTTCGGCACCGAGGACCGCTCCGCGATCGAGGAGTACTGCCGCGCCAACCGGATCGAGTTCGAGTGGCAGCCCGACGGCGGCCTGCGCACCCGGCAGCGCCGCGACGCGATCGTCGGGCATCCGGTCACCGGCAGGCCCTGCTGGTTCAACCAGATCGCCTTCCTCAACGAGTGGACGATGGCCCCCGAGGTGCACGAGTACCTGGTCGACATCTACGGGGCCGACGGCCTGCCGTTCAACACGCGCTTCGGCAACGGCGACCCGATCGGCGAGGACGTCGTGCAGCTGCTCAACGAGGTGTACGAGGAACACACCGTGCGCGAACCGTGGCAGGCAGGCGATCTGCTGCTGGTCGACAACGTCCGCATCGCGCACAGCCGGGACGCCTACGAGGGCCCGCGCGAGGTGCTTGTCGGGCTGGCCGATCCGGTGCGGCTTTCCGATTGCTCGCTCGCGTCTGAGGGGAAAAATCAGTGACCACGCAATCCTTCACCGCCGGATCCGCTTCGGCGGACCCGGTCGCCGTGCCGCCGTTCGCGGTGATTTCCGGCGCCCAGGTCCAGCAGGCGCTGGCCGGGCGCGAACGCGAGGTCGTCGACCTCGTGGAGACCGCGTACCGGGTGCACGGCTCCGGCGATTCGGTCAACCCGCCGTCCTATTTCCTGCGCTTCCCCGACCGTCCGGCCGACCGGATCATCGCCCTGCCCGCCTCGCTCGGCGGGAAGACCAATGTCGCGGGCCTGAAGTGGATCTCCAGTTTCCCGGGCAACGTCGCCGCCGGGATCCCGCGGGCGTCGGCGGTGCTGATCCTGAACGACCTCGCGACCGGTTATCCGTTCGCCTGCCTGGAAAGCTCCATCATCAGCGCGACCAGGACCGCTGCGTCCGCCGCGCTCGCCGCCGACTGGCTCAGCCGGACCCGGCAGCGGCCCCGGCGCGTCGGATTCTTCGGCGTCGGCCTGATCGCCCGCTACATCCACACCTTCCTCGCCGGGACCGGCTGGGAATTCGACGAAATCAACGTGCACGACCTGCACCCGGACAGCGCCGCCGGATTCCGCGGCTACCTCGAGCAGTCCGGCTTCACCGGCGAGATCAGCGTGCACGAAACCGCCGAGGGCCTGATCCGCGACAGCGAGCTGGTGGTCTTCGCGACCATCGCCGGCGAACCGCACGTGCACGATCCTTCGTGGTTCTCGCACAATCCGCTGGTCTTGCACGTGTCCCTGCGCGACCTGGCCCCGGAAATCCTGCTGGCGTCGGCGAACCTCGTCGACGACGTCGACCACTGCCTCAAAGCCAACACGTCGCCGCATCTGGTGGAGCAGCGCACCGGCAGCCGGGACTTCCTGCTCGGCACCCTCGACGACGTGCTCTCGGGCCGGGTCAGCCCGCCCGCCGACCGGCCGCTGATCTTCTCCCCGTTCGGGCTCGGCGTCCTCGACCTCGCGGTCGGGGCCTTCGTCCACGAGAGAGTGTCCGACGCCGGCGGACTGCACGTCATCGAGGACTTTTTCCACGAACTGCGCCGGTATGGCTGAGCGCCGTCCGCCACTGAGCTGTGCCTGAAGGGGAGAAAACTGTGCGTGTCATCACCGTTCCCGAAGCTTTCAACGAGGAGGCGCTGTACGTCGACCTCCGCTGGAGCTTCGGCTACTCGCTCTACCTCAAATGCGAGGGGTTCAACTTCGCCGGTTCCATCAAGCTGAAGGCCGCGACCGAAATGGTCGACGCGGCCGAACGCGACGGCCTGCTGCGGCCGGGCTCGATCATCGTCGAGTCGTCGTCGGGCAACCTCGGCGTCGCGCTGAGCATGATCGCGGCCAGCCGGGGGTACAAGTTCCTGTGCGTCACCGATTCCCGCTGCAACCTGGCGACGCGCCGCGCGATCGAGGCGCTCGGCAACGAGGTGCACATCATCACCGAACCTGATCCGGAAAGCGGTTTCCTCGGGGCGCGCATCGGCCACGTGCGGATGCTGTGCGCCTCCGACGAGCGCTATGTGTGGCTCAACCAGTACACCAATCCGGACAACTGGGGAGCGCATTTCCACCGCACCGGGCCGGAAATCGCCGCCGCGTTCCCGAATCTCGACGTGCTGTTCGTCGGCGCGGGCACCACGGGCACCCTGATGGGCTGCGCGCGGTTCTTCCGGCAATGGCACCGGCCGGTGCGGATCGTCGCGATCGACAGCGTCGGCTCGGTGACCTTCGGCGGCCCGGCGGGCAGGCGGATGCTGCCCGGGCTGGGCACCAGCGTGCGCCCGGCGATCCTCGACGAGTCCTATGTGGACGACGTGGTGCTGGTCGAGGAACCGGATTCGGTCCGGGCGTGCCACCGGCTGGCGCGCAACGGATTCCTGTTCGGCGGCTCGACCGGGACAGTGGTCAGCGGGGCCACCAGCTGGCTGTCCGAACACGACGCGCACCACCTGACCGCGGTGGCCGTCGCCCCCGACCTCGGCGAGCGCTACCTCGACACGATCTACCAGACCAACTGGCTGCAGGGCATCTACGGAGAGGACGTGCTTTCGCCGCGGCCCCGGCAGTCCGTCTGAGCCGCGCGGGGCGGCGCACCGGCATCCCCCGGCGCGCCGCACCCCGGCGGGATCAGACCTTCTTCTGCCATTCGTCCCAGCTGAAGCGCCAGTCGGTCCAGCCGTCGCCCGGTTTGAGGTCCACGCCGGTGTCGGTCACCACCACGACGTCCCCGCGATGGGAGTTCTCGTAGAACCACTTCGCGTTGTCGACGCTGACGTTGAGGCAGCCGTGCGAGGTGTTGGTGCGCCCCTGCTGCCGGACCGACCACGGCGCGGAATGCAGGAACTGTCCCGAGTTGGTGAGCCGCAGCGCGTACTTGACCGTGGTGCGGTAGCCGCCCGGCGAGTCGGTGGGCACGCCGTACGTGCTGGAGTCCATGGTGTACGGCGACTGCACGGTCATGATCAGCATCGTGCCGGAAACGCTGCGCGCGGACGGCTTGCCGAGGCTGACCGGGGACGTCAGGACGAGCTGGCCGTCCTTGTACGTCCGCATCTGCTTTTCCTTGTCCGACACCTTCGAGATGATCGCCGGGCCGGTCTTGAAGCTGATCTTGCGGTCGGCCTTGCCGAACACGCCGTTGCCGAGCGCGCGGCCGGCGATCTTGATGTCGAGGGTGACCGTGGAGTACGCGGGCCAGTATTCCTTGGTGCGGTAGTGCACCTCGTCGTCGCCGAACCAGCGCCACGCCCCGGTGGCGGGCTTGTCGGAGGTGACGGTGAGCATCTTCTCGGCGGCGGCCTTGTCCGCGACCGGCGCGGAGAACTTGATCGTGATCGGCATGCCGACGCCGGTGGTCTCGCCGTCGAGCGGGATCACCGACGGATACGCCTGCGCCTTGGCGGTCGCGGTGGTGAAGGTGCTCGTGCGGGTCACCGGGTTGCCGTCCGCGCCGACGGAGCGCGCGGTGAGCGTGTACTTCGTGCGGTAGTCCAGGGGCTTGCTGCTGGTCCAGCGCTGCTTCGCGGCGTCCATCTCGCCGGGCACCGGAGCGCCGTCCGCCGCCGCGAGGGTGACCTCGCTGAGCGTGGACCCGCCGGCCACCGCGGTGACGGGTTCGCCGGGCGCGACGTCGTTCGAGCCGTCCTTGGGACCGAGGTCGAGGGTCGCGGGCACCGCCGGCGCGGCGCTGGTCTTCTGGTCGTTGCCCGCGGCGGGACCGGGAGCCGGTGCGGACGTGCACGCCGCCGTCAGCGCCAGCCCGGCGAGGATCCCCGCGATGATCTGCGTTTTCCGCCCCAGCACCTGACCAGCCCCCATTCGCGATTACTACCGGACATAGTAGTCATACCGGTCAGGCGCGGAGCAGGGCGGGAGCCGCTGCCCGGCGGTGGTGTCCGGACAGGGAGACCCAGGTCACGAATGCTGCCGCAGCCCGCGCCGCAGCGCCTCCCGCTCGCGCTCGGACGCCGACCGCGCGAAATGCAGCAGCACGCCCTCGGGATCGCCCGCGTCGGCGAGCAGGTTCCGCATCGCGCAGGCGGCTGCTTCCTCTCGCGACGACACCGGCGTGTAGCAGTAGGCGCGGCTGCGTTTCTCGCGTTCCACCCAGCCCTTGCTGTGCAGATGGTCGAGCACGGTGAGCACCGTCGTGTAGGCGAGGTCCCGGTTCAGCTCCTCCAGCACTTCGCGGACCGTGCGCGCGTCTCCCGCCCGCCACAGGACGTCCATAGCCGCCGATTCCAGCTCGCCCAGTCCCTGCACGCCCCGCATCCTAGGGCGCGCCGGTCCGGTGTCAGTACGCGGTGAGCCCGCCGTCGACGACCAGTTCGGTTCCAGTGACGAACGAGGATTCGTCGCTGGCCAGGAAGAGCATCGCGTGCGCGACCTCGGCCGGGCTGCCCGCGCGGCGCATCGGCGTGCGGACGATGTCGGGCTGCTGGTCGCCCTGTTCGTCGAGCAGGTCCTGGATCATCGGCGTCGCGATGACCCCCGGGTGCACCGAATTGACCCGGACGCCGCGCGTCGCGTACTCGACCGCGGCGGTCTTGGTCAGCAGCCGCACCGCCCCTTTGGACGCCTGGTACGCGGCGGCCGCGCCGCTGCCGACCAGGCCCAGCACCGAGGAAGTGTTGACCACCGATCCGTTGCCGGAGGCGCGCAGCAGCGGCATCGCGGTCTTCATCCCGAGCCAGGTGCCGGTCTGGTTGACCGCGATCACCCGGTCCCACGCGTCCGGGGCCGTCTCCTCGATGCCCGGCCAGTCCACGATCCCCGCGACGTTGACGAGCACGTCGAGGCGGCCGAACCGCTGCCGGGTCCGTTCGACGGTTTCGCGCCAGTTTTCCGGCGAGGACACGTCCAGCCGGTCGGCCAGCACGTCGGTCTCCAGCCGTGCCGCGAGTTTCCGCACTGCTTCGCAGTCGACGTCGGTGACGACCAGGCTGGCTCCCTCCCGGGCGAACAGTTCCGCGGTGGCTTGGCCGATCCCGCCGGTCGCTCCGGTGAGCAGCACGACTTTTCCGTTGAGCCGCATAAGATATTTCCTTTCGTCGGAGGG
Source organism: Amycolatopsis sp. VC5-11 (assembly GCF_037034185.1). Classification (NCBI taxonomy): domain Bacteria; kingdom Bacillati; phylum Actinomycetota; class Actinomycetes; order Pseudonocardiales; family Pseudonocardiaceae; genus Amycolatopsis; species Amycolatopsis sp. VC5-11. Next base: position 10,442 of record NZ_JBAGKF010000023.1, on the reverse strand, counting down.
ATGTCAGGCCGCGGTGTAGCCGCCGTCGGCAGCGACGACCGCGCCGGTGACGAACGCGGACCGCGGCGAGGCCAGAAAGCCGATCACCTCAGCGATTTCTTCCGGCTGCGCGACCCGGCCGAGCGGATGTGCGGCGCCGAACGACCGCAGATACGCCCGGCTGTCGGCGCGGAAAGTGTCGAGCAGATCTGTTTCGATCACGCCGGGAGCGACCACGTTCGCGCGAATTCCGTGCGGAGCGCCTTCCAATGCGAGCACCTTTGTCAATTGCGCCAACGCTCCTTTCGACGCGCTGTACGCCGCCGCCTCGGCCAGCCCCACCGTGCTGGCGAACGAGCCGACCGTGACGATCGCTCCCCCGCCGTTGTCGCGCATTACCCGGAATGCCTCTCGCGCCTGCAAAAACGCTCCGCGGGCATTGACGGACATCACCTCGTCCCAGTCCGCCGCCGTCGTCTCAGTGACCGGCTTGTTCACCGAACGCCCCGCATTCGCGACCAGAATGTCGAGCCCGCCGAACTGTTCCACCGCCGTGAGCGCCGACCGCACCGCAACGTCCTCTTCGGACACATCGCCGACCAGCACCGCCACGCCGTCCTTATCGGCGAGCAGTTCCACTTCGGGCCGGATGTCTGTCGCCAGCACTCGTGCCCCGTGCGCACGCAGCCAAGCGACCGTCGCCGCGCCGACCCCGCGCGCGGCCCCCGTGACCAGGGCGATCTTGCCCGCCAGTTCGTTCGTCATGCCGCCCAGTCTCAGCGTCGGCGGACCTCGCTGACAGGACGTGCCACACCCACCCAGCCGCCGCCTACCCTGGTTCGCATGGGCAGTACGGAACTGGGCGACTTCCTGCGAGCACGCCGCGCGCAACGCTCCCCGGAGGACGCCGACGTGCGCTATTCCGGCCGACGCAAGGTCGCGGGCCTGCGCCGCGAGGAAGTCGCCGTGCTCGCCGGGGTGAACGTCGACTACTACGCGCGCTTGGAACAGGGCCGGGAAACCCGCCCGTCACCGCAGGTGCTCGACGCCCTCAGCCGCGCACTGGACCTGGACCCCGACGCCCGCGAACACCTGTACCGCCTCGCCGGCGCCACCCCGTCCGACCTGCTTTCCCCGGCGCCCCAAACCGTAAGCCCGGAACTGCGGCAGCTCATGGACAGCTATCCGCACGCACCCGCGTTCGTGCTCAACCGCGTCCTGGACATTCTCGCGGCGAACACCCTCGCCGACGCCCTGTTCTCCCCCTTCACCGCGGCCGACAACCTGGCCCGCATGACCTTCCTCGACCAGGCGGGTCCGCAGTTCTTCGCCCGCTGGGAATGGACGGCCCAAGCCACTGTGGCAAACCTGCGCGCCGCGGCGGGAGACCCGGCCCTGCCGCGCTTGGTCGCGGAACTCAGCGAGGGCAGTTCGCGGTTCCGGACGCTGTGGGAAACCCATCAGGTGCGGGGGAAGACCCGGGAGCCCAAGCAACTCGTGCATCCGGCGGTCGGGCCGCTGACGCTGACCTACCAGGCATTCGACGTGCGCGGGGCGGCTGGGCAGCAGTTGATTGTCTATCAGGCTGAGCCGGGCAGTCCCAGTGCTGAGGCGCTGTCGTTGCTGCGGAGTGTTCCGGTGCGGGTGCGTCCGGGCGCGGGCATGCCGTGAACGAGATCTGGTAGCCACGCGTGGAGTTGGCGGCGAACCGGCGGGCGGTTCGGAGGCGCGGGGGCGTTCGCGTGGGTGCCTCGGCTGGTTCGCCTGGATTGGTCGAGCGGCCCGCGGTCGATGGTGTCGGCGGGATCCGCCACGACGTGTTCGCTGCTTCTTCCTCTCGCGAGGCAAGACGTGGAGCGCCGACCGGCCCATAGCGCGATACCCGAGCGCGTTGCCACGCGCTCGAAACCACGGCCGTCCAGCCAAAGCATGCAGCGCCAACCGGCCCGTGCTCCCGCAGGACACGCGCGATACCCGAGCACACTCGGCGCGCTCGAAAACCTCGCCATCGAGGCAAGGCGTGCGGCGCGAACCGGCCTGTGTTCCCACGAAGCAGGCCCGTTCGCGCCGCACGCCGGCCGCCGGGGCGCGCGTCGGTGCCCGAGCGCACTTTCGCGCGCGTGCACCGGCGGCCTCCGGCCGGGGTCGTGCCGCCCGGGGGAAAGCGGCGCGAGCCCGGCCAGGGCCTCGGCGGGTTACTTCGTGACGATCTTCTGGCCGACCAGGATCAGGTTGGCGTTAGGGATGTACTTCGCGTTCAACTGCTGCAGGTGCTGCCAGCCGCCGTCGACGTTCAGGTTCTTCGCGATGCCCGACAGGGTGTCGCCGGCGGCCACGGTGTAGCTGCCGTCTGGGTTGGAGGACGGGGCGGCGTGCTTCGGCGCGGACTTGACCTTCGCCTCGGCCTTCACCTGGACCTTCGGCTTCGCGGCCACGGCCTCGACCTCGGCGGAGCCGCCGGAGGTGTCGCCGCCGAAGTCGGCGTAGCTCGCCGGCCCGGAGCCGCCGCGGCACTGCCACGGGGCCGAACCCTGCTTCGCGTAGATCCGGTCCGCGACGATCTGCTGCTGCGCGGGCGTCGCCTTGTCGGCGGTCGGGGCGAACTGGCCGCCGCCGTTCGCGAGCCAGGTCTTCGTGACGATCTGGAACAGGCCGGCGGGGCGGCCCGCGCGCTGGCCCGCGGCGGTGTTGTTGACCGCGGTCGGGTTGCCGCTGCTCTCGCACTTGACGATGCCGGCCTGCCCCGGGAAGGCGTTGGCCGTGCCCGCCCCGGCGAGGCCGATGCCGCCGAGGGTGGCGCCCGCGAGGGCCGCGGTCGCGCCGGTGCGCTGGAGGGTCGTTTTCGTCTTGCTGGGTTTGCTGTGCCGTCCCACGGTGGGTGGGCTCCTTCGCTGTCACACCGCATCGCCGTCCTCGTGCCTGAACCAGGCGCGAGCCGCGACGGCGCGCGGCGGCTTCGGGTCGCTGATCCTCGGGGTAGATCGCAGGTCACCGCAAAAGCGCGAGAAGATTACGAAACGGAAACGGCAGGTGTACAGAGTCAGTGGGATCGACCACAGATCGCCTCGGCGCGTAGCAGTCAGGCGACAGTGCGTCATGCCCATGGCGAACTACTTGGTGAATCAATCACAGCTCAACAGCAAGGTTTTCTAGAGCATCCCTCAACATCAACAAGCAAATTTCTCTTCGCGAGCAACTTTCTAACTGTCTACATGGTTAGTGATCTGCCTGCATCGCGAACGTTACGGTCGAGATAAACACAGGTCCGCGGATCTCGTTCACCCCGCGCTACGGCACCCGGGCCCGGCCCAGCACACCCCGCCGGACCAGGCCCGCTCCCCCGGACGCACCCGCGACCGGCACCCGCCGCCGCTGACGCGAGCCACTGAACCACCGGTCCAGACCGCTGCCATGGTCTGGACCACTCTGCCCGCCGCCCGCCGAGCCTCGCTGCCGAAACCGCGGTCCGGCACCCTTCCCCGGCGGAAACAGCACCCGCAACCGGACCGGACGGCGAAAAGACCGGAAACCTCGACATTTCCCGCATCCGACATATCCCGGAATCCCGCGCGCAACCGTCCGGAAAGGCTTCCCACCATGCGGTCGTCCGACTCCGATTCACAGGACGGAAACGGGGCGTGAATATTCACGTTCCGTTTCGCGCCGTCGCGAACACCGTTGCGCATTCAGTCGTTCAGCCCAGTACGGCGAACTCCGCGAAATCGCCGCGTTCACTCTCCCGGCGCATTGCCTCGCCTCACTCCGGCCGTTTCTTTTCTTTCCGGAGCCGGACGCGGCTCGCCATCGTCCGGAGAGCCGGTGCACCGGAACCGGCTGCGCTACGCTGTGCCCCGCGGTATTCCAGTGAGGTCGACCGGGGAGGGCTGCGCCCAGCGCGGCCCTCCCCCGCCTCTGCTCGCGACAAACCGTTTTCCCCCGCCGCCGGCCGTTTTCCCGCGGTCCGCGAATCCCCGCGAAAAGGAGGAGGAGTGCATGACGGACGCGCGGCGCGGCGCCGGCGGAACACATCCCCGGTCCGGAACCGAAGCATTCCGCCCGGGGCGGCGCGACGCAATACCGCGAGAACGACCGCTCCGTTTACCGGCGAAGCGGGTCCGGCGGCTCTCCCCGAGCATCGAGCGGGAACAGTTCGCCCCGAACGCCCTTTTCGCAGGGAAGACCGCCGCGCACCGGGGCGGGCTCCCGGCGGCCGCCTCCGGCCGCGCCACCACCATTGCCAGGGGAGAACAGCCCAGATGACCATTCTCGACCATCCCGCGCCGCTCACCGGTCCCGCCGTCCACTGCGATCTGCCCGGCCCGCGTTCGGCCGAGTACCTCGAGCGGCAGGACCGCCGGGAACCGAACGCCCGCGGCGGACCCCGGCGGCTGCCGATCGCGATCACCGAGGGCTCGGGAAGCTTCGTGCGCGACGCCGACGGCAACGTCTTCATCGACTTCCTCGCCGGGGCGGGCGTGCTCTCCCTCGGGCACAACCATCCCGAACTGGTCGCGGCCATGACCGCGCAGCTGAGCAAGCTGACCCACGCGCTCGACTTCGCGACCCCGGTCAAGGACGAGTTCTCCGAGGCCCAGCTCGCGATGCTGCCCGAGGCGCTGCGCCCGCGAATGAAACTGCACTTCTGCGGACCCGCCGGGACCAACGCGGTCGAAGCCGCGCTGAAACTGTGCAAAACCGCGACCGGACGCGGCGGCGTCGTGTCGTACCAGGGCCGGTTCCACGGCAGCGCGCACGCCGCGCTGGGCCTGATCGGGCAGCGGCCGGGCGCGCACCCCCTGTCCGGCACCCAGTACCCGCCGTACTCCTCCTGCCCCCGCTGCCCGGCCGGCCACGATCCGGACACGTGCGCGGCGACCTGCCCGGACCTGCTCGAACGCTCGCTGCACGACCCCGACGGCGGCCTCCCGCTGCCCGCGGCGGTGGTGCTGGAACTGGTGCAGGGCGAGGGCGGCGTGGTCCCGGCGCGGGCGGATTTCGTCCACCGGGTGCGCGAACTGACCCGGGAGCTGGGCATCCCGCTGATCGTCGACGAACTGCAGACCGGCTGCGGCCGCACCGGAACCTGGTTCGCCTTCGAGCGCTACGGCATCGAACCCGACGTGATCGTCGCGTCCAAGGCGCTCAGCGGAATCGGCTCGCCGGTCTCGCTGATCATCTACGACGAGCGCCTCGACCACTGGGCTCCCCGCGCGCACGCGTTCCGCGGCAATCAGCTCGCCTTCGCCGCGGGCGCGCGGGCGATCGAGGTCGTCAACCGCGACAGCGTGCTGGACAACGTCGTCGAGCGCGGCTGCCAGTTCGAGGAGCTGCTCTCCCCGCTGGCCAGCCACCAGTGGGTGACGGACGTGCGCGGCGCCGGGCTGATGTGGGGCATCGAACTGGCCGATCCGCGCACCGGAGCGCCCGCGTCGGAACTCGCGCTGGCCGTGCAGAACCACGCGTTGCGCCGCGGGCTCATCGTCGAATTGGGCGGACGCGGCGACAGCGTGGTCCGGCTGCTGCCGCCGCTCAACGTCACCGCGGACGTCGTGCGCACGGCCGCCGGAATCCTGCTGGCCGCGCTCGATTCGGCTACCCGCGAGGCGCGCTGACCGACGGCCGCGCCACCGCCCGGGGTCTGGCGGTGGCGCGGTTCGGCGTCAGAAGGCGAACCACTGCGCCGAAACCAGTACGAGCCCCAGCGAGCACACCGCGACCACCACCAGCCCGAGCGCGGCCACCACCAGCGGTCGCAGCCCGCTGCGCGCCATCTGGCGGAGGTCGAAGTTCAGGCCGACCCCGGCGAAGCACAGCAGGAACGCCCACTTCGAGAGGTTCCCGAGACTGGCGACCTCCGCCTTGGTGAACACGTGCGCGGTCGCCAGCGCGGAGACCGCGACGAACCCCAGCACGAACTTCGGGAAGGTGCGCCACACAAAACCCGCGCAGCCCTTGAGCCCGCCGCCGACCGCCTTGCCGCCGCGCGTGGACCAGTATGCCGCGTAGCCGAGGACGACCAGTCCGATCAACGCGTTCCTCGTGCTTTTCACCGCGACGGCGACGTCCTGCGCGTGCGGGGAGTACGCCGCGCCGGTCGCGGTCGTCTCGGCGGTGTTGTCCACCGCGAGTCCCGCCCAGAGGCCGAATTCGGTGTCGGTCAGGTTCAGCGCGTGCCCGATCGCCGGGAAGGCGAACAGCGCGACCGCGCCCAGTGCGAGGATCGCCGCGATGGCGTAGCCGGAGTCCTCGTCGTCGGCGTCGATGGAGCCGCGGCCGGCGATGATGGCCGACACGCCGCAGATCGAGGTGCCGATCGCCAGCAGCGACGACAGCTTCCCGCCGAGACCGAAAGCCTTGCCCACCAGCAGGATCACCGTGGTCGCCACGGCCATGTCGATCAGGATGAGACCGAGGCTGAACCCGCCGAGCTTGGCGAGGTCGCCCAGCACGAACCGGGCGCCGAGCAGGACGATGCCGGTCTTCAGCCAGAACTCGTAGGTCCCGACCCCGGGCCGGAACAGCGCCGGGATGCCGATCGTGTTGCGGATGACCAGTCCGAGGACGATCGCCCACAACACGTATTCGATGTCCGGCAGCGCGGTCCCGGTCGCGTGGCCGAGGCTGCGGATCCCGTTCTGCGCCAATGTGCCGACGATGCCGACCGCCGCGAGCAGCAGAAGCCCCGGCAGATATCTCACGACTGCTGGTACCGCTCGGCGGCCCTCTAGCGCGGCGGTCATGTGACGAGGAACGGGATCGCCGGCAGCACGCCGAACGCGGCCAACGCCACCAATACGGCCGCGACCAGCACCGCGGCCCAGTCGGCGCTGATCCGCGCAGCGCCTCTCGGTTTCGGATCTGAACTCATGACCGCAGGACTGTAGGCGGACCGGCCGCGCTGGTCCTCACCGTCCACCAGCTGGACGCTCCATTGTGGACACCGTGGTACAAGACCGCCCGCATCAGCGGTGCCGCCCTGGATATTCACTGGACAACGCTGCCGGCGGCGCGCAAGATCAAGAGACGTGACCGACCTCGCCGCCTTGCCGCTCGCTGATGCCCAGCTGTCCGAAGCCCAATCCTCCGACGCCGCTGAACTCCTTGTGCTGCAACGATGCTGCTGGGCCCCGCAGGCAATCGTCAACGACACCCTCGACGTCCCTGCCTTGCACGAGGACCTGGACACCGTGCGCGGCTGGGTCGAGACCACTCGCGTGTGGACGGTCCGGATCGACGGGCGGCTCGTCGCTGCCGTGCGCGCTCATCTCGAGGAGGACCGCTGGGAGATCGGCCGTTTGATGGTGGCCCCTGACCTCGCCGGACAGGGCGTCGGCCGGTGGCTGCTGAGCTATGCCGAGCAGCAAGCTCCGCCGGAGGCGACCAGTCTGGTGCTGTACACCGGCTCCGGCAGCGAGCGGAACCTGACGATGTACCGGCGCGCCGGGTACCGAGTGGCCGAACCGCCCGCGAACACGCTCGGGAAACACATCCGCGGGGCGGTTTACCTCACCAAGAGCGTCTAGCGCTTTCCCTTGGCACACCGCCGTTCGCCGCGGAATTCGGGGGCGGTGCCCGGTTCGCCTCGTCACAAGGTGGTGCCAGCGTCACCAGGACAACCGCCGCCTAGCTCCCCGTCCCGGGCCGCCGCACCCTGGCAGCAGGGCCGCACCCCGGCGGCCGGACTGGAGCAACCCCTGTGAAAGCACTGCGCATCACCGCGTTCGGCGCCGAAGCCACGCTCGCCGAGCTTCCCGCGCCGATTCCCGGACCGGGCCAGGTCGTCGTCGATGTCGTGGCAGCGGCGGCGAACCCGCTCGACCTCAAAATCGCCTCCGGAGTCATGACCGACTTCTTCCCGGTCGCCCTCCCCTACGTCCTGGGCACCGACTTCTCCGGGAGGATCGCGACGCCCGGCGCCGGCTGGCAGGTCGGCGACCCGGTGGTCGGCCGCCTCGACCCGGTCGCCGGCGGCGCGTTCGCCGAGCAGGTCGTGCTCGACGCGGCGCACCTGGTCCCGGCACCGTCGCACCTCACCCTGGAAGCCGCGGCAGGCCTCCCGACCGCGGCCGCGACCGCGTGGCAGGCGCTGGTCGAGGTCGCGGACGTCCACTCCGGACAGACAGTTCTCGTGCACGCCGCGGCCGGGGGCGTGGGCAGCTTCGCGGTCCAGATCGCGCGGCAACTCGGTGCCCGGGTGGTCGCGACCGCGTCCGGTTCGGGCGTCGCCATCGCGGAGAAACTCGGCGCCGACGAGGTGCTCGACTACCGGAAGACCGACTTCGCCCGCGAGCTCCGCGGAGTCGACGTCGTGCTCGACACCGTCGGCGGCGAAGTCGGGACCCGGTCGCGGCGAGTCCTGAAACCCGGCGGACTTCTCGTGACCACTCCCGCCCCGGCGGACGGCGCCGCGTTCGTGTTCCACACCTCGGACGCCGCCCGGCTGGCAAAGGTGGCGGACCTGGGCCTCGAAGTGCTCGTCGACCGCACCTGCCCGCTGGCGGACGGCGCACGGGCGCTCGCCAGCCTCGCCGAGGGCCACGCGCGGGGCAAGGTCCTGCTCAACGTCGCCTGAGTGGTGCTGACGACGCCTGGCTGCGCCGATCGCGCGAAGGCATAGTGGCGGCATGGACTTGCGCGAACTAGGCGGGTACCTGAAGTCGCGGCGCGACCGGATCAGCCCGGCGGACGTCGGCCTCTCCGCCGGGCCGCGCCGCCGGGTGGCCCGGCTGCGCCGCGACGAGGTCGCCGCACTGGCGCGCGCCTCGACGGACTACTACGTGCAGCTGGAGCAGGGTCGCGGCACCCAGCCGTCCGAGCAGATGCTCGCCGCGCTGGCCAGGGCGCTGCGGCTGACCAGCGACGAGCGCGACCACCTCTACCACCTGGCAGGCCGTCCGCTGCCGCCCGCGTCAAGCGGGAACGCGCACGTCCACCCGGCCCTGCTCAACCTCCTCGAACAGCTCACCGCGACGCCGGCGCAGGTCATGACCGACCTCAGCGTCCCGCTCGTGCAGAACCGGCTCGCCGAGGCACTGCTCGGCACCCCGGCTCCCGGCGACGGCATCCGGGCCAGCTTCGTCTACCAGTGGTTCACCGACCCTGCCGCGCGGCGGCGATACCACCCGGACGAACACGAGCACCAATCGCGCGTCTTCGTCGCCGACCTGCGCGCCGCGCTCGCCAAACGCGGCCGCGACGCCCTGGCCGACGAACTCCTCGCGACGCTCCTCGCCCGCAGCGAGCAATTCGCGCACCTCTGGGAGCAGCGCGAGGTCGCCGTCCGGCGCACCGACCGCAAACGGATCCTGCACCCGGCGCTCGGCGTGCTCGAACTCGACTGCATGAACTTGCTCAGCGAGGACGGCAGCCAGCGCCTCCTCTGGTTCACCGCGCCACCCGGCCGCGACGCCCTGGAACTGCTGGCTGCCGTCGGCACCCAAGACCTCGCCCCGCGTCAGTCCGCTATGGACGGACAGCCAGGATGAGCTTCCCCAGCGCCTTCCGGTTTTCGATGGCCTCCAACGCCTGCTGGACGTCCGCCAGCGGATAGCTCCCGCCCAGCGGCGGCACGATCGCGCCCTCGGCCAGCTTCGGCAGCAGCTCCGCCCACTGCCCCTGCAGGTACCCCGGCCGCGGCAGCGCGTACGCGCCCCAGCCGACGCCCACGACGTCCAAGTTGTTGAGCAGCAACCGGTTCACCTTCACCTCGGGGATGGACCCGCCGGTGAATCCGATGACCAGCATCCGCCCGTCCGCGGCGAGGCAGCGCAGCGAATCGGTGAACCGGTCGCCGCCGACGACGTCCGCGATCACGTCGACGCCCCGGCCGCCGGTCGCCGCTTTCACCGCGTCCTTGAAGCCGTCCGCCAGCACGTACTCGTCCGCCCCGGCCGCGACCGCCGTCTCGCCCTTCTCCGGCGTCGACACCACGCCGAGCACCTTGCCCGCACCGAACGCCTTCGCGACCTGGATGACCGCCGTCCCGACCCCGCCGGCCGCGCCGTGCACCAGCACGGTCTCCCCAGCCGCCATCCGGCCTCGGCGGCACAGCGCGAAATGCGCGGTCAGGTAGTTGAACGGGATCGCCGCCGCCTGGTCGAAGCCCAGGTCGTCCGGGATCGGGAACACCGCGTCGGCCGCGCACGCGACCCGCTCGGCGAACCCGCCCAGGAACGGCAGCGCCGCGACCCGGTCCCCGGCCTTGACCGCCGCGCCTTCCGGAGCCTCCGCCACGACCCCGGCGACCTCCGCGCCCGGGATGAACGGCAGCTCCGGCTTCACCTGGTAGAGCCCGCGCGTCTGCAGCAGATCCGGGAACGACACCCCGGCCGCGTGGACGTCGATCAGCACCTGGTCGTCAGCGCGCGAAGGCGCGTCGGCTTCGACTACCGAAACGGTCGACGGGCCTTCGAGATCCTTGATGTGTACGGCTTTCATGCGTTTCTCCTGGTTCACAGCGCGGA